>JAUNIO010000005.1 GCA_030535355.1 bacterium | reverse complement strand
AGGAGCGTAGAGAGCGTATCCAGCGCGATAAACGTTACAGCGATCTCAGAGAGCGTATGCGTAATCGCCGTCAGGTTGAACGCCGCAATTATGAAAACCGCGAGTTGGAGCGTCGCAACCGCGAACGCCGTGAGTGGGATCGCAATGAACGCGATCGCCGTAATAGGGAGCGCCGCAACTGGGACCGCTATGAACAGAATCGCCGCGACTGGGAGAGCTGGAACTGGAACCAGAGCGAATTGAACCGCCGCGCTTGGGAGCGCCGCAACTGGGAGCGCCGGGGTTGGAATTCCTATAATTGGAACAATGTAGACCTCATGCGCCGCAATAATGAGCTGCGCAATCGTTTGCGTTGGTATGAGCGCAATTACTACAACAATAGCTGGTATAATTCCTATGATTGGAACCGTTGGTATAACGGTAGCTGGAACCGTCGTCTGATCAGCACCTATGGGCCGTCTGATTACTACTGGGTAGATTACAATGGTGACTACTTCAGAGAGAGCGATTTCTGCAGTATTAGCGAAATGCTGGGTAGCGATACCGTATATCGCGCACTCATCAACCTGTTGCGTTAATTTTACACCGTAATTAAAAGGGAGCGGCTCTTGGAGTGTCAGCTCCCTTTTAATTTGTCTGACACCAGTTATATGCTAGTTTGAACGCGGGCATGTACGTAGCAATAATTGTATATGAGCAATATTTTCAATGTCATCGAGCCTTAACTAAATGACATTGCTATTGGGACTAAAAGGAAAATATAATGTACGTAGTAGGTCTAACCGGTGGTATAGCTTGCGGCAAAAGCGAAGTATCGCGCCGCTTACAGGCTAAGGGATTGCCTATTGTTGATGCTGATATTATTTCGCGCAAATTGGTAGAGCCAGGGCAGCCACTTTTGGCTGAACTAGCAGATAATTTTGGCGATGGGATTTTGCATCCGGACGGCAGTTTAGATAGAGGCCGGCTGGGACAATTGGTCTTCGATGATCGTGATCTTTTGCAGCAATTAAATGCCCTTATGCATCCGGCTATCTGGAAAGAATGTCTTCGGTGTTTGGGAGAATTGCGGGAGCGTTGTCAGGTGGCGGTTTTGGTCGTTCCCTTGTTGTATGAGCATAACGGAGATGCCCTTGTGGATACTGTTTGGGTCGTAGCCTGTTCCGAAGCTTTGCAGCTGCAGCGCCTGCAGGAACGCGATCATTTAACCGAGGCGCAGGCCTATGCCCGCATAAAGACGCAAATGCCCATTGACAAGAAAGTAGAAAGAGCCGATTATGTCATCCTCAATGAGGGAACCCTTGAGGATTTGCAGAGAGAAGTTGATCTAGCTTTAGAGATTCTGCATGAGCAGATGTCTCCAGCTGCTGTCTGATATTTTGCCCTAGCGAATACAGGCTATTTCGTGGTGCCTTAAGCTAACGGCATTGGAATAACAATAATTGACTATTCTCTCAATGATATGCTATACCTAGATAGTAGATTTTAGAATAGGGCATTATGGGCAATAAAACATGGCTAAAAAGAAAAATAAGTCTTCCGTACAAACTGATGGAACAAAAACTATCGCTGTCAATCGCAAAGCCCGTCATGAATATATTTTTGAAGAAATGTTTCAATGCGGCTTGGTGCTGGTAGGCACAGAAGTTAAATCTCTGAGAGCGGGCCGCGTTAATTTGGGAGAAGCATATGCTCAGGTAGATAAGGGGGAAGTCTGGCTGAAGAATATGCAGATTAGCCATTGGGAAACCGGCAATCGCTTTAATCACGATCCCTTTCGCAGCCGGAAACTGCTGCTGCACGCTAAAGAAATTAGGCGGCTGATCGGCAAAACCAAAGAAAAAGGTCTGACGCTGGTGCCTACGCGTCTGTATTTCTGCCGTGGATACGTTAAAGTAGAAGTAGCTTTGGCCAAGGGTAAAAAACTGTACGATAAGCGCGAAGCGGAAGCAGCTAAGTCCGCTAAACGCACAATAGATCGGGCCATGAAAGAGTACAGCCGCTGACAGCTAGCGTCTGCGAATGTTTTATATTATCGATTGGCAGCATCGCAGCCAGGGTGCGCTGGAGGCGTTAGTGGGTGCGCTTAACGTCGCCTCTGCCCTTTGATACAGTAAAACCAGCGTGTTTAATTCGCGCAGATAAACAGGTTAAGCATTCGGCAGCTTCTTCTCCAGTGCATATTTTATTGTCGTAAATATTATAATATCGGCGTACACTGAGCGGAGATAGATTAGGCATAAGCACGTTGGCCCCTGCCCGGAGTCCCAGTTCTCTGCCGCGGGGATTGAGCGTTCCTAAAGCGGTTGTTGCTGGCAGAAGGATGTAGGGGAACATTAGGCGCACAATGGAGAGCAGACGCAGGGTTTTAGACATAGAGCCATTGGGATAGCCGGCAAAGGGAGTGTCTGCCTGGCGCAGATAGGGACCTATGCCGATCATATCGGGCTTAAGCTCCTGCATAAAACGCAGGTCTTCGAGAAGATGGCGATCTTCCTGGAAAGGCGATCCTACCATTAATCCAGCTCCGACCTGATAGCCTAGCTCCTTAAGCTCAAAGAGGCAGCGGCGCCGATTTTCCCAGCTCATCTCCTGGGGGTGCAGTTTTTCGTAATGGCTGCGGTTAGCGGTTTCATGGCGCAATAGATAACGATCTGCGCCTGCTTCTCTAAGTTTGCGGTAGCTGTCCTTAGAGCGTTCGCCTACCGAGAGGGTGACTGCGCATTCTGGATATAGTTCTTTTATTTTAGCTACCAGCGGAACTAAACGTTCGTCGCTGAAATAACCGTCTTCTCCGCCTTGCAGCACAAAAGTTCGGTATCCCAATCTGTGGCCCGTAGCGCAGCAGGCGAGAATATCTTCTGAACTTAAGCGGTAACGCTGCGCCTGTCTGTTGCTGCGCCTGAGCCCGCAGTAATAGCAGTCGTTATGGCAGTAGTTTGTGAACTCTATTAATCCGCGCAGATATACAGCACTGCCGTATATCTCTTGGCGCACAGAATTGGCGCTGTCGTGCAGATATTGGCAATCACCTGGCGCTGCCAGCAATTCTAGCAAGGCAGCGTCAGGTAAATTGCTCTCTTGGCGAAGCTGATCAACTAAATCGTTAATGCTTTTGCTCATGCTATTATTTCATTAGTGCTGAAAAGTGTGCGCTGCCAAACGAAAGTGCTGCGCATATCTGCTGTTGTGCCACGTATTATGGTTCTAGCGTCTGTGTCTCTTTTTGCTGTTATTTTTCTTGTCTTTGGAGGGAGTATCTGCAGAACTATCTGTCTCTTGATTGGTTTCTGTGTTGGGAGCGCCTTTAGGCAAATCCGGCTGTGAGTCTGAGACTGAAGAAGCGCTTGCTGCCGATGGCGAGGCGCCAGCTCCTGGAGCTGGCTGATCTGCAGCAGCTTGGACTGGTGGAGTGCTTGCCTGAGAATATTCTTCTTGAGCTGCATCTTGGTTAAGCCGGGCCGCTTTGTGCGCTTCTTGAATTTCGTATATCTTTTCGTGAGCCTGAGCGTATTGCATTCCGCAGAAAGCGTTAGACGGCTGGGGATTGCTTACGGCGGGCTTGGCCTCATTTTCCGTTTCGGTAGCTGGAATAGGCTCGCTGCCGGCTGGCGCGGTCTTTTTTTGGCCATAGATAAAGGCGGCCATATCTGCCCAAATCTTTTGCTGCTTGCAGACCTCAAAATGTTCGGCAAACTGGCGGCGCCAAGGAGTGTAAGGATTGCAGCCCATGAGAAAATGCAGGGGCCAAAGCAGCCCTGCAATAAGGCCATTGCCTTTGCCTGGTGTAATCCAGTCTATGACGGAAATACGCCCCCCAGGTTTCAGCAGACGGGCGCATTCAGCGAGTACGCTTTCAGGATTTGCGGAACTGGTAAAACCGTAAGTAATGAAGATGGCGTCAAAACTGGAATCAGCAAAAGGCAGCTGATAGCCGTTCCAGTGCAAAGCGCGAATGTTATGCCAGCGGTTCTCGCGGATCTCCCGGCGGCAGGCTTCGGCATTGTCTTTGTTAGTGTCGGCGGCAAATAATTCAATGTCTTTGCTAACTAAAAGATGCAGATTGTCACCTAATCCGGAACACATATTTAAAACGCGGTCGCCAGGCTGCAGGGCGAGCGCATTAATAGCGCTGCGGCGCATATCTTCTTCACCGAAAAAACGCCGCAACTGGCGGATTCCCAAAAACAGGGGCCGCACTGACCACCATTGCGAGAAAATATGAGTTGCGCAACGTAAGGGACAACTGGACATTGCTCGATCCTTCCGCGCTGGACCTGATAGCGAGGTACAAACGCTGTATAGTATTATTTGAAACTATTACTTTTTCTTAGTGTCTGGCTTATCCCTTTTTTTTAGGGCGAAACCACAAAAAGTTCTTAGCCAAATAACCTTCCCCGCAGGGAAAGCTTTTTGTGCTTAGCCAAATATTCTTTTAATTCTTTGCGGTTGTTTTTGCCTATACCCATAAAGAGAGCGCTGTTTAGCGACTGCCAATCTTGTGGTGTTTCTATGAGTGGGCGCCAATGAGCTAAGGCCCAGCCTATGGCTTCTTTGCGGGCAGAATTTGCTTCTGCAGATAACTGAGCAGTTAAATCAGTGACTGAGTAGCTTTGCTCAATAACACTGAGCAGACGGCTGCGCACTTGCTCGTCGGTCTCACAGACTAACCATTCCAGCCAGTCGGCTTCGCCGCTGTAAACATCTATAAGGCGCAGGCGCACTTGGGAATTGGGGTGGCGAATCAAAAGCCAGGCCTTTTCAGGAGCATCCGCGGCGGCGCTGCGCGCCATGGCCACTAAACAGGGATCGAGATTCCAATCGGTCTGGGCCAGAAGCCAGGCCAGCACTTCGGGATCGGGATGCAAACGTCCATCTAAACCAGCATTAAGAACGCTTTGCCTAAGTTTGGGATGGACTTTATCGCTGAGAAATAGCTGAAGGGTCTGCTGATATTCGCTGCCGCTGACGCTGGCTAAAGCTGTTTCGGCATTAGCCCAAGTACCGCCAAAAGTCACTAAGCTTAAACGATGCTCCGGGGATAGTTCTTGCCAATTAGCATATCCTAAGGGCAGCAGGTGCAAAACAGCCCATTTCTGCACAATAGCTAGGTGCTCAGCAGTTACATTGGAGATAGGAGTGTAAAGATAAATCTCATCTACTATTTTGTCGCCGGGATCGTTGCGCAAATAGCGCTTTCCGTCTAATGTGCGGCTGTACAACTGGCCGTCTTGGCCGAAATATAGACCGGGAATTTTGGTATTGACGGTCTTGGCGATTAAAGGCAGATAGCACGTCTCACTCCAGCGCCGGACTTCAGCATGCATTCCGGACTTATTAATAGAACGGCGAATTACCTCAGGCTGGGTAGCAAATCCTTGCAGATTGGCAGCAGCAAGGCGTAGCCAGCGCTGGGTTAGTTCAGGCTGGGAGGAGGGAAGTATAAGTATTTCTTTTAGCGCTTCCAGAGATGACACTACTATTTTTTCTGCGCAGTCGGCTTTGTTCCTAGGTTAATGCTGAATTTTAGCTTTTGACGTGTTGGAGCTGCTCTGGTATTTTTCCGCGTATAGCAGGTTAACCCATAGAAATACTAGAAACACTTATTTTCATAAGCACCTTATTAGGCTTGCTCTTCTGCTGAGCAGACAGTCATGGATGTCTTATGAAAATAATAGAGAAAGAGTGGTTACGCATGTGAATTCTGCCGAAGACCTGATGGATTACGGGGAAGAAGTTAGTATAGACGATCTCTTGCGCATAATGGTGGAACGCGGCGCTTCTGACTTGCATATCAAGGTGGGGTGCGCTCCTATGATCCGCGTTGACGGTGAACTCACACCGGCCACTTTTGAAATGATGACTCCAGAACGAGTGCGCAATCTCTGTGAGAGCATTTTGACCGATGAGCAAAAAGCCAGATTTGTCGCTGACAGAGAATTGGATATGGCTTATAGCGTGCCCGGCCTTTCGCGTTTCCGCGTTAATATTTATCTGCAGCGCGGATCGTGGGCGGCTGCTATGCGCGTTATCCCTTCGCGTCCTCTGACTCTGGAAGAGCTGAAAATGCCTGATATTGTGGCGGAGTTAGCTTTACGTCCTCGCGGTTTGGTATTGGTCACCGGGCCTACAGGCTCTGGCAAATCTACGACTTTGGCGGCTATGATCAATCATATAAATGAAAACCGCCGCTGTCATATAGTTACCTGTGAAGATCCCATCGAGTTTGTGCATAAGGATAAAAACTGCGTTATCAGCCAGCGTGAAGTCGGAGCAGACACGCATAGTTTTGCGCAGGCTTTGAAACACGTTTTGCGCCAAGACCCAGACGTCATTCTGATTGGTGAGATGCGCGATTATGAAACGACTGCCATCGCTATTACAGCGGCGGAAACCGGTCACATGGTATTTGCTACCCTGCATACCAATTCAGCGGCTAGCACTGTAGATCGCATCATAGACGTATTTCCAACTCATCAGCAGCCACAGGTGCGTATGCAGCTGTCTGTGTGCTTAGAAGGTGTGCTGTGCCAGACTCTCTTGCCCAAGGCATCTGGAAGCGGCAGAGTGATGGCTATGGAAGTCATGCCGGTAGTTCCTGCTGTGCGCAACCTGATCCGTGAAGGCAAGACGCACCAGATACCGACAACCATCCAGACCAACCGCAATGTGGGCATGCAGTCCTTTGACGATAGTCTGGTGAAGCTCTATAAACGAGGCTTGATCACTTACGATGTGGCTATTGCTAAAGCTCACAATGTAGAGGATGTCTCGCGTATGGCCGCCCAGGCTGATAAAGATAAAGAAGAGGGCAAATAATCGGACTGAGGTAGGATGATTCGGCTGTTCGGCTACCGATTGGCCAATTAATTAATATATTTTATCACTTCGCCTATGCCGTGGTCTTAACCAAAGGACATTGGAGAGCGATATTTTACAACGATTGGGGAAAGCGATGAAAGTTGAAGATTTATTTACTAGTATGATCGAACATAGGGCTACGCACATGCATTTGGTGCCCGGAAGCCCTATCCTTATGCGCGTCAATAACCAATTGGTGAGTTTAGACAGCCAGATTTTATCTCCCCAGGATACTCGCGCTTTTGGCGAGGCTATCATGAATGAGCCTTTGCGGGAAGAGTTTGAGGATCAGCTAGAAGTCGATTTCGCTTTCTCGGTTCCGGGACTGTCCCGCTTCCGCGTTAATGCCTTCAAACAGCGCGGTTCTGTGGCTGTGGTGATTTGCACCAATCCTCCAGCTGCTCCGACCATGGATGAACTGGGCATTCCCGAGCTAGTGAAAAACATCGTTCAGGAATCATCTTCGGGACTGATCATCTGCGGCGGCCCTAAGCAGAGCGGCAAGAGCTGCACTATGGCGGCTATAATAGACTTGCTTTTGGAGACGCGCACCTGCCAGATAGTTACTTTGGAAGACCCCATTGACTTCCTGCATAAAAACAAGCGCGGCGTTATTTGCCAGCGGGAGATCGGCAATGACGTGATCAGCTATGAAACCGGTTTTAATTCTCTGAAGCACCAGGGTGCTGACGTGGTGGTCGTCGGCGATTTAGATAGTTATGAGGTGGTGGACAACGTTTTGCGTTTGGCCTCATCTGGCACTTTGGTGTTAGCTTGCTGCACAGCTGCTAATGTGCAGGGTATTTTAGAAAAGATCGTCGATTTCTATCCGGGACACTTAAACCAATCGGTGCGCAACCAAATTGCCAATGGTCTGCGCGCCTGCGTCGGTCAGGTGCTGCTCAAGAGTGCTTCCGGCGAAGGGCTGGTGCCGGCTTTTGAACTGCTTATCAATTGCCCGCAGTTTAAAACTTTGTTGCGCGAAAATAAACTGAACCAAGTTCAGGGTCTGATGGCAGCATCGGCGCGTGAATACGGTATGCAGACGCAGGAGATGGCGCTGCGTTTCTTGGTGAGAAAGAATCTCATTACCATGGAAGAAGCTATGCAGCACACTGCCCGTCCGGAAGAGTTCCGCAAGATTATGAGCATGCCTTATTAAGCGCATAATTATATAGAGATTGTTAGAATAGCTCGTTCGAATTTGCTATGTTCGAACGGGTTATTTAGGTTAGGAGTAACAAGTTTATGTTGGATATTAAATTTATTCGTGCCAACGCCGCTGAAGCTAAGCGTATGCTGGGACGCCGTGGCGTTAAGCCGGAAACGATCGACCGTTTAATCGAGCTGGACACGGCGCGCCGTGACGCCATTACGAAAGTCGGAGAGCTGCAGAGCAAGCGCAACCAAATCTCTGCAGAATTTGGCAAGCGCCGCAAAGCTGGTGAAGATACTTCGGGAATTAAAGCTGAGGTCGATGAGATTAAAAAACAGATCGCTGAGCTGGAAGCCGAGCAGGAGAAATTTGAAGCTGAACTGCAGCATACCATCGAAGTTTTGCCCAATTTCCCGCACGATTCTGTTCCAGATGGGCTTGACGATACCAACAACCGCTGCGTGCGCACTTGGGGAGAGATTAAACAGTACGATTTTCCGTTAAAGCCGCACTGGGATTTGGGGACTGAGCTGGGAATTTTCGACTTTGAGCGCTCGACTAAGTTGGCTGGTACGCGTTTTTGGATGCTCTTAGGCCAGGGAGCACGTTTAGAACGTGCCCTAATCGCTTATATGCTGGACCTACACTGCCAGCATCAGGGTTATACCGAGATTATTCCTCCGGTTATAGCCAATAAGGAAACCATGTACTCAACAGGCCAGCTGCCCAAATTTGCTGAAGATGTCTTCCATATCGATACCAATGATATGTATCTCATCTCCACAGCAGAAATCCCCTTAACCAATATGCACCGCGGGGAGATTCTTGATGGCTCTCAGCTTCCCATTAAATATACCGGATTTACTCCCTGTTTCCGCTCTGAAGCGGGAGCGGCTGGGCGCGATACCCGTGGATTAGTGCGTGTTCATCAGTTCCATAAAGTGGAAATGGTAAAATTTTCCCTTCCAGAGAACTCCTTTGACGAATTGGAAAAAATGGTTAACGACGCCGAATCTGTGCTGCAAGGCCTGAAGATCCCTTATCGCGTGATGCAGCTGAGCGCTGGGGACATGAGCTTATCGTCGGCTATGACTTACGATTTGGAATTTTGGTCTCCGGCCCAGAACCGTTGGATTGAGATATCCTCCTGTTCGAATTGCACCGATTTCCAGGCCCGCCGCGGTAATATGCGCTTCCGCCGCGCTCCTGGTGCGCCGACAGAGTATGTGCATACTTTAAATGGCTCTGGTTTGGCTGTGGGGCGCACTATGGTAGCTATTATGGAAAACTACCAGCAGGCTGACGGTTCTGTGATTATTCCCGAAGTGCTGCGTCCTTATATGGGAAGCGATGTGATTACCAAACGGTAAATTACTGCTGCTCAGAGATAAACGCTGAAGAGCTTATGGTCAAGCTTTTCAGCGTTTTTTAGTGTGCAGATATTATGGGCTGAAACGATTATATATAGCTGGTGACGTAACAGTTGCGCCTGCTAGTTGCCGATGGTGACCCTCAGCAGTTCTTCATAAGTTGTAACGCCGTTGAATACCTTTAATAATCCGTCCTGGTAAAGATTGGTCATACCGTCCTTGACTGCCTGTTCACGCAATTCGTATTCTTGGGCACGGGCTACGATCATCTGACGGATTTTTTCCGTGCCCTCCATCAGTTCGTAAATGCCCATGCGCCCTTTGTAACCGGATTGGTTACAGGTGGGGCATCCTCGTCCCCGGCGCAGTTTCGCTTGGGCGGGATCGAGACCGTTGGCCTCAAATATCCGGCATAGTTCTGGCTCGGGTTTGACAGAGCGCCCGCAAGAATTGCAGACGCGCCGCAGCAGGCGCTGAGCTAAAATTCCGTTGATCGTTGAAGAGACCAAAAATGGTTCCAGGCCCATATCTATAAGGCGGTTGACCGAAGCTACGGCTGAATTGGTGTGCAGGGTGGATAAGACGAGGTGGCCTGTTAATGCGGCTTCTACAGCGATAGTCGCGGTTTCCTGGTCGCGGATCTCACCGAGCATGATGATGTCGGGGTCTTGGCGCAGGAAGGCGCGCAGCGCACTGGCAAAGGTGAGGCCGGCTTTATTGTTGGTCTGAACCTGGACTATGCCTTTCATGTTGTACTCAACCGGGTCTTCAACGGTGAGCACTTTAACGTCAGGCTTGTTGAGCACGTTGAGAGTGGCGTATAAGGTTGTAGACTTACCGGACCCGGTTGGCCCTGTTACCAAAATAATGCCGTGGGGACGGCTGATCAGTTTCATCCATAGGTCTAAATCTTTTTCGTGGAAGCCCAATTGGGTGAGCTCGACTTTGGTGTTGCCGCGATCCAAAATACGCATAACGATAGATTCGCCCATGACGGAGGGCAGAGTGGAAACGCGGAGGTCCAAATTGCGCGTGCCTACGGTCAGCTGAATGCGGCCATCTTGGGGAATGCGCTTTTCGTCAATGCGCAGGGAAGCCATAATTTTGATGCGCGCGACTACTGCTGCCAGTAAGTTGCGTGGCAGCTGCATCTCTTCTTTTAATACGCCGTCAACGCGATAGCGCACGATCACTTCATTTTCGTAAGGCTCAATGTGGATGTCCGAGGCGTGGCGCTCGATGCCATTGGTGATGATGGCGTTAGCCAAGGTGATAACCGGACGGTCGATCTTCTCTTCATCGATATCTTCATCTTCCGGTTTGGTCTCTTCGACTACTTGAATATGAGCGTCGCTGGCCTGATCTACCAAGTCTTTCCAGCGATTGTCGCCCCCATAGACGGTCTCGATGGTCTTGAGAATATCACCTTTGCGGGCTAAAACGGATTCAACGTCAAAACCGGTGCGGAACTTGATGTCGTCCATGGCGAAAACATCGAGCGGATCGGCCATCGCTAATACTACTTTTCGCTCCAGTTTGCTTATGCAGACTAGTACATAGCGCCTGGCGATCGCTTCAGGAATAACCTGACCGATTTCCGGATTGACCTGCAGTGTGGCCAAATTGACGTATTTGACCTTCATTTTACGCGCCTGAGCTTTTAACTCATCTTCGCTTATATCAGCTGTGTTTGGACTGTTATCGGCCATAACGCTGTGGCTCCTTAGTTATGAAAGCGCTTGTGCGCAGTTTGTTGGGCGCAACTTAAGCATTGGGCAGGTCACGGCCATTATTAGAACTATTGGATATTTGCTGATTTTCCTGTGCATATTTGTGGAATTCAGCAAATATCTTGGGATCGAAATGGCCCAGTTCTGCCATGTGCTCCATTTCCTGCAGGGCTTTGTCAAGCGGCATGCCTGAAGGCTTGCCTTGGCTGCTTTGACGGTAAACACGGGGAGTTGTCAGTGCGCTCCATACATCAGCAACAGCCATAATGCGGGCAATAAACGGTATCTCTTCACCTTTAAGGCCGTGAGGATAGCCTTGGCCGCTGAATTTTTCATGGTGGGCGCTGATTATTTTGGCTAATTCATCCATACCATAAATATCGGCAAAAAAATCAGCAGAGCGCTGGGCATGGGTTTTCATGATGGCGAATTCCGCTTCGGTCAGGCGGCGTGGAGCGTTGAGTATGCTTTCATCGATATATATTTTACCGGCATCATGAAGCTCGGCAGCTATCTCGGCCAGACGCTGTTCCTGACGGCTTAAGTTTAGACGCCGGCATAATTCGGCTGTGATATTGCGCACGTCTAGCGAGTGGCGGTATGTGTAATTGTCCTTTTGGTCTAAGGCTAAAACTATCATGCGCATAGCATTGAGCTGGGCTTCGACGCGGACATCGTGGAACTTGCCTATGTTTTTGCGCAAAGAGGTGAGAATACGCGGATTGTACAGAGTGCCGGAGAGAGCAGTCATGCGCTCTATGGCTTCATCATTGGAAAGGCCGCGGTAATGCTTGGAGCGCAGCTCTAAGAAATCGTTGGCAACTTTTAGAATCTGGGCTTCGAGGCGCATTTCGTGATAATCTTCAGCGTCGAGGTCGCCTATAAATTCCAAGCGTTTGTACAAGACTGGCTCTGGCTGTAGAATTGCCGTGGCTTTGGTGTACAATCCCCGAAAATACTCAGCTTCTTCTGGGGCTAAGGGCAACCCCTGGCGTTCTTTGATAACTATTTCCCGCGGTATGGCAATTTTGCTGATTTCATGTAAGTAACCTGCGAATAAAAGCTCTTCGCCAACCAGGGGACAGAGAATCTTGCTCATCTCGCGTGCCAGCTGGCCAGTCTCTTTGCAGTGCTCAGCTTGTTCTGGGCCGCCAGCGGCTTCGTTTAATTTGCAGAGAGTATCTAACATAGCATAGTCTAAAGCGCCTTGTGAAGAGCGGTTAGACATAAATTTGGAAATGGTGGAAGCGCTTAATTCTTTATCTTCTAAAAGGGAAACGCGCTGGCTGCGCAGCTCCTCAAATTTTAGCGCTAATTCGGGAAAACGCACGTATAGATATTCAAAATCTTCTCTGTTTAAGACTAAAAGATGGACTTCATCGATAGCTTGAATTGTGCAGGAACGCGGGTTATCGCTGAGCAAAGCCATTTCGCCAAATCCTTCGCCGTGGCCCATCTCCGAGAGTATACAGTCCTGCCCCTGGCGGTTTAGCACAGCGCGCACATGGCCCTTGTAAATAATATAAAAAGAATCTCCTACTTCTCCCTCCTGCATGATGATTTTTCCGGGAGCGACATGCTGCTCGTGCAGCTTGGCGGCGATGGAGCGGATTACAGGGCGGGACAGCGATTCAAAAAGCGCATTGTCGGCTATAAATTTGGCAATATTATCGAGGTTAGACGGCTTAGAGCTCATGTAAGGGTCCTTTAATATAACTGCTTCGTCCATATTATTGTGTTCAGGGTCGGTTTATTTCAGTTAAGTGCTCTATGTTATTTTGATATTACCTATACAATATTAGTTGTTAATTACTTAACTATGTTCTATTTGTCCTGCCTTCAATGTCATTTAGTTAAGACTCAATGTCGTTAACTTACGAGTCAACGATATTGAGAATATTGACTCATATGCAATTATCACCACGTTTATATCAGCGTTCAAGCTTGCATAAAACATGCGTTAGCCCTTGATTCTCCCTCAGTCGTGGGCACCCCCTCTGTCGCAGTTGCGACATCTCCCCCTCCCATCCTTTAGGGGGAGTCAGATAGTTCGCAATTTAGCTGAACGCTAACTAAATGATATTTGTCCTGCCTTCTTTGCATGTTGAACTGCTTTTGGTTTAACAGCGTAAATGGCCAACGTCTGTTTTTTGCGGGGAACTTTATAGGTCGAAATTACCTGAGCGCATACATCTTCACCAAGGGCTGGCAAAACTGTTTCGGTCGCTATGAAATCGCTGGGAAGCCTTTGGCATTTTTGATGGAGGTCTTGGAGTGTTTGCCACGCTTCGCCCTGAATGGAACATAAACCAGCATCTTTTTCACGGTTTTCCCGGACGCTTACCCAGCCGCCGTGCAGAGTGATAAACAGCGAATCTGGTTCGCTTGCGGGCAGGCGATAGTATTTCTCTAAAATTTCTAGGGCCGTATGATAGGCTTTTATGGCGGAATTCTCGCTTTCTTGGCCAGAACAGCCGAATACGGAGGCGAATGTGCAGCTATAGGTATCCCCCAGGAAAACAGCCCAGCCTGAGTTATGGGCTGTACAGGAATTGCAGATATTCTGCAGTGCGGTAACTTGCCGCTCTTCCTGGCCCGGATTTACCTGAACAAGAGAAATCAGCAGCATAGATACCGATCTTTCGTCAAGATGGAGATCGTCTTGGCGCAGCCGCTCAGACATTTTGGCTAAGTCTACTCCATAGACTTTCAGAGGGGCGCGCTTGCCTTTGACGCTGACGGATTGAATGAAGAAAGCGTCTATGCCGTTTCCGGCTGCTTTGTATGTGCTTTCGGTCATCAATACCGGGCTGTTCAGCTCTTTGGATTTGCCCTGCATACGCGCTGAGGTGTTGGTGGGATCGCCTATTGCGCATATTTGTTTGCGATATTTGGAGCCGATTACTCCCAAAGCGACTGCGCCCGTACAGACGCCTATGCCGCACTCAAAAACTGGGCGCTTTTGTGCCTTCCATTCATGGCGCAGCTGCTCTAGGCGCAAAACCATAGCGGCAGCAGCTTTAACGGCTGCAGCGGCATGATTGGGCTGAGAAGCTGGGGCTAAGCCGAAAACAACCATTTGGGCATCGCCTTGATAATCAAAAATAATCCCTCCATAGCGCTCAAAAATACTGCCCATCGCTTCGTGATAGGTGTTGAGCATTTCGGTGATATCTGTCGGCTTGAGAGTCTCGGAAAGATCGGTGTAACCGCGAATATCTGAAAATAGGATGGTCAGATCGCGCTCTTTTGCGCCAATCTCTAGGCCTCTGTTGTTGACCCAATCTTCGATGTCGGGTACTGGAAGCACGTCGGCTAAAGCGTTGTGCATAGTTTGTTTGGCAGTGCGCTCGACTAAGATGTTGCGCAGGGTAATCGCGCTGAAACTGGCAGCAGCCCCTAACCAGGGAGCAAATACGGGTATGATGATGCCGCCTTGGCTAAAGTATTGCGCGTACATGAGCTGGTATCCCAGGTACCAATAACCGCCGCATAACAGCAAAAACAAGCTACCCGCCCATTTAATTTCGCAGTAAGTAGCTAACAGGGCGGCTAAAAACGCCAGGGTTATTATGAAAATACCTGAGGAAAGCTGGGTGCTGTAATCTTTGAGAAATGTACCCTGCATTAAATTCCAGAGGATGTTGGCGTGGATACTGACCCCGGAAATGCTGCCTACATCAGACATCTTTATGTCGTAGCCACCGGGCACGTTGACCCCCACCAGCGCCAAGACCTGATTGGGGGTCTCCCGGCCGTTGGCTGGGTTAATGCTGACTCCGAACAGGCCTGGCAAATCAGCATCAGGGACCGAGAGAATCTCCTGGACGGGCCAAACCTGCAGGTAGTCGGAAATGGGTGGAACATTGCTGTGCGCTAATTTACTGGGAGGCTGCTGGCGGACCGAATGGCCTATAGTGCCGCTGGTAATGTCCAACTCGGATTCTGGTGCTGGCTTTGTTTCGGCAGCGGCTTCAAGAGTGCCTGAGGTTAAATCGGAACCGCAATAGGCGATGCGGCCTACAGCTGCTGTGAAAGCATAGGGAGAACCCGCCAAAGTAATGTCCGCCGTTTCCAATTTTTTGGAGCAGCGCTCTAAAACTTGCTGAGGAGAAATATCTAAAAAATGGGCGAGAGCGGTTACGGTAAGCGAATAGTGAGGAGCATCAGAAATATGGGAGGGAGGGGTAACTTTTAATACTGCTAGGCGTACGCGTTTATCTATAGGGTCGGCAACTTCCATAGTAAAGCCTAAACGGCGCTGTCTGTCCTGTTCGCTCCAGGTGCTTACCAGCGGAGGGTACAGCAGCCCGCGTCCTATGGAAGTTTCACGCCCTAGCAAACCGTAGGGAACTATCACAGCTGGGTCGGCAAAGACCTGCTGGAGCGTTTTGTCCGATCTGGAGTCTTGGCTGGGGCCGCTAAAAATAATATCAAAGGCTATCGTTTTGGCACCGGCAATTTTTAGTTTGCGGACTAATTCGGCATAGAGCGAGCGGGAAATGGGCCAGCGCAGGCCTGAGCGCAGGGAAGAGTCGTCAAAGACTACTAAGACAACCTTTTCGGTAAAGGAGCGGTCCAGTAAAGCAGCGCTGCTGGAAATATATTGCTCGCTGGCTTGTTGCCGGTAAGTGGCATAATAGCGGTCCATCCAAGTGCGCTGCACGAGATTTTCAGCAAAGCGCAGCCAGTCGTGAGTGCTGTTTAGAAGACAAAATGCCGTTACTGCAATACCAATTACAGCTCCTAGACACAGCGATTTGCGCTGCTGCCTGGAGCTGTAACCGTTGAGCATTTTTCTGAACAGTTGCTTAATTAGCACTGTATCTCGTTTAATTAGTGATTAAATGGGGTTAAATCGATCACCACGGAACCGGTGTTGCTGGCAGGATTAGTGGGAATAATCGGGGCGGCAGGATTGCTGCGTTCGCCGGAAGTGCCCATACTGTCAATGCCTAAAGGCTCTTGGCGGCCGCCGATCTCACCGCGGGTTTCGGGCGGTATAGCCTGAAGCCGCGCATCTCCGCCTTGAGGAAGCTCTATTTCTTCTTCAAATTCGCTGAGATCGACATTGCCATTTTGCATGGCGCTGGCTGATATGTTAGTAATTTTAGTGCCGTTGATGTTAAAGTCGAATAAAGCCAAAGGCTCTTCATTGTAAATTATGGCACCGTGGCCAGCGGTAACGATAAGGACTTCATCTGTCCGGCGGTTTTTCACGGAGACACTGCCGGAATACACACAAATAATTGTTTTTACATTCTTTTCAACACCAATAACTCTGGCACTGAAATCCGTACCTTGGGCAGCCATAACTGCGTTGGGGGAAGTAATTTGGTAACGGTTGTCCTGACCTCTGAATTTGGAAACCTGGGTGCGCAGATGACCGCACTCAATGTCTGTCTCCACGTGCCGCTGACGCGAATTGAGGACGAATTTGCGCATGACGACAGTCGTGTTGGGATTGATGGCGATGAGACTGCTGTCCGCTAATGTTAAGGTGGCTTTGCCTTTTTCGTTGGTGCGTATGCTGTCATCTAGTCCTAAGCGGCGCGAATTGGGAATGCGCAGCCAGCTTTGGCTTTGGGCTAGTTTACTTTCTACAATGCCGGCTTTGCGGGCAGCAATTACCCAGCTTTTACCTGCGGCAAAGGCTGGAATGCAGGATAATAACAAAGCGGTTAGCAGTAATGCGGACAGAACTGAATAGCGATGGCGCTTATAAATCATAAAGTAAATAATTCCTCTTCAGTGACATAAATATAGATATTTTCCCTTGTGCTAAAGGTAGTCCTTCTTTAGAAGCTGCCATTAGTAACGCCGAACTTTCCCAGCAGAAGGCCATATCATTCAATAATTCGCCAAGGCCATTTAGTTAAGGCTTGCTGACATAGAAAATGCTGTTAATCTGCAATTATCGCAATGTTTATGCCTGCGTACAGGCTCTCACATGATACACGCTAAACCTCGATTATCCAACAGTCTTGGGCATTTCCTTTTGTCGTAGCCGCGAAAAGGGGTCCTAGAAAAGCCGTTGTATTATGACAAAGATAGCGACAGATAAAGTGTGGTAAAAATCATGCAAATGCAGCTGAAAATTATGATTTGTGATGAGTGTGGGCGGTTTATGGGGGCGGGACCTTATAAATTGTTATGCCTTACGGATAGTCTGGGTTCGCTGCGCCAAGCCGCTTTGGAAATGGGAATGTCGTACAGTAAAGCTCATGCTTTGATTAAGCGTTTGGAATCCGCTGTTCAGCGTCAGATATTGCGCTCGCATAGCGGTGGCGCAGCTGGAGGGGGCGCTGAACTTACCGATTTTGGCAGAAAGATGCTACAGGAATATACATTAATGGAGAGGCGTTTGCAGCGAGAAGCAGCGCTGGCTTTTGAGAATTTTTGCGTCAATTTAGACTTCTCTATGCAGGAAGAAGCAGTATCTGAAGAGGTCTGAGCTTGTCTAAAGTGTGAAAGGTAGAAAAAAGCATAGCGGCTGAGGTATAAATATGAAACCATATTCGTTTACTCGCGATATTGCCATAATGGCCATGGTAGTTGCTTGCAACACTGCCTTAGAATTGACTTTGGGCACACTGCTGCATGCGCTTAAATTTCCTCTAACCGGATCTTTTATGGTGATCATCAATGCCTGTGCCTATATTCTGGCCTTTCAGTATAAACCGCGCTTTGGACGTATTACGGTGATGGGCTTAGCTAGCGCAATCGTAAATTTACTGATGGCCGGTGGCTTAAAAATTATGATCATGCCGGCTTTGATAGCCGAGGCTTTGGTTATCGATATTATTGTATCGGCATTAGGGACCTCACGCTGGAGTTTCGCTGTCTGCGGCGCTGGTGCCAGTCTAACGGCTTTTCTATGCAAGCTTGGCAATATGTATGTTTTTCGCGGCATCCCTCTGGATCTAGCCCTGTATAAAACGGCTGACATTGGTGTGCATTGGGAATCGCTACAGACTGTGCTTACGGTAATGGTGGCTTATCGCCTGGGGATAGGCGCACTTTTAGCTTGGCTCTCGTGGCCTTGTCTGGCGCACCTGTCTTCGGCGCTGTCAGTAAGCGTACCGACAGCTACTGACTCTGCAGCGTCAGTAGCTGTGAATGATCGTCAGATATAAGTGCTAGCGCTGAAACCATTCCCAAACAGCCTGCAGGCCTGTGTGCAAATCTGTGTGGGGCTGCCAATTTAAAAGCGTTTTAGCTTTGGTAATGTCGGGACAGCGCCGTGTAGGGTCATCGCCGGGGAGGGGGTGATAGGTGACGGTGCAGTCTTTACCGCTGATGGACTTGACTGCGCTGACTAATTCGCGTATGGTCACTTCTTGCGGATTGCCTAGGTTGATGGGGCCATTTTCGTGAGAATCGAACATAGCCAGTAAACCAGCGATTAAATCGTCCACGTAGCAGAAAGAACGGGTCTGTGAGCCGTCCCCATATATGGTTAGCGGTGCGCCAACCAGGGCCTGATTGAGAAAATTGGTGATTACGCGCCCATCATCGGGCTGCATAAAAGGTCCGTAGGTGTTAAAAATACGCACAATAGCTGTGCTTAGGCCGTACGTAGTGGCGTAAGCGGTAACTACGGCTTCGGAAAAACGTTTGGCTTCATCGTACATCGAACGGGGACCTACGGGATTGACGTTGCCGCGGTATTCTTCAGTTTGCGGATGTACAGCCGGTTCTCCATATATCTCTGATGTGGAGGTTAGCAGATAGCGAGCCTTATGAACTCGGGCAATTTCCAGAGTGTTGACAGTGCCAAGGGAACCTGTAAGCAGAGTCTCAATGGGCTTGGCTTGGTAGGCTGGCGGAGAGGCAGGGCAGGCCAGATTCATCACTCCATCAAAATGCAGGCGATCTGGCGAAAATTGTCGTTGCAATAAATCTCGGTCACATATATCGCCTTCAACAAAGCGCAAAGGCAAATCGTCGAGATTAGCGCGTTTTCCGGTGTAAAGGCTGTCAATTACTGTAACCTCGTCACCGCGTTTTAATAAGGCCCGGCAGAGATTAGCGCCTATGAATCCTGCCCCGCCTGCGATGAGAATATGCATGAGCAGATTTTTACGATTTTGCTGCCGATTTCCTGCCGAACCTGGGCTTTTAGGCCGATGTTCGCTTGGGTGTATTAAAAGTAAGCGTCTAAGTTACCATTAAAATGTGGGGATCCACATACCTTCAGGCAGTGACTGAACGTAACCTGTGATCCCCAGTTGGTGCAGAATTGCTGCTATTAGTCCGGGAGATAAGCTGCATTTTTCTGCTAAACTATCTACGGTGTCTCCTCGGGGAGATATAATGTGCAGAAGCTGGCGGGCGGCAGCTGACAGATCTTTGCTGTGCGTGTTATTTATATCTTTAGACTGCGGTTGGGCCGCGCTGTCTTCAAATACTTTGAGTACGTCGAAAACATCGCAAACGTGGCGCACAGGATTCGCACCTTCCAAAAGAAGCTGTAGACACCCGCTGCTTTGTCTGACATCTATGGCACCGGGCACAACCATAACTTCGCGCCCCAAGTCGTTGGCGAGATTAGCGGTGATCAAAGCGCCGCTGTGAGTGGAAGCCTGGACGATTATAGTGCCCAGCGACAGGGCAGCGATTATGCGGTTGCGGGCCGGAAAATGCCAGGCATTGGGAGGGCTGCCGTAGGCATATTCGCTGACAACATTGCCTTCTTCAGTCAGACGTTTTTGCAGGCGGGTATTTTCTCGGGGATAGTACACGTCTAAGCCGCTGCCGATAACGGCGATAGTGTGACCGCCGCCCTTTAAGGCACCGCGGTGAGCCTGAGCGTCGATGCCGCGGGCTAAGCCGCTGGTGATGACGACGCCCCGTTCAGCCAGATTGCGGGCTAATGTGGCGGAAAGCGACATACCGTAAGGGGTAGCTAAGCGGGAGCCGACGATGGATATCTGATTGTGGGCCTGCAGACTGCGCTGCCCAGCCACAAAAAGCGCTGCTGGCGGCTGAGGCAGATCAAAGAGCTGCCGGGGATATTCGCTGTCGGCGGGAGTTAGTATGCGCTCTCGCCGGCGATGAGCGTGCTCTTCTAGAGCGGCTGCCTTAGCGTCGGGTGGTATGCGGATTTTGGTGAGAGCGCCTTGTTCGCGTTTGTGCCGCAAATGTTCCAATACTTTTTGCGCATAGCTGTACAGAGAGATATATTTCCATAAATCTTTAAGATTTAGCCCCTCTGTCTGCGATAAAGTCAGCCAGGCGCGGTGCTCTGCGCACTGGGTATTAGGATCGTGGACGAATGGTCGGTAGGTGTGTTCCATGTCTCCCCCCTTAATTAAATTTACAAACTAAGTAAACGTATCTGTGACGCTTGTCTTTTTTAATCATAAAGCAAATATGTTAACTAGATATTATATTGGTGTAAATAAATGGTTGCTTCAATATTTCCAAAATTTTGCCAACGCTATTTAACCTGATGTAATGTACTTTTTAAATATACATTTGGCTTGGCATCTGAGACTCATTGGGAATTTTGGGCAGGGGCAGGCTGCTGAGCAAGACGGCGGGGCGGATAGCGTGTGCGCCGAACTTTTGCCGGATTTGTTCTACGGCTTGGCAAAAAGCATCCTGGCGTTCGGCAGATATTGAGGGCTGGACTGGTATTAGACGAGAAGATAGCCCTGAAGAGGTCGGGCTGCAGTTAGGGCTCTCTTCGGCCAAGGGCTCAAATAAGCTGAGCTGATAGGGTAGGAGCGCGGATGATAATTTGGTTGCCCCTACGGTAAGGGCGCGCACTGGGGCGGGCCAGTGGTAATGGCTCTGAAAGAGCTGCCAGCAGGCGCGGGATAAAACTGCTGGATTTTGGGTGGGGGTGCTAAGACTGCACTGATAGCTGTGGAACAGCAGATTGCTGTCCCTAATGCAAAGAGAAACTCCGTAAGCGCGTAAGTTATGGCTGAGCAGTTTTGCGCCTAATTTTTGCATAAGATATAGAATTAGCTGCCAAATTTCCTGTTCACTGCGCAAATCGGCCGTACAGGTGGTACCGTGGCTGAGCGATTTTATAGGAGCGCAAAAGTCCATGGGCATGACGCGGGATGCATCCAGTCCATTGGCCGCCTGCCACAGTTTGAGGCCGTTTTGGCCGAGAAGGCGCTGCACAAATTCACAGGGAGCCTGAGCCAGAGCGCCGATGGTGCGAATACCGTATTGGCGCAGTTTGTGCGTAGTAGCCCGGCCGACGAAAATAAGCTCATTAACGGGGAGCGGCCAGACCTTCTCGCGGAAATTCTGCGGGGATAATACAGTGATGGCGTCGGGTTTTTTCATATCCGATCCCAGCTTAGCGAAACTTTTGGTAAATGAAATGCCTATGCTGACTGTCAGTCCGGTCTCCTTTTTGACGGTCTGGCGTATATCTTCGGCGATCTGCAGGCCATCGCTGCCGATGAGCTGGCTGGCGCTGACATCTATCCAGCATTCATCCATGCCATAAGGCTCCACCAGATTGCTATAACGCTGATAAATATGGCGCACGATTTCGGAATATTTTTTATATTGGTCGTAGTGAGGGTGAACTATTATAAGCTGAGGGCAAAGCTGCTGGGCTTGCCAGTTGGCCATGCCAGTCTTGATGCCGGCGCGTTTGGCGGGTTCGGATTTGGCTAGGACGATGCCATGGCGGTCCTCCTGGGAACCGCAGACCGCTACAGCTTTGCCGCGCAGGGAAGGGTTGAGAGCGATCTCTACTGAGGCGAAAAAACTGTTGAGATCGCTGTGCAGAATGGTACGATAATTAATGGGCACAATTAATCTACCTAAACAAAATGGGTCAATAGTTAGGGTTGTAGTTGGGGCTGTTTTTGTTTTATATGTTGAAAAAATAATAGCAGTAATCTGGGTAAAAATCAATATGTTTTGTTAAAAATAGTGAACATCTGTTTCTTTTTGTGAGTATTTTAGCAGTATTTTAAACAGGCCAGTTCTGTTCTGCTGACTGATTGAATATATTGCCCGTAAAGCACACCTTCATCGTTCTGAAGTTATTAGTAATTTTGATGATGAAGATATGGCCTGGCAACTGCAGGTAGCTGGGGTTAGCTGAGAACAAGTCCCCGACGAATTAATAGAGCATTTTGATATAGCGCAAGGTGGTTATTGTTGCGATCCCGAGGTTTGCGATCTGTTTGAATTTGATACTGGCGGCAAGTTGCTCAAGACATGTGCGATTGCTTTAATGGAGCAAGAAGGTATGGCTGTTGAAGGTGCTATGCGATAGGTTCTGGCAACTCCATCATCTAAGTTTTTACGTGATGTGAAATAATTGCTTGTATATGTTGTACTAGTGCCAGAATAGAATATGGTGCTGGTGGCCGAAGATGAAGAACGCTAAATGGATGGGAGAAGGGAGAAACCGTAGCAGCTGGGATAAGCAGCTGGAAGTAGAAAATATTCTGTTGGCAATCAGAGCAATCAAAAAGCGCTCTTCGTTTATCGGCGTCTTTGCCTTAACGAGAGAGCGCTTTATATTTACTGAATAAGAGATTTGTAATTAGTTCTCTTCAGCCATAGCGGCGTTGATTTTCTTCGCTAAGCGGGATTTGCGGCGGGCTGCTTTATTCTTGTGAATAACGCCCTTGGATACGGCGCGGTCAATAGCGGAAAAAGCGGTACTTACAGCCTTAGCGGTGTCGGCTTCGCTCTCGAGGCTGGCCAGAGCCTCTTTGAAGGTGTTCTTTACGCGGGTGTTGATGCTGCGGTTATGTTTACGGCGGCGCTCCTGCACCAAGACCATCTTCTCGGGAGTTTTAACTTTCTTTTTTGCGGTTTCGGCCATTATAACGGACCTCCATAAAATTACGGGGGGATTATAGCACCGCTTTGGCTGCTGTGCAAGGGGTTTTAAGAAAAAAAGAGGATAAATCCTTTATCTATGCGCTTTGAAAAAAGGATAACACCTTTTTTAGATCATTAAGTTGGCTGTCTGCTTTCCTTCCCCTAAAGGTAATATCATTTAGCTAGCGATCAGCTAACTAGCGAACTATCTGACTCCCCCTAAAGGAAGGGAGGGGGAGATGCTGCGGATGGGAGGTGGAGATGCCGCTTGCGGCAGAGGTGAACTCCTAAGCTTTAATATCTTCAATTCCGCTTCTGTGATTAGCGGTTCTAGCGGCTAAGTACAGGTAGTCTGACAGCCTGTTGAGATAAACTAATCCCTTAGCGCTGACGGTTTCTTCGTTTTGCAAAGCTATTGCCTGACGCTCAGCGCGGCGGCAGACTGTGCGGGCTACGTGCAGCTGGGCGGCGGCCAAGCATCCTCCAGGAATCAAGAAACAGCGCTGCGGTGGAATCTGTGCTTCCAGTTTTTGGCTGAGTGCTTCCAGATGTTCGATATGTTCAGCGCCGATGCGGAAATGGTCTGGAGAATTGGACGCAAAATCAGCGGCTAGCAGAAAGAGGTCGCGCTGAATATTATGCAGCTCAGAAGCTAATTCAGGGCAAGCAGAAGTGGCATAGGCAGCAGCTAAGCCTAAATTAGAGCTGAGCTCATCAATATCTCCATATGCGCTGACGCGGAGAGAAGCTTTGGAAATGCGCTTACCTCCGATTAAGGAGGTCATGCCGGTATCGCCAGTTTTGGTAGTTATAGACATAAGGCTAAGAAGTTTAACTAGGAATTTAAAGGATGTGGCAGTGTACGGATTACCCCAGCTACGCGCCCAACTACACCGCTGACCTGCTGAGCGGCAGAATAAGTGTGAATCTCCGGCTCCCGTTTGGCTTCTTGGGTCAGGACCATATCGCCGTCGGCGGCCGCTTGGCTGGGATCGACGATAACCATGTCACCAGGCATAATGGCCTGATCGACATAGCGATCAGAACTAATGCGGTAAATTAGGGAATTAGCTGCTTTATTGATGAAGTTGCTGAGGTCTAGCTGTGAGACCTGGGATTGACCGGAGGCAGCAGAGCGGTGTCTAGGCATAGCGGCCAGAGCTTGCTCCCAATTGATGACTTCGAGAGAGCGCGGCTTCGAAGGATTGCGGCGGATAAACCCCTTTTCAATTAGGGAGTTCAGATGGCTGTGGACCGTTGAACTGGAAGACAGCTGGACGGCATCGCCAATTTCGCGTATAGAAGGTGCAAAACCGCGTTCGCTTATATAAGCGTGTACGTAACGAAGTATCTCCGCTTGGCGTTCCGTTAAAGACTGGATTTTGCTGTCTCGCTGTAACATGAAGATTTGTCCTGCTTTGCAATACTGCTAGGCCTTGGCACAATCATGACTTATCCGTATCTGACCCTGGACTATCTGGATGCATTAACTTACGCGATAGAACCTATAACTGCGCTGTTGGGCGCTATTCTATCGCTGGGCTAACAGCGCATGGGGCTAGACCGACAGATATCAATTGTGTTTGGCCAATTATTTTTTAAATGTGGTTTAAAACGCCAAAAAGATTCATGTAGTTTTGCTTTTATCCTTTTTTTAAATTTGGGTTCTTAGAGCAGGGGTATCTTGTAATAACAGGAATTTTTTATAACTCGTATTCGAGCTACTCCCCATGGAGGATGTGTGTGAATGTCTAATGTAAATGCCAGCAAGACTGCGCGTCCTAAGCCGTTCTTGCTGCCTCAGTATTGCAAGGGCTGCGGCCGTTGCATTGTGGCTTGTCCCAAAAAATGCATTGAATTTACCAACGAAGTCAATCCGGAGACTGGCTGTGTACCCGTACATGTCAATTTAGACAACTGTATCGGCTGCGGCACTTGTTTCTCGGCTTGCCCTGAGCCTTATGCTCTGCATCCCGACAATATTAAATATTTTTGGGAGCTTCCTGCAGAAGAGCAGGCTGCGGCACCACGTCAGGAACTGCCGGTAGCTGCTCCTATACCTGATAAGCAGATTCCTTTGCCCAAGGTTGAGCCTTTGATGATCAAAGGTACGTATGCTTCGGCTATTGGGGCTATGTTAGCAGGATGCCGTCACTTTTTCGGCTATCCCATCACCCCCTCTACAGAGGGCGCTGAACTGATGGCTAAAGTCTTGCCGCACCTGAAAGGAGTATTCCTGCAGGCCGTGAGCGAGGTGGCTACGGTTAATCATATGTACGGCTGCGGCGGTGCTGGCCGGCGCTGTATGACCTTTACCTCTTCTCCCGGTTTCAGCTTAATGCTGGAAGGCATTTCTTATATGATTGGCGCAGAAGTCCCCGGTGTATTTGTCAACGTGATGCGCGGCGGCCCAGGTCTCGGCAATATCGCTCCTGAACAGAGTGACATTAAGTTAGCCTGCCGCGGATTAGGCCATGGCAATACCCACGCTATAACCTTAGCGCCTGAGGGCCCGCAGGAAATGCTCGATTTAACTATGCTGGCCTTTGATTTGGCGTTTAAATATCGTCAGCCGGTAATTGTATTAGGCGATGGTTATATGGGGCAGGTGACTGGGCAGGTGAAATTGCCGGATCACATGATTGAGCCTGGAATTCCCGAGTGGGCTACTGCCGGTGACCGCGATCATCGCGCTAATGTGATAGTTTCTATTCGTCTGACCGATGTGGATTTAGAGAAGTTTAACGAGAAGCTCAACGCTATGTACGCTGAGATGACCGAGAATGAGCAGCGCGCTGATTGTTTTATGACTGACGATGCTGAAGTGCTGTTCGTAGCCGCCAACACTCCGGCGCGCATGACCAAGGGTGCCATTCGCACTTTGAGAGCCAAAGGCATTAAAGCCGGTCTTTTCCGTCCCATTACTTATTGGCCTTTCCCCATCAAGCAGCTTAAGCCCGTTTTAGAGCAGGGAACGGTGCGGCGAGTTGTCGTCGTGGAAGCTTCTCCCGGCCAGCTGGAAAATGAGCTGCGCTTGGCGCTGAGCCACGCGGGTATTCCGACTCCTCAAATCGATCACGTCCAGCGTTTAGGCGGGGTTCTGCCTCAGAGCGAAGAGATCGTGCAAGCTGTGCTCAATATGGAGGTGAAGGCATGAACCACGTCTTCTACGAGACTTTTGAACGCCATGCCCATGGCGAGGGTATAAAGGGCCATTCTACCCACTATTGTCCCGGCTGCGGCCATGGCTTGGTGCACAAATTCGTGTCCGAAGCTATTGCCGAGCTGGATATTCAGGATCGCACAGTGGCTATCTCTCCGGTAGGCTGCAGTGTATTCCTTTATTACTACATGGATGTGGGCAATCAGCAGGCTGCCCATGGACGCGCTCCAGCGGTGGCTCTGGGTCAGAAATTGGCCCGTCCCGATTCTATCGTAATTTCTTATCAGGGCGACGGCGACTTGGCGTCCATAGGTTTAGCAGAAATAGTTTCTGCCGCTCAACTGGGGGCACCGATTACGGTGATATTTATTAATAACACCACTTACGGCATGACCGGAGGACAAATGGCTCCGACCACGCTGATCGGCCAGGTGACCGCGACCAGTCCCGACGGACGTACAGAAAACATGGGCCAGCCCATGAAGGTAGCTGAGATGATCGCCGGTTTAGATGGCCCAGTCTATGTGGAGCGCGTGGCTTTGTTCGATGTGGCTCAGCGCGTCAAAGCCAAAAAGGCCATTAAAAAAGCCATACAGCTGCAGATGGACAATAAGGGATTCTCCTTCATCGAAGTGCTGTCCGAGTGCCCGGTGCAGCTGAAGCTCGATCCTGTCAAAGCCAGTCAGCGCGTTAAGGAGGAGATGGTGCCCATCTTCCCCTTGGGAGTCAAAAAGGATATCAGTGAAGAGGCCAACATTTTTGAGATCAACCGCGCTCCTTATGAGGCCGAAACGCTGCTTAAAGAAATCGGTGCCAGTTCTGAAGCTTCGCCGCGCTTTGCTAAAGGTTTCCCCAGCCATCTGAATGCCGAAGATATAGCCATTAAGTTCGCTGGTTCCGGCGGTGATGGCGCTCAGACGGCGGCTTTGCTGCTGACTCGCGCTGGTCTGCAGGAAGGTTTCGATTCCACGCATATCCCTAGCTACGGCCCGGAATCTCGTGGCGGTACATCTTATGCCGATGTGCACATCGCTAAGGAAGAAGTTCTCTCTCCGGCTGCGCCTATGCCCGACGTGTTTGTGGCCTTCAACCAGCCAAGTCTGGTTAAATTCGCGGGTACTGTGGCTCCAGGCGGCATAGTTCTCTACGACAGTACGGTGATCTTTGAAGTGCCTGAACTGCCAGAAGGGGTCAAGGTTTATGGTGTGCCCTTCTCGGAGATCGCCCAAAATTTGGGCAAGCGCATTCTGAAGAATGTGGTGTGCCTGGGCGCTTTCCAAGCGGCTACGCAGATATTCCCGGAGGAGACATTCCTGGAGGCTCTGCGCCGCGGTTTGAAACCGAAGCTGCATGAGATCAACTTCAAGGCCTTTGCCGAGGGCGCGAAAGCGTTCAGGGAAAAGTACGGTAAGTAGCTGCTTAAGCTGTAGTGAGTAAAGAATAAGCGCCGGCGGTGTGTCCGGCGCTTATTCTGTTTATGGCGTGCTGTTGATTTGCTAATACCGCAGCGTGTCGGATATGGGGTAACAGCAAAATATCATAGATTGTACAACCTTCCTAATGAAGTATGGTCGCGCAACAGTGCATAATAATCAAATTCGTAATGGGCTAACTTTTTGTTGTAAATACCATTCATCTTGATACCGGTTTTGTTATGACAAATAGTAACAGTTTGATCGTTGGTGTTAACATAACTCCATGATTGAGCATCGGATGAGTTGAGTATTTGCTTTGTATCTATTTTTTTGCATGTTAATGCATAATCTATTCTCCTAGAAGTAGTAACTGTTGCTACAAGAAAATAATTTCTGCTTTGTTTTGTTATATATCCAATTGCCATCAGGGAATCGTTGCGGTAAGCTTCATTTAGAAGTAGTTTGTGCAGACTATCCGGTAAAATGTATTCCTCAAAACGACTTACTGCTGGATAATAACTATGAACGTCATTATCGGAATCTGTGGCTATCATTTTATTAAATGCTAGTTGAAGTTGGCGGCAGGCTTTAAAAAATTGGTTCGCATCTCGCATAATATCAGATATGTCCACATTAGCTGTCAGTTTTAAGGAAATCTCAGGTTTGGCAATCGTCGGTTTAAATGACTGTTTACAGGTTGCCAGCGCGGGACCGAAGATGATGACATCGTAAGTGGTATTGAACGGCAGGTATTTAACTGAACCGTTGAGTTCTTTTGCTGTTCCGCCGGCTATCTGTTTGCCATGTTTCATTATTTTATATTTGGCTTTATCCATGCTGTCACCGGTTATTGCAAAGTTGATCTTTCCTTCATTGCGAACGAGTATGCAGCTGAAGTCTTGGTCGGGGCTTTCCGCCGTGGGTTTAAAGGTCTTTTTACAAGTGATGATATTAGGTCCGAAAATGGTTAACTCGTAAGCGGTATTTAAGGGGAAGCATTGAAAAGAGCCGTTTAGTTTTGCGGCAGGTCCGCTGGATATGACTTTGCCAGCGTTGCTGAGTTTGTACTGCGCTTTGTCGAGGTTGAAGCCGCTGACGGCAACATCGAGGCGGCCTTCATTTCTGGAGAGTTTGAGCAGAATTGCTTTGGCAGCCTCTGATGATGGATTCGGTGTATATTCATAAACTGCCGAAGCGCATGAAGATGCCGACGCCGTTATTTTTATAGGGGTGTTGTCGGGAATGGTTAGGATTAGGGGGGCTTTTATATCCTTTATATCTTGCTCTTTAGAGAACGATTCGAAGCTGTCATCCAGTGCTTCGAATTTGATGGTGACTTTGGAATCATACATGATTTGCGGGTATTCCAGTTCAACCTTTTTGTCTGCCAGATGCAGCATGTCTTCTTCTTGATTACTGCCGATTTTGATGATCTCAGGACAGAAACTCAATCCTGAAGAATTCAGCTTTAGAATAAGGTTGCGGCCGCGGGGAATTTTAACTGCGCATTTGCCGCGTATCAATTCTTTTTCGGCGATTGTTTTGTCACCGTCTAAAACGGATATTTTGCCTGATACACTGCGATCTGCGCTAATCTGCAGTTTTGTTTGCGGGGCGCAGGCAGATGTGCCTATCAACAAAATAATTGCGGCTAGAAAACATTTAATTAGTTTATGGCTGGTTATCATAAGGTAGCTTTATCCCCGATGAAATAAGAATGGATGCCGGCAGGAGGGTAAGGGGGCATATTTTAGCTGTTCATAATCACAGCGTAGGCTATACCTCCAGATAAAATACCGGCGAGAAGTGACAGTTTGCCCTTGTCGTCATTAGGGTACATACAAAGGAATATAAGCCCCATTATCGGGAATACCACGGATATAAAGATGCAGAACGGCGTGCTTAAGCCGCTTTCAGGTGTTTCATTAGATGTCATTGTATTCACCTTCTCAGATAATTATTTAATGTAACTGTTATATGCTTGCTGATGTGTTTTGCGCATCTCCCCATCCCATTCTTTAGAGGGAATCATAATGTGCCGATGTTAAAGCATATTCATCAGTTTATCGTAAACGCCAAAACTGCATTTGATGCTTACGATTTAATTAGCGCTTAGGTATAATGGTTATAATTAGAGCACGATAATATTACCGAAAATTCACAGCGAATTCGCGGCTAATTCACAGGGATAGCAAAGGGACGTCATGACTTAACGAATCCCTCTGAATGACAAAACGTACGTTAATGATTATTTAGCAAAAATTACGAATTTATGCAATAGCGACCTGTCGCATATTTGCGACAGGTCGCAAGCTTAGCCCGAAATGACCGCGTTAAAAAAATTGCGCAAAACGTATGTTAGGCTGAGCGCGGCGGGAAGCTGTACGCATTGATTGTGCAGATTGGCTTATACAAATGTTTAGGTTAACAAGACCAGGAGCAGACTATATTGTAAGCGGGAATGCCGCGGCATAGTGCGAACTTGGTTTTATGAGCAACGAAAAACTAGAAAAAATCAAAATCAAAGATTATCACAACATCGTCATCCTGACCGGAGCTGGTGTGTCCGTCGCTTCCGGTATTGCTCCATTCCGCGGCCCTGGCGGCCTATGGACAGACCGCGACATCGAGCGCTGCGCTACGGCACATGCCCTGCGCTCTCATCCCGAAGTGGTTTGGGAAGCTTTTGCCGAGCTGCGCCGTAAGGCTGCTGTGACCGAACCCAACGCTACCCATTACGCCTTGGCTGAACTGGAAAAACACCGCCGCAATACGGTCGTGCTGACTCAGAATATTGACGGCCTGCACCAGGCCGCCGGCAGTCATAATGTGGTGGAGCTGCACGGCAACATTCACCGCACCCGCTGCACGAAATGCAGTGTCAAACCTTATAAAGATAAAACCATCGAATACCGCACCTGCGAGCGCTGCGGCGCTCCGCTGCGCTACGATATTATTCTCTTTGAAGAATCTTTAGACCCTGAGGTCATGGAAGCCGCTTATAAAGCTTTAGCGGAATGCGATCTCTTTATCGCTGCCGGGACTTCAGGGATTGTGTGGCCTTCGGCCGGATTTGCAGAAATTGCTAAACGGGCAGGAGCGCGTACTGTGCTGGTCAATTTGGAGTCTCTGCCAACCCGTTGGTTTGAAGAGCAGCTTGTGGGCAAAGCCGAGGAAATTTTCCCAGAACTATTTGACTATCAAGGTGTTTAATTTTGGATTCTGCCGTTGCTGATCGCAGTTGCCTATGGCGTTTGGGAGCGTTTGAACTATATACTCCCTGGATTATGGCTCCAGTGGCTGGATACACCAACTGGGCCTTTCAGGTGCTGTGCCGCCGCAGCGGTCTGCTGCAGCTGAGTTTTACGCCCATGATCTGCGCTCAGGCTCTGGCTTTTCTGAGCAGCCGTTCGGCAACGCTGAAGTTGTTGGACTGGGATGATTCCTGCGGGCCAATTGCAGTACAGTTATTTGGCGACAGCCCTGAATATATGGCAGCTGCGGCGCGGGCTGTGACCGAGCGCGGGGCAGCGGTAATTGATATAAATATGGGCTGTACTGTACCTAAGATCGTGAAAAAAGGGGCGGGAGCAGCTATGCTGCGCCATCCTGATACGGCTTGCCGCGTCGTGGAAGCGGTGCGCTCGGCGGTCAGCGTGCCCATTACCGCGAAGATGCGCCTGGGCTGGCGCTGCGGCGATGGGTTGGGTTTGGCTTTGGCCCGGCGCCTGCAGGATTTGGGTGTGAGCGCTTTTTTTGTGCATGGCCGTTACGCGGAGCAGGCTTTTGCGGGTGCGGTTGATTATGAGGCTGCGGCGAAGTGGAGAAATTCTCTGCGTGTGCCGGTCATCGGCAATGGCGATGTTTTGGACGGTTTCAGCGCGGTGCGCTGGCAAAGTGAGCATCAGCCGATGGTGATGCTGGGGCGGGGGCTGCTGGGCGATCCCTGGCTGTTAGAGCGTTTGGAGGCTTACCGTCTTGGTCGGCCGATCCCCGAGCATCCCTCTTTGGCGCGGATCGTTGACAAGATAGCCGAGCATTGGGCGTTGGCCAAGCTGTACAGCAAGCTTACCGAAGTGCAGACCGTGCAGGAATTCCGCAGCCATCTGGCCCAGTACTGCCGTAAGCATCGGCGGCTTCTGCCCTGGCGGGAACGGCTGCTGGCTCAGCGGGATTTTGCGGGGCTGGAGGGGTGTTTGGCTATGATAGCGTCACCGCGAATTTGGGATGTTGTTCTATGATAAATGCAGACGGTGACAATCTGCAATATGGTTTTGCAGAAATAGTTAAAACTTGAATATTATTACACAGGTATCAATTTTTAGATACAGCATTATCACTGCATAGCATCTCTGCGCTTGGTTTGGCGGCCTGGCATCGCAGTTAGCGCATAGATGGCTGTTTAATTATTAAACTACGGAAAGCAGTGATTAAAAATGGTACAAACTGTCAGCAAAACGCCTTTGGCGTCTCTCCTCGATGTAGCGTCTGACATTGACGCTTATGATTTTTCCTGTAAGCGCCTGCTGGCCGAGAAGAGAGTTTTGGCCCGGATAATGCAGAGATGTTTAATCGAGTTCCGCGATTATGATGTGGATACGATTGCGGAGCGGTTTATCGAGGGTATGCCTTTAGTCTCTGAGCTGCCCGTGGATCCTGATGAAACGGGAGCTTTTCTGAGCGGGCGCAGCCAGGAGCGGGCTTCGCCTACAGAAGGCAGCGTGGTGTTTGATATCTGCTTTGATGCCGTTGTGCCCAGCACAGATGAGACGGTTAAATTGATCATCAACGTGGAGGCGCAGGCTGATTTTTATCCGGGTTATCCTCTGCTGAAGCGGGGAATATACTATTGCGCCCGGATACTCTCAGCGCAGAAGGAGACGGTGTTTGTCAAGTCGCACTACGAAAAGCTGCGCAAGGTGTATTCTGTCTGGGTATGCACCGATGTGCCGAAATATTATCAGAACACCATTACCGCTTATCAGATGACGGAGAGTAACTATGTCGGCGATGTCCAGGCTGACAAAGAGCATTACGATCTTCTGTCCGTGGTAATGATCGGTTTAGGGGAACCCAACGGCGAGCGTAGCGAGGGTCTGCTCAGATTTTTGAGTACTCTGCTTTCGGCGGAAATGTCCGTAGATGAGAAAAAGCGCATATTGCAGGATGAGTTTAATTGTTCTATGATGGAGGCAGACGAGGAGGTGCTGTCTATGGGGAGTTTGGGTCAAGCTTTGGTAGATAAGACTCGTATCGAAAGTACGTTGGCTTCTATCCGTAATCTGATGAAGAATATGGGATTGTCAATAATAGAAGCGATGAATGCGCTGGAGGTTCCGGAAGAGGATCGGCAGCGCTATATAGAGGCGCTGTCCAAGTAGGCAGTTCTGCGGCAATACTCCTCCGGACGCTGCGCTATGGCGGGGCGGCTGGGGGAGTATTTTTTTGCGGCCGGTACCGGCGTTGATAACGGAATGATAAACGCGTTATCGTAATGCGCGGCGTGGGCGGCGGGCAGGGGAAATCGTGTCCAGTGAGCCGATGGTGTCGGCGCACAGGGGGCATTGCGCTGGTTGATGGGCGGTGTGGGTGCGCAGAAAAACAGCCTGCCCACTGATTTTGGTCAATGAGCAGGCTGTTTTTCTGCGTCTGCGCTTAATGTCGGCGCTTGCTTAGTTTATGGCGTAGGCTCCCCAGGGCGCGCCTGTGGCGGTGCCGTTGTAATAGATATGCGGCACATCATAGAAAGCGGCCTCTCCGATAGTAGTTACGCTATCCGGTATGGTAACCGAGGTGAGGCTGGAGCAGTCATGGAAAGCGTCATTTCCGATAGAAGTTACGCTGTCTGGTAAGGTCACCGAAGTGAGGCCGGAGCAGCCGATGAAAGTGCCGTCTTCAATAGTAGTTACGCTGTCCGGTATGGTCACCGTAGTAAGATTCCGGCAGTTATAGAAAGCGTGATTTCCGATAGTAGTTACGCTGTTTGGTATAGTTATCGAGGTGAGGCCGGAGCAACCTTCGAAAGCCCGTTCTCCGATAGTAGTTACACTGTTGGGAATGGTCACCGAAGTTAGGCTGGAACAGCCATAGAAAGCACCGTTTTCAATAGCCGTAATTTTGTAACTAACACCCTTATAAGTACAAGTCTCCGGAATGGTTAGTTCAGTAATTTCGGTACCGTTATTATCAACAATACGATACGTTTCGCCTTGCTGCTGTATCGTATAACCCAAAGGATGAACAACAAGATTATCGTTGTCTTCCCAAACGCACTCCAGATTTGCAACAACAATTCCCAAGTGCTCAGCACCCCAAGGTGAACCGACAGCGGAACCGTTATAAAAGATTTGGGCTACTCCAGAGAAAGCCCCTTCTCCGATAGTAGTTACGCTGTTAGGTATGGTCACCGAAGTGAGTCCGCACCAGCCGAAGGCGTAATCTCCGATGGTTGTAACGCTGTCGGGTATGGTCACCGAAGTGAGTCCGCACCAGCCGAAGGCGTAATCTCCGATGGTTGTAACGCTGTCGGGTATGGTCACCGAAGTGAGGCTGGAGCAGTTATAGAAAGCCCCTTTTCCGATAGTAGTGACGCTGTCCGGAATGGTCACCGAAGTGAGGCCGTCGCAGCCAGAGAAAGCCCCTTCTCCGATAGTAGTGAAGCTGTCGGGAATGGTCACCGAAGTGAGGCTGGAGCAGCCATAGAAAGCTCCTTCTCCGATAGTAGTGACGCTGTCGGGAATGGTCACCAAAGTGAGGCTGGAGCATTCCTCGAAAGCCCGTTCACCAATGGACGTTACGCTGTCGGGAATGGTCACCGAAGTGAGGCCGTCGCAGCCAGAGAAAGCCCCTTCTCCGATAGTAGTGAAGCTGTCGGGAATGGTCACCGAAGTGAGGCTGGAGCAGCCATAGAAAGCTCCTTCTCCGATAGTAGTGACGCTGTCGGGAATGGTCACCAAAGTGAGGCTGGAGCATTCCTCGAAAGCCCGTTCACCAATGGACGTTACGCTGTCGGGAATGGTCACCGAAGTGAGGCCGGAGCAGCCAGAGAAAGCGTGTCCAATATCCGTAATTTTGTAACTAACGCCATTGTAAGTGCAAGTTTTAGGAACGATTAGTTCAGTAATTTCAGTATCGTTGTTATAAATGCGATACCCATCGTTATCACCTTGTTGTTGATATACTAACGTATAGCCTAAAGGATGAAGAACATAATTATTTTCATCAATATACTCTTTACTTAAGCTTACTTCAACGATTCCCACGTGCTCAGCGCCCCAAGGTGAACCGGCAGCGGAACCGTTGTAAAAGATTTGGGATACTCCATTAAAAGCATCTTCTGCAATAGACGTGACACTGTCGGGAATGATCACTGAAGTTAGGCTGGAGCAGTTCTGGAAAGCCCCATCTCCGATGGTGGTTACGCTGTCCGGAATGATCACTGAAGTGAGGCCGGAGCAGTCGGAGAAAGCGTAATCTCCGATGGTAGTAACGCTGTCCGGTAAGGTCACTGAAGTGAGGCCGGAGCAGCCGTGGAATGCCCATTCTCCGATAGTTGTGACACTGTCGGGTATGGTCACCGAAGTGAGGCTTGAGCAGTCACAGAAAGTACAGTATTCGATGGTAGTTACGCTGTCGGGTATGGCCACTGAAGTGAGGCCGGAGCAGCCGTAGAAAGCGTATTCTCCGATGGTAGTAACGCTGTCTGGAATGGTCACCGAAGTTAGGCTGGAGCATCCCTGGAAAGTACAGTATTCGATGGTAGTGACGCTGTCCGGAATGGTCACTGAAGTGAGGCCAGAGCAGCCAGAGAAAGCATGTTCTCCGATAGACGTAATTTTGTAACTAACACCATTATAAGTGCAAGTACCAGGAATGGTTAGTTCAGTAATCTCGGTACCGTTATTGTCGACAATACGACAAGTTTCGCCTTGCTGCTGTACCTTATAGCCCAAAGGATGAAGAATACAATTATCGTTTTCATCCCAAACGCGCTCCAGGTTTACAACAATAATTCCCGTGTGCTGGGCACCCCAAGGCGCACCGGCAGCGGAACCGTTATAAAAGATTTGGGCTGCTCCAGAAAAAGCACTTTCTGCTATAGACGTGACGCTGTCGGGAATGGTCACAGATAGATTGTAACAGTCGCCGAAAGCGTACCGTTCGATGGTAGTAACACTGTCGGGTATGGTCACCGAAGTGAGGTTAGAGCAGCCAGAGAAAGCGTGATCTCCGATAGATGTTACGCTGTCAGGTATGGTCACCGAAGTGAGGCTGGAACAGTCCTGGAAAGTGTTGTATCCGATAGTAGTTACGCTGTCGGGTATGGTCACCGAAGTGAGGCCGGAACAGCCATAGAAAGCATATCCACAGATAGTTGTTACGCTGTCCGGTATGGTCACCGAAGTGAGGCCGGAGCAGTTCCAGAAAGCGCATTCTCCGATGGTGGTTACGCTGTCGGGTATGGTCACCGAAAGAAGTCCGGCACAGTCCTGGAAAGCGCATTCTCCGATAGTTGTGATTATATAATGGCTGCCGCCGCTTTCAAATGACCCCGGAATATCTAACGTGGTTATTTCCTGGCCGTTTTTATAGATATGACCGTTATTGATCGAATATCCTAACTCCGCAAGAACAGATCTGTCTAAAACAACAGCAGGCAGATCGTTGATGGCGGTGGCTCCCCAGGGAGCGTCTGCCAATGTGCCATGATAATAGATATGGGGTATGTATAAAAATGCGCAATATCCGATGGACGCTGCGCTGTCTGGTATGGTCAGCGAAGTGAGGCTGGAACAGCCATAGAAAGCACGTTCTCCAATAGTCAGCGCACTGTTGGGAAGCGGCGCCGTAGTAAGATTCCGGCAGTTATAGAAAGCGTTATCTCCGATAGTAGTAACGCTGTCGGGAATGGTCACAGAAGTTAGGCTGGCACAGATACCAAAAGCCATTTCTCCAATAGACGTTACGCTGTCGGGTATAGTCACCGAAGTTAGGTCGGAGGACCGATAGAGAGCCCTATCTTCGATAGACGTTATTACATACTTGTTTCCTAAATATTCATAAGTAGCGGGAATCTCGAGCGTTGTTATCTCAGTGCCGTTTTTGTAAATACGCTTGCCGATAGTCGATGTATTGACATATTCTATGGTATATCCCAGTGCTTTCAACGTATCGTCATTCAGACTGACTGCCGTGAATACGGCTTCGGTTATGGTGAAGGTTCGGCTTGTCTGGCAGCTACCGAGCGCTGCAGTGATGGTTGCGCTTCCGGAAGCTAAAGCAGTGAAGCGGCCCTCATCGCTGATAATAGCTTTAGTGGAATCGCTGGATGTCCATAAAACTTGTCTGTTGTCCACTGCACGGCTGACGCCGTCGCTGTATTCAGCCATAACTGTGAACTTGAACTGAGCGCCGACCGGAATCTCGTTGTCTTCCCAGGCTTCACCTGCTTCTAAAGATAATGAAGTGACTGAAGCATCAATTACCGTGATCGAGGCCTTGGCCTGTTTGCCTCCGTATTCCGCGGTGATGACCGCTTGACCGGCAGCCAGGCCGCTGACGGTGCCATGGTTAACAGTGGCTTTGGCGGTGTCGCCGGATCTCCATTCGGCGCTGGCGGTGACGTTTTGGCTGCTGCCGTCGCTGTAACCGGCAGTCGCCTGCAGTTCGGCGCTGCTTCCGATTACTATTGAAGAAGCATTGGGGGTTATGCTTAAGGAAACGACTGCTGCCTCAGTAACCGTGATCCTGGCCGTGGCGGTTTTTTCTCCTAAGCTGGCGGATATCACCGTCTGCCCTTTAGCGACGCCAGTGACCGTTCCCTTGCTAACAACGGCCTTGGTTGCATCGCTTGAGGTCCAGGCCGCACTGGCTGTAACGTCCTGACAGCTGCCGTCGCTATAGCCGCCGATGGCCTGCAACTTAGTGCTTAATCCGCTGGCGACCGATGCAGAGTTGGGACTGATGATTAACGACACGAGCTGAGCCTGCGTGACCGTAATCTGGGCCGTGGTTGTCTGCCCGTCAAAGACGGCGGTGATGACAGCTTGGCCTTCGGTTGTGCCGGTGACAGTGCCTTGGCTGACGGTAACCTTGGCTGTGTCGCCGGAGGTCCATTCGGCGTCGGTGGTGACGTTCCGGCTGGTGCCGTCGCTATAGCCGGCTGTGGCAGTAAGCGCGGCGGTCAGTCCTTTGGGAACCGACGCGGAATCGGGAGTGATAGTTAATGATGTGATCACTGCGTCGGTTACAGTGATGTCGGTTTTAGCCGTTTGACCATTCAGCTCTGCCGTGATTTCGGCATTTCCTGGGGCAGCGCCGGTGACCGTGCCTTTGAAGACTACGGCTTTGCCGGGAGCGCTTGACCTCCACACAACTTCGGCGGTGACGTCTTTGCTGCTGCCGTCGTTATATCCGGCGGTAGCTTTAAGTTCTGTGCTCATACCGCTGGGAACCGACGCTGAAGCAGGGGTGATGATTAAGGAAGTCACCTCGGCGTCGGCGATGGCGATTTTCGCAGCGGCGGTTTTTCCGCCTAAGGCGGCGGTTATGGTTGTTTGGCCGGTTATAACACCCGTTACTATGCCTTTGTCTACCAAGGCCTTGGCCGTATCGCCTGAAGTCCAGACAGCTTTGGCAGTGACGTCTTGGCTGGTACCGTCGCTGTATCCGGCGATGGCCTGCAGCTCCGTGCTGTGATTGGTAAAGACGGAGGCAGAATGAGGAATAATAGTTAAGGAAGCGATTACGGCGTCGCTTACTTCGAGGGCCGCTTCAGCGCTTATGCCTTCTAATTTTGCGGTGACGGCCGTACTTCCGACCGCTTGGCCGGTTACCGTGCCGTTTTCCACCGCGGCTATGCTGTTATCGCCTGAGGACCATTCGGCTTGGGCGGTGACGTCCTGGCTGCTGCCGTCGCTGTAACAGGCGATGGCCTTAAGTTCTGCGGTCAATCCGTTGGGTACTGAAGCGGAATCCGGGGTGATGATTAACGAAGTTAGAGCGGCCGCCGGAATGGTGACTAGTGTAGATGCGGTCTTGTTTTCAAAGCTGGCGGTGACGGCAGTTTGTCCCGGAGCTACTCCTATGATCCTGCCGCTGAGTACCATGGCTTTGCCGGTATCGGAAGTCCATTTGGCTTGGGCGGTGACGTCTTGGCTGGTACCGTCGCTGTAAATGGCTACCGCCTGCACCTCGGCGGTGCTACCGACAGCTATGGGCGCAATTGTGGAGGGATTGATCATTAAATCGGTGATTACCGCAGGGGTGACGCTGATATCTGCAGCGGCGCTTTGGCCGTCTAAGACGGCGGTAATCACCGCGGTTCCGGAAGCTGAGCCGGTAACCGTGCCTTTATTCACTGAAGCGATGCTGCTGTCGCTGGAACTCCACTCGGCCAGAGAGGTGACGTCGCGGCTGGTACCGTCGCTGTAACCGCCCTTAACGATCAGGCTGAGGTTTTGCCCTTTGGGTATCTGCCGTTCGCCCTGCTCAAAGACCAGGCTGACCAATTGCACCGAAGGATCGGGTGTGGGAGTGGGAGCAGGAGACGCCGTAGGTTCGGGAGTCGGCGTAGGTTCGGGAGTCGGCGTGGGGAAGATGATAGGGGTGTCATCGATGAAATCATCTCTTGTCATTCCCGAGCTTAAGGTTAACGCAGTTTCCTGGCTGTCGCTCCGCACGATCTTAATGGTGTGATTTTTGTTGAGCTGGCTGCGCCAGCCGTTGGCCACCCAGGCGATCTCGCTGTCGTCGTAAACGTAGATGAAATACCCGCCGTTGGCGTCGCCTTCTGCAGGCGTGCTGAAGCTGAACGCTTCCTGACCGTCGATCAGAACTTTGCCGGAGGGAGCGTTCTTAACATACAGTTTTATCCAGCAATCGTCCGCGGAGCTTACCTGAGCGATCTGCGCAGCTTCGCTGGGACAGGCGGCTTTGATCACCGCAGCCGCGCTGCTCTTGCCGTCGGGATTTTTAACGACGAATTTATACTCCTGAGACAGCTGCGAAGAACTGCCCTCCAGATATTTAGCCAGTTCATAGGGCACGTGATAGGCGTTGCTGCCCGCGTTCGCGGCTTTGCTGAGCTGCACGCCGTTGAGCCAGACCGTATAATTGGTGTAGGTGCTCTTGACTGTGACCTTAGCCGCGCTGGTGATGCGGTAGCCGAGATCGGCATCTCCCTCCGTGACGTACTCTTCGATGACCTGACCGCTGACCGCGGTAATGCTGGGAGGCGCGGAATTACGCTTGATGGTATAGACAGCGCTGACCTTGGCCTTTTTGTTCTTGTCGTTACAGGTGACCCGGAATTTGTAATCCTTATCGATGTATTTGCTGGTGCCCTTCAGATATTTGCCCACGGCGCTGCCCACTTTGACTTTCAAAGCGCTCTTGGAGGAAACATAAGAGGATGTGGCGCTCTTCCAGCCGCTGCCGCTGTCGATTTCGCACTTAAATCCGTAGGTTTTAGAGAAATTGCTCACATAGACGTAGGCATAAGTATCCTGATATTTGCCGATGTTGCTGATCGCCGGTATGTCGGGGTTGGCGGCGATAGTCTTCAGGGCGCTGATAGAGCCGGCCTTGTTGATCACCTTAAAACTGTAGCTCTTAGCTAGGAACTGGCTGCTGCCGTTGAGATATTTGCCCAAGGCGGAGGGCACGGCGACTTTAAATCTTTTCTTGCCGGCTTCGTAAGCGGCGGCCTTGTTGGTGTTGTTTAAATAAACTTTAGCGTCTTTGGTGCAGTTGGAACAATAGACGTAAGCGTAGGTATTGCTGGTGGAGCTGTATTTGGTTACCTTGGAAATGACCGGCTTGGGCACGGTGGCGGCTACGGTCTTATTGGCGCTGGTGACGCCTTCTTTGCTGACTACTTTGAAGACGTGGGCGTTGGGCAGCACTTTGGTTTTGCCCGTCAGATATTTGCCCAATTCGGCGGGGACGTTGACCTTGAAGGCTTTTTTGCCGGAAACGTAGGAGCAGGTTGTGCATTTTGCGTTATCCACATAGACGGTTCCGGCAGTGCATTTATCCACGTAAACGTAGGCCAGCGTGGTGCTGCTGGCACTGTACTTTTCGATCTTTTTAATGACTGGCTTGGGCTTGGCGGGAGCGGTGTATTTGGAAACTGTATAGGGCAGGCTGACGCATTCTTTTAAGATGGAAGTGCCATTGTCGTCTTGGTCGTAATACTGCAGTCTGATGCTAATCGTGTAATCTTTGCCCAGGGAAGCGCTGGCGCCTCTAAGGTAGTCGTGCAGCCCCTGATCGACGGGAACGCGCAGGTTAACGGTGGCGGCAGAGCTGTCGGCGTCGTAGGTGTTGAGACTGTCCGACCAGGCGCAGTCCTGATGGTTGGCCTTGGCGCCGTTGATGAATACCTCGGCGCTGAAACTGCCGGACGCGTCGGCTACAGGATCAACCTGGGCACAGATCTGCGCTATGGGAGACTTATATTTGCTGTAATCGGGAGCAGAGGTGATCTCTTCGATGGTCACCTCAGGCGTGTCGGCGGCGTAAGCCCACAGCGGGAAAGCCAGACACAAAAAAGCGGCTGTCAGAAAAAGCCGCAGCGCCACTAGGCTGATTTGGTGTTTGTTTGTCCTCATTTTCTCTATGCTCCCTTGACCTTTTTGTTTATCGATAATAAGAATAGCGGCTCTATTTTAAGGTGCTTATACTAACATAAAGTAATTGTAACAGATTGTTTTTTTTTGAAAAATATGTAAACTTTAAGCTAAAATAGATGTACGGAGGGGTGCTTTTGGCTATTAGTTTAATATCATCTAGTTAGCTATCAGCTAACTTGCGAAACTATCTAACTCCCCCTAAAGGATGGGAGGGGGAGAAGTCTCGAACGCGACAGAGGAGGCACTTCTAATTTGTGCGGAGCAGATTCGGCGCGGAAGCTGGGGCAAGCGATAACTTGTTCGCGGAACAATAACTAAATGATGTGGGAATTAGGCCGAGTGAGAGTGCTAGCCTGTTGGCATAATAAAAAAGGTGTATAATCTTCAACGTCAAAGCACTAAGTTTAGGTTAAATAATTGCGATGATGGAAACGAAAGTCAACAGCGCTGTGGGTACGCACATAATCACTGAACTGTCGGGCTGCAATACCGCCAAACTTGGCGATTTAGACGGTGTTCGGGCAGCCTTGCTGGAAGCGGCCCAGCGGGCCCAAGCCCATGTGCTGGATATCTCCCTGCACAGATTCCAGCCCCAGGGAGTTAGCGGGGTAGCGGTTATCGCCGAATCGCACATTTCTGTGCACACCTGGCCTGAATTAGGCTATGCGGCTTTAGATATTTATACCTGCGGTGAAACCGCTCTGCCAGAAAAGGGCTGCGCTTATTTGAGCGAGTTTTTTGAAGCAGGGCAGGTGTGCAGCAGTGTGATAAAGCGCGGTTTAGCTTCTGCTTCAGGCCTCTATAGCCACGAGTTTACATCTCATGATACGGAGATTAGAGTTTAATAATAGTCTCTTGGCCCGCAATGTCGCGCACTTTAAGGCGCAAAGGCCTGCTGGGACTGTAGAGTGTGCCATCCCATACGAATAACTGGTCTCCATTATGCCGCGCCTGGCCGTAGGCATCTATATAAAGCTCACTGTCGCTGTGCCAGCAGCCTTCGCCGCTTTGGCAGTCCACGCTTAACCATTCCAAAAATTCCAGCTCCGATTCTGAATAGGCAAGGATCTTTTTCTGTTTGGCGGCTGCTGATGAGCGCTGAGCTTTGGCGTTTAGTTCGCCGATGGTTTTTTCTAAGCGCGGCGCCCGATAAGCATTAATGCTGATCAGCCAGCTGCCGCTGCTTTGCGGAAGAAGCGTGCAGTCCAATTGCGCATTCTGAGCAAGAGGAGCTTGAGATATGGGGCCTGGCGAGATAGAATTTTGAGAAGTATTAGAAGCAGAAGATATTCGTTCCGCTTCGCTGCTTGGCGAGTCTGATTGTGAGTTGGAGTGCAAGTCCAATTGTGAATCTAATTGTGAATCTGAGGAGGAATAGCTGCAGATGGTGGAATCGTAAGGCTGATAAACGGTGAATTCCGCTCCAGCCTGCAGCAAACGGCCGCGGCAGGTGATAATGCTCTGAGCGCTGCAGTCGCTGTGAAAAAAATGCCGTCCCAACGAGTGAGCCGCAGCTGCGCAGACGCCGCTGCCTCCAAAAAAATCGGCTATGAGCTGGCCCTCATGAGAAGCGGCAGCGATTATACGCTGTAAAAGCGCCAAGGGCTTTTGGGTGGGATAGTCTAAACGCTCTGAGCCGTCGCGTTCAGTGCCGATGACTTTTATATCTTCCCAAACATCGCGGCACACCGCTAAATGATACCAGCGCTGCGCTTCTTCGTCCCATAACTCGGGGTAATTAGGGTTGTAATTGTAGCGCTTGGCCTGATAAGAGCGATAAAACTGGGGATTAAAAACGTACTTTGAGCCTTTGGAATAAAAGAAAATCGTATCGTGCTTTTGGGCAAATGTGCGCTTGCTGGTACCGCCGGTTTTGTAGCTCCAGATGATCTCATTGCGAAAATTATCCCGGCCAAATATCTCATCGAGCATTACTTTTACGTAATGGCTGATGTGGTGATCCAAATGCACAAAGAGCACTCCGCTGGAGCTTAATACATTGTAAATAGCCTGCAAATTGGGGCGCATCCAGGCCAGGAAATCCTCAGGCTGGCGGTTGTCTTGAAAAATCGTTTGCTGCCAGGCAGGGGTAAGTTTAGCTTGGGGAGGGCGAGGCTGTCCCGGCAGCGGGCGCAGATAGATCGGCTTTTTGTAGGCTTTGGCGCTGGCAAAGGGCGGATCGATATAAACCAGATCGGGGTGCAGGCCCCGCTCCTTGAGATAGGCGCAGGCCTGCAGACAGTCTCCCCGCAAGATGGTATTAGCTGCGCATGTACCTACTCGTTCGCTGGCCAGATACATGGATGGCAGTTATTCTCCGTAAGTTATAACTTCGAAGCGATAGAGATCGGGGTCTTCGTCCAGAGAGATTCCTCCTTTGCGGGCGGCGATCTCCAGCTGCATCTCCACGGTGTCAATACCTTCTAGGTTGGGCAGCAGCACACCGCGGCGCCCGCCCTTGCTTACCACTACCCCGTAGCGCTTGGGGTCCAGTTTGTCGCGGGAATCGATGGGTTCCATAGGCCCTAAAACGTAAACCTGATATTGTAATAAGGGAAGCTCGGCCGGAGTCACCGGTTTAAAGCGCGGATCGCGGGAACAGGCAGAGATGGCATTTTGGATGATCTCTTGCTGCTGATTGGGACAGGTCGCTGCCAAGGTCCCGATGCAGCCGCGTAGCTGTCCATTAATTTTTAAGGTAACGAAAGTCGGCGCTGGCTCGGCCAGCTCATCCTGCGGTTCCGGTTTCTCCAGAACGCGGTGGTGGGTGACGTATTCCTGCACGGCCTGACGGGCCAGGGTTAGGCGCACGTCTTCCCGTTTAGGAGCGGCGTCCTGCTTCTCTGACGTTTCACGGGCTGGGGTTAGATAAGCCACGCAATAGCCTACGCCGAAGGGGCCTTCATAGGATAGCTGATGGGCTTCCGCCTGGGGCAGCGCTCCCAGCAGCATCATGATGGGGCGGTAGCCGCATTGCCCGGCACGCTGCACGGTTTCGGCAGGTATGGCTGAGGCGGCCTGCAGATCGTTGCCGCGCACCGCTGCCGTAATGGCTTCATCGAAAACCGGCCCTTTTTCGTCAAATCCGTAGGAACCGCTGCTCAGGAGGCGATGGGAAAGGTCTCCGGAAGCTAAAATGGCGGTGGGAACGCCATCTTCCTCAATGAGTTCGGCTATTACTTTTCCCAGCTGGGCGTGCTCCTGAGGGGTAAGCCCGGCTGTGCCCAAGACAACCAGCGGTACTTCCACTCCCGCCTGATGCAGGTAGTGCAGCGGGACGAAAGTGCCATGATCCATATCTAAAGAGAAACCGTACTGCTTAGCGCTAGATTCGCTGAGAAAAAAAGTGCGCAGCTGGCGCTCTGCGCAGCGCGAGGCCAGTTTTTTAGAAAACTCCTGGTCTATGGGATAGTCGAGAGTGACATCGGGGCGGCGGAACTGAGCCATGCTGCCGCGCAGGCGTTCCGTTAAATAGATAGGGAAGGCCGTGGGATGAACTGGGGCGTGCGGGGACATGATGATAATGCGCTGAGGCTTGGCTTTAGCGAACTGCTGAGCTAAGTCTCTAAGAGAACTGTCGGTGGACTGTACCTGTTCTAATATTTCCGGCTGAGGATCGAGAACTAAAAGCGGGGGATGGGGACTTAAGGCGCCGATAACAATCATGGTAACACTCCAAAAATATGAATTATTGCCGCATTTAAGCATAGTTTCCGAACATCCGTTCGATGGTAACGCGTCTGAGAGTAAGATTTAATCTGCCTATGCCAAAAAGCTGGCCGCTTGAATCATCCCGCAGCACCACGGTTTGCCGAGGGATCCAGTTGGGATGTAATTCTTCTAAAGGCAGCTCTTGGTTGCGCTCATAGGGGCGGTTTTGCAGAGTTACAGTCAGGGTTTCCATACCGTATTGCTGCAGGATTGCCCCCGTGTCTTGCAGATGGGGAGCGATATCGCCGTTTTGCAACTCTTCAAGGGTCACGGCATCTTCTAATTTAAAATGACCGCTTTGGGTGCGCAGCAAAAAACTCATACAGGCCCCGCAGCCGAAATGCTGGCCAATATCGCGGATAAGGGCGCGAATATATGTTCCCTGCCCGCATTCTACAGCCAGGAAAGCTTTGAGTTCGCCGTCACGGCGGCTCAGATCCTGAGGTATTACGCTGTAATATGTGGCCGGGCGCGGAGGCAGAACGACTTCAACGCCTTGCCTGACCAATTCGTAACTGCGCATCCCCGCTACGTGCAGCGCTGATACGCTCGGCGGTACCTGCATAATCGTACCTACAAAATGACTGCAGACCTCTTCCAGCTGGGAAAAATCAAGGAGCGGCACCTCGCGGCGCTTTATGCTGTGCCCAAAGACGTCCAAAGTCTCGCTTTCCCAGCCAAAAACTAATTCCGCCAAGTAGCCTTTGCGGGCGGGAGGAAGATAACTGATAGTGCGGGTGGCCCCGCCCAGCGCTATAGGCAGAACCCCGCAGGCTCCCGGGTCTAACGTACCTAAATGACCGATCTTGCCTTTGCCCAATAGGCGGCGCAGACGCGCAACTACCGTATGGGAACTCATACCCGGAGGTTTGAGTATATTGAGGAACCCGCAGGGAAATGAAGGGCTCATATTATTAAAAGATACCCGATTTGGCACCGGGACCCTGAGGACGGCGGCCCTGTTTGCCAGCTTCTTCGTTTTCCCGGGATTGAGGCGCAGAGAAGAAAAACTGCTTTATGCGGCCATTCTGATCGTGAATGATATAAACGCCGCGATAGTAATACATGGAAATATTGTCAGACTCGCGTTCCGGCTCACCCCAGAACTGCACAGCTTTGCTGATGGGATCGCCGATGCGCAGGGTGGCCTGATTGAGTTTGAGCTGAGTGGAGGGATTTTTTACCAAAATGCTTTGGATAACATTTTTTTTGTTGATGCGGATTTCATACTGATCAAAATAGACGAAATCTACGTAGTCATCCTCGACTTTGCCGGATTTAGAACGCAGAGCTTCAACGGCATCGGGGGGACCGGCTATACCGAATACCTGACCGATAGTATCTCCAGGCTTAAGAGTATCGGCTCCTACGACTATTCCGCAGGGCGGGTCGGTAAAGGCATTTTTAGATGGCTGTCCCTGAGCGTGGACAGCTGGTGCATTAACACCCAAACTGAGTGCCAAAAGCGCCATAGCTGAAAAAGCAAAAAGTTTGCGCACAGTCCTACTCCTTATTCATGTAAGCCGAACATCGAGGGATGCTTGCGGCCCATGTATCCAGTTTACATGCGGGCGCGGCTCGTTTTCTCCTGCCTGTTCTGCTGCATATTTGCTTATTTTTCAAGCAGGAAAGGCTCTTTATTGGGAATAGTTAACCTTGTTATGGAAATACAAGACCTGTCTGCTGTGAATGCTGAAGAACAGTCATCTGCGTCGTCATCCGCCAAACCTGCAGTATCTCTTCCTCCAGGGGTAGTAGTTTCTGCGGTCTCCGCTTCTTCATCGACGCCGGAAGCAGAGGACAGCGCTGCAGACGCGGACGCTGACGGCGATAGCCATATGTCAGCGGCCGGCGTTTTGCCTGCCGGCTCTGTCAGCGGTGCTCCCGACGTTGATGCTCTGGTAGCCCCCATAGCCTCCGCTTTGGCAAATGTGGTCGCTAATGTGGCTAACGCGGCCAACGCTGCTAATACCAATACAAATACAGTCAGTACAGGCAGTGCTAATAGCGTCAATGGCGCAGAGGGGGGGGCTGGATCGGCTCAGCCTTCTGCTGCAGATAAAGCTCAGACGCTGGAACACCATAATAAAAGAAGTTTATCCAAGTATGCCCATTCGTGGCAAGTCCCCGTGGCGTTAGCCTGTATATTGCTGGGCATTATGGTCGGCCTGCAGTACCGCTCCCAGGCGGGCAAGGGGGATTTACAGATCGATGACCGCCGCAAACTGGTGGAGTTGGTGCGCACCATGGAGAGTGAGCGCAATAAAATGTCCAATGAACTCAAAGAAACGCGCGCTCACATGGTAGAACTGGAGGAGTCGGCAGGCAAGCGCGAACAAGTCAGCAAACAGCTGCAAGACCAGCTGGTGCGTTCGCGCATTGAAGCCGGTCTGACCGGTATGAAAGGACCTGGCGTGGTAGTTTCTATGAATGATTCCCCGCGCACAGCACCGGCTAGCGAGGATAATTATTTTTATATAGTCCATGACGTCGATCTGACTGCGCTGGTTAATGAGCTGTGGGCTGCTGGAGCTGAAGCTATATGCGTCAACGAGCAGCGCATTGTAACCCGTTCTTCTATCCGCTGCGTGGGACCGGCTGTGCTGGTGAATGGCGTGCGCTTAACTGCCCCTTATGTGGTTAAGGCGATAGGTTCTAAGGATTTAGAAACAGCTTTGCGTATGCCAGGTGGTTTTCTCAACAGTATGGCACCGCTTATCAGCAAAGGCGGTGAGGTCAAAATGAACAGCATGCAGGAAGTTGTTATTCCTCCCTATGAAGGGTCTAATTCTTTCCGTTATGGCCAGTCATTTGAAAAGACTGCGGAAAATACCGCTACCGATGAAAAAGACAGCAAATGATTGTTTTGCATGGGCCTAAAGGGCAATGTCTTTTAGTTAGTAATTAGCTAACTAGCGAACTGTTTGGCTTCCCCTAAAGGGGGAACAATCGCGGAAGCTACAGAGGGGATTGTGAGCGATGATCGTTATTTTGGGATTGGCATTGGGGCTGATTATTGGCTTGGTGTTTCCCTATCAAATGCCTACGATAGCGGCTAAATACGTGTCGGTAGCCTTCCTGGCTGGTCTGGATTCGGTTATCGGTGCTACCCGGGCGGGTCTGGAAGGCAAATTCCGCTTGGGAGTGTTTGTCAGCGGTTTTTTTACGAATTTGCTGCTGGCGGCTTCTCTGACGTGGATGGGTGACTGCTTGGGGGTAGAAATTTATCAGGCTGCCAACGTAACTTTCGGTATGCGCATTTTTCTCAATCTGGGATATATCCGGCGCGATTTGCTCAATCAGGGTGAGTCGTCTTCTCCCCTTAACGATTTAATGAATATGTAATTATTTATCTTATGCGATAAGCGGCGGTTAGCGATTAAACCGTCGCTTTTTTTTTAGATAGCTTTTTTATTAGCAGGCTGCAATATTTCGTCATACGTTAACCCAAGAGCAGGAAACTAACTGCGAAAACTTAAAAAACGCATAAATTATATTAGAATTTAGTAAAAGGGAAAAGCGCTCGATGTACGATATTGAATCCGCCTTGGAGCAACAGATTACCGCAGTTTCTGCCGTTCGTCCTATAGTCATTTTCACCGAAGCGACCGATCCGCGCATTTTGGAAGCGCTTTTGTCTTTAACCCGGTTTGTGCGCCCAGTGCTGCTGGCCTCGGAGCAAGATGTCCGCGCAGTTATTAGCCGCGAATTGAGAGATGTGAGTTTGGATCGCTTGGAATTCGCTTTGGGAGAGTGTGCGTTTGTGGAGCCGTCTCAAAGCGGCGGACTCCTTCAAGAACTAGCAGATGAATACGCGCGATTTCTCAATGCTAAAGGCCAGACTTTGCCCCAGGAACAGCTTTTGGCCCAGGTCTCGGAACCGGGGCTGTTTGGAATTTTAGCTGTGCGTTTAGGCCATGCCGATATGACTGTCGGCGGGGCCTCTCTGCGCCCGCGCCAGTATTACCGCCCTATGCTCGATTTGCTGAAGAGTGGCGATTTCTGCTGTGAAACAGGTGTCTTTGTGCTGCCAGATACGCATACGGTCGATTGCTATCCCAACAATATTGCCGTTTTTGGCGATGTCGGCGTGAACGCTGAGTTTACCCCCGAGCTGTTGGCCAAAGTTGCTGTGGGCACTTGTGTGGTAGCCCGGGAATTAATTCCCCGGGAACTGCTGGAAACGGTGCGCGGTGTGCTCGTGTCCTACTCTCATAATGGTGCCGACGATGAGCCGTCGCCAGAGCTGGTGCGGCAGGCCAGTATTATAGCAGCGCAGATGGTGGAAGAGGGACGGAAATCCAATGATATATACAATGGCATCGCTATAAAGGGAGCTGTTAAAGCCAGCGTGGCTATGGCCTCGCGGGCTGCCGTATTTCATAGACAGGATGGCGAGATTCTGGAAAAACCGTCATCGGTCATCATCTGCCCTAATTTAGAAATGGGCAATATGCTCTATCACCTTTACGCTAATAGTTATCCAGAATCCAAGCATTTTACGGTCATGTATGGCTTGGATAACCGCGGCATCAGCTTAGCCAGCGACTGTACAGCCGAGGATGTCCGTCTAACCGTAAAGGCCACCGTGCTGCGCAGACTCAAATACGATCAGCGCGCAATGGCTATCAGCGAGACCTTTTTTAAGCGGCCTTTGGTATTGGTTATCAATCCCGGTTCTACTACAACTAAGATCAGCGTTTACCGCGGTGAAGATGAGCTTTTTGTTAAAGAAATACCCCATCTTCCGGCAGATTTAGCGCCATTTGCGGGACAGCCGGTTTCTTCGCAGTTTAACTTCCGCAAAGAAATGATTATGATCAGCCTTAGAGAAAATGGTATTGATCCTGCGGAAATTGTGGCTATAGCCGGACGCGGTGGGCTAACCGCTCCTATTCCTCACGGTACATATTTGGTCAACAGGGAAATGTATGAAGAGCTGCTGGAAGCCAAGCATGGGGATCACGCCTGTAACTTGGGAGCAATCATTGGTTATGCAATGTCGCAGGACCTGCACGTGCCTGCCTACATAGTTGATCCGGGCATAGTAGATGAAATGGAAATGCGGGCTAGGCTGACCGGTATTAAAGAAATGCCCCGGCGCACGGTATGGCATGCTTTGAATCAGCTGGCGGTGGCTAGGAAGTATGCGGCAGATCACGAGACTCTTTACGAAAAACTCAATTTAATCGTTTGCCATATGGGGGGCGGTGTTTCTTATGCCGCTCATTATCGCGGCCGTACCGTGGATGCCAACAATGCTCTAGAAGGCGAGGGGCCTTTCTCGCCGGAGCGCGCTGGAACCCTGCCGCGCGGTCCTCTGATCGATCTCTGCTTCAGCGGCAAATATACGCACGCGGAAATGAAACGCATGATACGCGGTGCGGGAGGCATGATCAGCTATGTGGGAACATCCAACTTTAAGGAAATAGAAGATCGCATGAAAGCCGGAGAACCCGAATTTGTCGAGATATTTGAGGCGTTTTCCTATCAGGTTGCCAAAGCTATTACTTCGCTGATACCCGCCTTTAATGGTGAAAGCATCGATCAGATACTGCTGACGGGCGGCATGGCCCGCAGTAAGTGCCTCATTGAGAGGATTAAACATTACCTTTCGGGGCTGCCGGTGGGAGTGACCGTCTATCCCGGAGAGCATGAAATGAAAGCTCTGGCAAAAGGTGTCCTGCGCGTGCTTTATGGGCGTGAAGAAGCGCAGCATTATCCGCCGGGAAAGACATCAGTACTCTGCTAGTTACTTTGGTTAACGATTTGTATAACTGACCAGCATCTTTTGGGAAACGCTGATGAATTCAGCGTTTCCGTAGCGATCCTCTTGGCAGCATTTAGCAATACGTTAGCACATGCAATTAAGCTCATTTAGTTGTCAAGTAACTGTTAGATTTTTCCATCAGTTTAACGGACTCCCTCTGTCGCATTCGCGACTTCTCCCCCTGCTCCGTCTAGGGGGAGTTGTAATGTGCCAATGTCAATGCACGCTTAACAGTTTAGAAGGAAGCGCTAATATTGGTAATTAAGCGTAATGCTATTAATCAGCGCTTCCTTAGAAAGGCAGGCGTTATGGAACAGATTCGCTCATTCGATCAGCTTTTACAGGAAATGCAGGAAGCGCCTTCCCGGCGCGTGGCTGTGGCAGCCGGTCACGATCCTCACACTCTGCAGGCTGCTGCCATGGCTGCAGAAAGGAAAATTGCCGCTATAACCTTGGTGGGCAATAAAGCCCGCATAGAGGAGCTGTGCGCTGAATTTTCTATCGATGTCGGTCTGTTCGATATCGTAGATGAGCGCAGCGATATGGCTGCCGGGGCTTTAGCCCGCGATATGGTAGCTGAGCAGCGGGCGGATGTTCTAATGAAGGGCATTCTCAGTACTGACAATTATATGCGTCTCATTTTGGATAAGGAGAAGGGGCTGCTGCCGCAGGGAGCCGTATTATCTCACGTTACGGTCATGGAAATCCCCGAATACGTGCGCACGCACAATAAGCTGCTATTTGTTACTGACGTGGCTATTATCCCCGCTCCGGATTTGGCCGCTAAGATTAAGATGGTTAAATATGCTGTCGGCGTGGCGCAAAGTTTCGGAGTTGCTGAACCCAAAGTGGCCCTGCTTTCTTTCTCGGAAAAGGTTATGCCTAAAAACACTTCTTCAACTGATGCTTGCGTAATCGCCAAAATGGGGGATCGCGGTCAGTTAGGCAAATGCTTGGTTGATGGCCCTTTGGCTCTCGATGTGGCTATTTCCAAAGAAGACTGCGAGACTAAAGGCTTACAGAGCCGCATTGAGGGAGATGCGGATATTTTGGTGTTCCACTGTCTAGAGGCTTCTAATTCTTTTTATAAGGCCTGTACTCACTTTGGCCACACTCTGCTGGCAGGATGTGTGGTGGGAGCTAAAGCCCCCTGTATTTTGACCAGCCGTGCGGATTCCGAAAAGGCTAAGCTTTGCGCTATAGCTTTGGGCTGCCGCCAGTGCCGCTGATTTAGACCTATTGCCATTTTTAGAAAGACAGCGTCTCCATATATTAGTAGGGGACGCTGTCTTTCTCTAGGCAGGGAAGCTGTGCGGCGTATTTAGACTGTTGTCTGTTAATTCAGCGTTTGCGCGTTCGTTTGGAATTAGACTTGCGGCTGTTAGAGCCTTTTTTGCGCGATGATTTCGGCCGGGCAGATTTTGCGGAGCGTGTTGGCCTGCGCACATGCGTACGCGGCTGAGTGGATGGACAGTAGCAGGGATGGTCGTCTGGAGAAAATTCGCAGTCGCACAGTGTTTTATAATAGTCGGCTTTGATAGCATCCTGAGGATTGGCTAAGGAGCTGTAATGATAGAACTCATATAATCTTTGATTGGCTAAATTATCATTTAACAGGCTTTGCAGTTTGAGGAGTTCTAGCTCAAATTTACGGGTAGTGGAGTCATCATCGATGAGATCATCGATAAATTCTAAAGCCTTATCCCTGAGCATGAGCGCGTCGGCGAATTTTTCGTGAGGCAGTTCCAAAAGATGCGCTATTCGGGAAAAATATAAAATTTCGTCGTCATGCCACTGGTCGCTGTGCTCTAAGCGGTCCAGCTGATTTTGCACATAAGCTATGCTATCGAGCAGCTGCTCGTATGCTTCTTGAGTATCTATGATGGGATAAATCAAGTCGCTTTGATAGTGGCAGATACGATCGTGCTGATCTATGAAGTAGTCGCCAGCGTAGTAATGGAGAAAACTGTGCATTCTACTGCTCCCTTCTGCTCTTTAAGGTTTGTACCCTGGGAGCATATTCTCTGAATTTAGGCAATATCTTTCTTAATTATTATCATTTTGTTATGTATTAGCTAATAAGCGAACGGTTTAGTTCCCCCTAAAGAGCGCGGCCAGGGGGCTCGGCCTGGAATACTGGATTAGTCGCTGTTTTTCTAAGCCTTATACGGCAAAAGCGTTAAAATATAGGCGTTTAATATTCGCAGATAATAAAGCTGGTTAAAAGGGATTTCCTGGGCTTTTAAGCAATTTCTCGCTATGAGTGATAATAAGCAAGTTGACAATGAATCAAAAAATGAGCCGAGCGAGGCCTCTGCTGAGCTGCAGGTATCTGACAGCAACCCTTCGTCCGCTTCTGAAGCGGAAGATTTATCGCTGTGGGAGTCTTTGAAAGTACTCTTTGGAGCGTCAAAGGCGTTCTGGCTGGTCAATTTTGTCAGTTTTGGCGATGGCATTACTTATTTCGGTATTCTGACCCTGTTGACACTGTTCTTGGGTACCGATTTAGGCATGGGCGATAAGCTGGCAGGTTTGGCTGTATCTACCTTTACCGGGCTGGTAACTCTGTTCGTCTTCGGTGGCGGGTATATCTCTGACTGGCTAGGAGTGCGGCGCGCGATTCTATCGGCTTTGCTGGTAGCGGCGCTTGGACGCGGTTTATTAGCTTTTTGTCCAGATTTGCCAGGGCTGGGTGTCTATGCAGCTTGGCTGGCTATTGTTTTGATGGCGGTAAGTTCCGGTGTCTTGGAGCCAGCTTTGTATTCAGGGATTAAGGAGTTTACCGATCCCCGCACAGCTTCGATTGGCTACGGCATTCTCTATGCTATTATGAATTTAGGCATAGTCGGAGCTACCTTCGTCAGTCCCTGTATCCGCAGCCAAGAAGTTTTTCTGCGTTTAGGCAGCTGGCAGATCAATGGCCTGGGATGGGGTATTCAGGGAGTGTTTTGGGCATGCGCCGGTATAACTTTGGCAATTTTAGGCGTCTGTCTGGTATGCTTTACCAAAAAAGTTGAGGACCGCGACCGTTACGTTCACATTGAAGCCAAAGCGGAAAACGGCGAAGCTGGAGACAAAAAGCTGGGATTCAAGGCCAGAATGAAAAAAATGTTCAGTCCTTTTGCCAATTTTCGCTTCGTGTTTTTTATCTTCATCTTGCTGCCGGTGCGCACGCTGTTCGCGCATCAGTGGCTGACTATGCCAACTTATGTGGAACGCTGTTTCCCTCCAGAAGTCTTTGCTAAATTCGAATGGATCGGGGGATTAAACCCGCTTATTATCGTTATTTTCGTGCCTTTGGTGGCAGCCTTAACCCGCAAAGTCAAAGTTATCGATATGATGCTGGTGGGCACTACGGTGAGCGCTTTGACCACCTTTATTTTAGTCCCCGGCCCAAATCTAACCCTGTTGCTGACTTATGTAGTGCTGTTTTCCATTGGTGAAGCCTTGTGGTCATCTCGCTTCTTGGAATACGTCTCTGGCCTAGCTCCTGCCGGTCAGGTAGGAGCCTATATGGGGCTGGCTGGCCTTCCCTGGTTTTTAGCTAAATTTACGACTGGCTTATATTCGGGTATAATGATCGAAAAATTTATCCCTAAAGATGGCGTAGCTAACTCAGAGCAATTATGGCTGATTTACGCAGTTATTGCTCTAATCACTCCGATTAGTTTGCTTTTGGCCCGCAAGTGGCTGCTGCAGAATGAAGTTCACTAAACTCTGTTGAGGAACTGAGGCCTAGCGTGTGTTATGCTCCAGCTTATAAACGGGCATAAGCGTGACGATAATTGTATATGAGCAAACATTTTCAATGTCGTTGAGCCTTAAGTTAACGACATTAGTGCAGAAAGGGCGTGAAAATATGAGACGATGGTCTTGGGCCTGGCTAGTGCTGGCGTTATTATTTGTTTCAGTTGATGCCGCCCCGGATTCTCAGGCGGCTGGCTTGCCCGATGCCGCTCAGAACAGACGCAGCTATGAGCGTTTTGTGCAGAACAATGGTGTCTATCCAGACTGGCAGTCGGAAAAGCTTTTTTATGTCAACGATTTGCATCTGCTGATGAGCGGCGAGGAGATTGCTGATGCTTTGGGCGAAGCGGGCCGCACTATCGATGAAGGCTTTAATGTCTATGGCGATGATATTGTGATCCGTCTGCGCGATGGTGTCGCGGTGAATATTTCTGTTACCGGAGGTTTGGGCAGCTGGAAGCTGCATCGCGATCAAGTTACTTATGCTGCTGTAGGCGATGCTAAAAAACAAGTTTTGGATAATTTGGGCAAGCCTTTTGCCCGTTATGTGCGCGAAGACAAAGCTTGGGAGATTCTCCTGTATGCGGCGCGGACTTCAGATGTGGGCCTTTTCATGATTAATGATCAAGTAGCCGGATTTATGTTAACAGAACCCGGGCTTTTGGGCTTTAGTCTGCAGTACAAAGGCTTTAAAATCGCTGATATTTAAGCTTAAACTTAATCCAGATAATTTAGTCTAAGTGATAGGGAAAGCCTGTTGGTAAGTCCAGGTTTATAGATTGCTTGAGGTGAAAGCTAATGCGCCCAAAAAGTATGCTGCGTGAATTTGGCATCCGCTTGGCTGGTTTATTAACGCGCTTGCTCTTTATATTGTTTGGCGGCTTGAGAGTGTGGGGCCTGGACAATATTCCCAGAGAAGGGGCAGTATTGATCGCTTCTAATCACACCAGTTATACCGATCCTGTTGGGCTTTTAGCGGTATGCCCGCGCTCACTTTACTATATGGCAGCGGCTGAATTGTTTGATATTCCCTGTTTGGGAAAACTTATAGAGTTTTTGCAGGCTTTTCCCGTGCGCCGCGGTGAAAACGATCTGCAGGCTATAGCCAAGTGCCGCCAGCTGCTTAAAGAAGGGCAGGGTGTTGTAATATATCCTGAAGGCCGGATCACGCAGGATGGCTACTTGGGAGAACTCCATGATGGAGCGGTGCTGATGGCTTTGCGGGCTAAGTGTCCGATAGTGCCAGTCGTAATGCTTGGGTTTGATAAAATGCTGCCCTTAAACGCTAAGTTTCTGCATTTCGCCTATAAGGAGATTCGCATCGGCAAACCTTTAGATTTGAGCCAATTAGACCCAGCGCTTACCGTGAAGGAGCGCACGGCGCAGGCTTCTTTGCTGCTGCGGCGGGCTTTGCTGGATTTAGGAGCTAAAGAGAATCCAGCTGACAGCGCGAGTTCTGATTGTCCCGATTAATTATACTTTGATTCATGAGTACTGCTTTTCTTAAATAGCTTCATCTATGGACCAGGGCAGAGGACAGCGCTGCCAGATTAGATCGCAGGCCGCTTCGGAAAATTGGCGGGGAAAATCGCTGACAGTGCCTTCGTCCACATCGTAGAGCTTGAGCACATGCTCTTTTTTGTGGTCAAAGCGGTATAGTATGTGCCTGCCGTTCGGAGACCAGGCGGGGTCTTTAGCGCGCAGACATTTTTTTTGCATATTGTGCCGCATTTGGGCGTTTTCACTGTTGGTATCTATAAAAGTATTTTTGTAATCCAAACATTCAAAGGCGATCTGCTGGCTATCGCCGCTCCATGAGGGGCGTGTGCAGGGGCGGTGGCCTTTTGTCAGGCATTTGCGGTTTGTGACTATAGTATTGACCGCCCAGGTGCGGTTCCAGGAGCCGCTGTCATTTAGCTGCTGTGGATCAAGCGTCAGCTCAAAGATGTTGGCAAATCCATTAATCCAGCTGGTGTAAGCCAGTTTACGGCCATCGGGCGATAAGGCTGGATAACGGTTGATACACTGATTGAAAGTTAAGCGCTGAGCGTTTTGGGTATTTAAATCTATAACAGCCAGTTCACTCTGGCCCCACGTATCGGTTTCATAAAAAATTTTTGAACCATCTGGATACCAAACTGGATGGCGCGAATCGGAGTGGCCTTCGGTGATTTGCTTGAGTTCGTTTGTATTAAGATTTACGGTAAAAATATGCCAATTTTTGCCGATAAGGGCGCTGAAGGCTACGCAGTTGTTGGCGGCGCAGAGATTGGGCTCGCGGCAGCTGGCGGGAATGTCAGCCACTGGACGCATTTCGTTGCCGTCGGGGCGCATTCTAAAAATAGCGTAACGGTTGGTGCTGCTCGGTTTGGCAAAAAGTATGGTCTCCGACAGGGTCCCAGCAGGAGAGGGCAGCGCTAAAACTATGGCTGTTCCCAAACCAACTAATCCGATGACGGGAGCGGAGATGAGACTTTTGAATATGTTGGGCATAACGTTTCGCAGTGTGTCGAACATATCTTGCCATTTACGTTTTATGCCAGAAAAATCCTGGAAATATGGGCTAAATAAGCTTAGTATATAGCGGTTTATTTACTGCGTTACTTGGCAGTTGGGTGCCCAAGACTGTTGGGGAATCGAGATTTAACTTATGTTTATAGGCTATCTTGTACCCGGGCATAAACGTGGCGATAGTTGTATATGAGTCAACATTTCCAATGTCATTGAGTCTTAACTAAATGACATTGAGCCTTAAGTTAACGACATTGAGTCTTAACTAAATGACATTGGCTGATAGGGGGAGCTTTGCCATAATGGGGGTGAGATAGAATCAGCTTGACATAAGGTTTATTCTTCGATATGATTATTCGCAATGTGCTCAGTTAACGTCAAGTATTAACGGAGCGTTTAACGCGTTCTTTGTGACGCTGATATTAGAGAATAAACATGCAGTTAAAGGTCTATAAACGGGCTGAGCACCCGATTTCGCGCAAAAATATCGATCCTGACGCCTTAAAAGTGCTGTACCGTTTGTATCGCGCAGGGCATACCGCTTATTTGGTAGGCGGTGGGGTACGCGATATGCTTTTAGGACGGACCCCCAAAGATTTTGATGTGGCCACTTCGGCGCGTCCTTCCCAGATTAAGAAAATATTCAAACGCGGATGCCATTTAGTGGGCAGGCGCTTCCGTTTAGCGCATGTGCGTTTTGGCCGCGACAAAATAATTGAAGTATCCACGTTCAGGCGCGAACCGGATACTGAATCTGGCGCTTTGGAAACAGATGGCAGCGTCAATGACGATGGTTACATCTATTCGGACAATACCTTCGGTACGCCAGAGCAAGACGCTTTGCGCAGAGATTTTACCATCAACAGTATGTTTTACAACATCGGCGATTTTTCGCTGCAAGACTACTGCGGCGGCCTGCGCGATCTAAATGATCGGGTTATTCGCACGATTGGCGATCCTCAGGTGCGTTTTCGCGAAGATCCCGTGCGCATGATTCGCGCTGTAAAATTTTGCGCGCGCTTAGATTTTAGGATGGATGCGGAAACCTGGCGGGGGATATGCGACAACTGTTCGGCGATTGCCAATGCTTCTACGGCCAGAGTGCAGGAGGAAATTCGCCGCCTCTTAGAATCGCGCTGTGCTTTGCGCAGCTTTGAGCTGCTGGATGCTTCGGGGCTGCTGGCGGAACTTATACCAGAAATTGATGCTTATCTCGAGCATTCCTTTGAACAGCAGGTGCCGGAAGATGTCAGCTGCCGCTTGTTATGGTCTTTGCTGGAGTCGTTGGACGCGAAATTAGATAGTATAGAGGATCGCGAGCAGCGGCGTGATTTTGCTTTAGAAGTTTTGACGCTGCCATTGGTGATCGAAGCTGGGCTGCTGCGTTCTGGAGAACATAGCGAGGCCATTCGTGAAGCTGTAAATACTATGGGCAATCGCTTGGGATTTAGCAAAGGGCTGCGCGCTGAATTGCTGCAGACCTATGCTGTGCTAGGGCACATCTGCAAGGGCGGCAGCCGCAATGAAAATCAGCTTATGGGCAAAGCGCTCTTTGCGCGAGCTTTTACGCTTTACACAATGCTGGCTGATGCGGGGACTGTTGCAGGTGATGCCTTGGAAAAATGGCAGCAAAAATGGGAAACTTATCTCTCTAAACAGGGCGGCTTAGGTAAACCGTCCTCGCGTCAGGGTGCTGTCAAGCGCTGCCGCAGCCGCCGCACGGGCAGGCGCAAAAGCTCTGAAGTCTCAGATGTCGCCCGCCGCGGCGCTTAGAATTAAATAAGGTAAGCGGGGAGTTTTTATCCATGCAAGAACAAGATCGAGCTAAATGGGCGGCTGCGCAGGGCGCTCTGCAATTCGTTAAAGATGGTATGACCGTGGGGTTGGGTACGGGAAGCACCGCAGAAAAATTTGTACGCTTGCTGGCCCAGAAAGCAGCAGATGAGCATTGGCAGCTCAGCTGTGTCTCCACTTCTAAGGCAATTGCCGCGTTAGCCCAGGAATTGGGACTGACTGGAGAATTCACCAATCCCAGTCTGCTTCATGTTGATATGACTTTTGACGGAGCTGATGAAACCGATAAAGCGGGCAACTTAGTTAAAGGCGGCGGAGGCGCTCTGCTGCGGGAAAAGCTGGTAGCCTTGGCCAGCGATGAAGTCACCATCATGGTTGACGAGAGCAAACATGTTGAGGTATTAGGACGCGCTTTTAAATTGCCTGTAGAAATAGTGCCTTTTGGCTATCAGCGCACAGTTAAGCGTTTGGAAGCTCTGGGAGCGAAAGCTGTTCTGCGCTGCCGCCAGGACCAGCTGTTTGTTACCGATAACGGCAATTATATTGCAGACTGTGATTTCGGCGGCATCGCCAATCCTGCGGAGTTGGCAGTGCAGCTGAAATCTATCACCGGCGTTGTCGAAAGCGGTATCTTTGCGGGAATTGCCAAGCGCATTGTTACTGGCAGAAGCGACGGTACCTGGACAGTTCAAGAATTGTAGATAAATCCCAGGACAGATAAAATAGTCTGTCTTAATTATTAACAGGAAAGCATTTAACTTTAGAGAAACTAACTTGATATTTGGCCTGCAAATGCTGTTTGCGTAGGGCTGTGTCGTTGGTATAGTTTTGGAGGTGTGCATGCACAGAGGTCTCTTCGGTTTGATGAGTACGGCGGCTTTGATAGCGTCGGTGGTGGCGGGATGCAGTTCCGGAGGCGGAACGGCCGCAGATTTTGAATTGCCTGAATTGCCGGGAGCTACTCCAACTGTTAAAACCATGGAGTTTACCCTGGAAAAATACGGGTTGGCCGACAATGCCGTGGTTTTAGTGAGCACTACGGGCAAAGATGAGACCTATGATAAGACGAAAGATGTCACTTTGACGACTTCTTACGTTAACGCCGAGGCGGAAGAAAGCGCTGAGAAATACGCTGAAGAGACTGCGGGAAAGAATGCTTTGTTGGATGAAGGTGACGAAGCTGCTGATGAAGGTGGAGATGAAAGTGGAGATGAAGAAACGCAAACTGGCGATATGCAATACAATTATCGCTGTGCTTTTCAAGACTCGGTTAAATATCTAAATAGGCTCTTAGCAGACGGGGTCAGCCATAAGGATTCGCAGCCTGCCACTTTAGCTCGTTTCGATGGACAGGACGTAGGGTATATTAGCAAAGTTTATCCTCCCAGTGTGGTCACCAAGAGCGGCACTTCTATTTATGTCAAAAAAGTAGTTGACGACAAATACACGGCCAACTGTAATATTTTATATCAGTGCGATAAAGATGGCACTACAGATGTGCAAGAGTTCTTAGGAGAATATGGCATTGATTTGGCCAAAGCTTTCGACGATAATGTCAACGGCACCGGAAAAGGCATTTATCAAACGCTGACCGAGGCCTTTGGTCATGAGTGGCGTTATTCTCCTTCCGGTGGGCGCGACGGAGATCAGCGCATCAATATTGTGATATGCGATAATGACGCTATGGGCGGGCATCTAGGAGCAGTGCGTTTCTGCGATGCCTTTCCTGTGTCTCAAGTGGCCACTTCTAACGCTGGAGAGTTTATATTCCTCAATGCCACAAAAATGGGTAGTATTGTTACTGATGGGGTAACGGGTAAGCTCGCAATTGGTGCAACAGTTGATGAGGAAACAGGTCAAGCGGAATATAATGGCCCGTCATATATGATTAAAGATGCTTTGGCCCATCAGCTTACCCATTTAATCGAAATAAATAGCAAAGTCGTCCACGAAGGCAAATTTGATGATTTTGAGCTGGGTGAAACAAAAGCCGCAGACGCCGTAGAGCGCATAGGTATCTCTGAAGGGCTGGGAGAATTAGCCGGAGATATTTGCGGCGGCGGTGTTGCAGCAGACTGGTGGTCTGTTAATGATATTAATGTTTTCATGGGCGGCGAAGATTGGCAAGATAGCGAGAATAGCGTATTTCTCAGTGATATAAAATATCAGGACGGTGAGAGTATATTCTGCAATGACCGCGGTAATACGTCTCAGTGCGTATATGGCGGTAGCCATATGTTTATGCTCTGGCTGTATGAGAATTTCGGCTTGACCAATATCAGCAAAATTATAAAATCACCTGATACCGGGATGACCAATCTAGCGTCTGCTATGGGCGAGGAGGCCAATGATTTATTCCACGGCTTTAATAGGATGGTTTATCTCTGCCAGTTTGACAACGCTCCCGAAGATGCGCAAATCAACAGTCTGCCCGTACCGATTGTGCGTGGAACTGCTACAAGATTTGAGTCTATACCCGGTATAAGTGTACTTTACGATCACACCCTGCGCAACGATGAAACTATGGCTGTCGCTCCTTGGTGCGCGAAGCTGATCGGTATCCGTCCCGGCGAGGAGAGCGAGAGAAACCTGAAAGTTAAAGTGCGCTTCCCCGCTAATGGCGGCGTGAGCGTCTTCCGTCTGAAGAACGGCGATTTTGTCGAGGATGTCGAAGGCGTTGAAGTTAGAGACAATCAAGACCGCCAGCGTTAAGAGCTGCTGACAGCGCATAGTTTTTCATAGAGTAATTATCAATAAATACCCCTTTCGTACAATTAGAGAGCGAAGGGGGTATTTATTTTATGCTGACGGTCAGCCCAGCGCCGGCATCCGCTTAGCCAGGATGTTCCCTGTGCAGAACTGGCCGTCAGCTTTTTGCACACTATCTGTTTACGTCTTTTGTTTTAGTTTTCGGTTACAGCCGTGTTTTCCGCAGTGGGACGGCAGCGCCAGGTTAAGGCCTGAAACAGCAGAGCCAAAGCAGCGCTGAGCAGTGTGCTGAGGCCTAGCGGCAGGCACAGGGCCATGAGTTTGTTATTCAGGGCGAAAGTGCCGACAACGGTGGTCATAAACATGGCCGGGATACTGGCGATTAAACCGCTGTTGCCGTTTTTTCTCAGATATACCGCGCCCAGCCATAGCACGATGGTGGCCAGGGTCTGATTGGACCAGCCGAAATATTTCCACAGCGTATCGAAACCGATTACATTGCAGATAAAGCCTGTGGCGAAGAGGGGTACGGCTATAGCTAAGCATTTGGCGATTGATTTTTGTTCGATGTTAAAGGCGTCGGCGACAATGAGCCTGGCGCTGCGGAAGGCTGTGTCTCCTGAGGTTATCGGCAGGATAATTACGCCCAGCATGGCGATTGCGCTGCCGAAACTTCCTAAAAGCGTGGAGGCGATTTTATGGGTAACCGAAGCGGCGTTGCTCCAATTTAAGCCGTCGTAACCGTTGTTGTAAAAAGATGTGCCCAGCAAAACCCAGACCATAGCGATCAGGCCTTCGGCGATCATAGCTCCGTAAAAGGTCTGCCGCCCATATTTCTCGTTGGCTAGGCAGCGCGACATTAGAGGGGATTGGGTACTGTGGAAACCGCTTACGGCCCCGCAGGCAATGGTAATAAAGACGAGAGGCCAGGCAGAGGCCCCGCTGGGATGGCTGGAAGTCCAATAAGAATTGGGTATCGTGCTGAAACGGTCGTCTAAAAAGAGAGCCAGCAGCAGGCTGACTGCCATAAATATAAGTAGCCCGCCGAAAATAGGATAGAAACGGCCAATGAGTTTGTCTATGGGCAGTATTGTCGCCAAGAAAAAATAGGCAAAGATGATGATCAGCCACCAGCCGCGCCCTTGGCCGAATAACTCGTTGAGCAAATCGGCCGGGCCGGTTACGAAGACCATGCCGGTGAGAACTAGCACCAAAAGGCAGAATACTACCATGGCATTCTTCATGACGCTGCCCATATACTTACCGCAGATATTGGGAATCGATTTGCCCTGATTGCGCACGGAAAGCATACCGCTGAGATAATCGTGAACAGCCCCAGCAAATATGCAGCCGAAGACGATCCAAAACAGGGCGGCTGGCCCATAAAGAGCGCCTAATAGAGGACCGAAAATCGGTCCCATGCCGGCGATGTTGAGAAGCTGAATGAGAAATACTTTCCAGTTGGGCAGCTCTATATAATCGCGGCCGTCTGCCAGTTCCTGAACCGGTGTAGCGCGTTTTTCATCTACCCCGAAAATACGGCTGACCAGTGAGCCGTAAAAAACATAACCGAGTACCAGCAGGGTAGCAGCTATACAGAAAACTAGCCAAATAGGCATGACGTATACCTCTTAAGTGTGTGAATATTTTAGGCAGATTATTGACCAAAATGTTGGCTGTGCTAGATGTGCGAGAGGGGCAGCCGTCTAGACTGCCCCTCTATAGCTATTTTTATATTTTACGGTATAGGGTATTTTTACTTACCCCATGTATTCTGACCAGCGGCAGATCAGCTCCACCAGGGTGCGCACACCGATTCCCGAAGCGCCGGGAACGAGGTATTTCCATTTTTTATCGTGCCAGGCTGTGCCTGCTATATCCAGGTGGACCCAAGGAGTGCGCTCGGGCACGAACTCCTTGAGAAAGAGTCCAGCGGTGGTGGCTGCCGCTAAAGGACCGGCGCTGTTGGTTAGATCGGCGAAAGGAGTGTTGAGCATCTCCCGATATTCCAAGGGCAGAGGTAATTTCCAATATGATTCGCCGGTATTGCCGCCCGCTTTGGTGACAGCATCGACCAAGCGCTTGTTAATGCCCATAATGCCGGTAAAGCTTTCGCCCAGGGCGCGGACGCAGCCACCGGTAAGCGTAGCTATGTCGATTATGTGCGTTACCCCCAGTTCCCCGGCGCGGATAAGGCCATCGGCCAAAACTAAGCGTCCTTCGGCATCGGTATTCTCCACGTGCACGGTAGTGCCGTTTTTGAAGCGGATAATGTCGCCGGGGCGCTGAGCGCCTTCGCCGGGCATATTCTCAGCACAGACGGCGATAGCCGTAACTTTAATGCTGGGCTGTAATTTGGCCAGGGCGCGCATGGTAGATATCACGGCCGCCGCTCCGGCTTTATCGCTCTTCATTTCGTGCATGTTGGCTGCGGGTTTGAGGCTGATTCCGCCGGAATCGAAACACAATCCTTTGCCTATCAGCGCTAAATGGACATCGCTTTCTTCTTCGGGGGTGTAGGAAAGAATAATCATGCGCGGAGGGTTAAAAGCGCCGCTGCCGACTTTGATGTGGCCCAGATAGCCTTGTTCTAGCAGCTGTTCTTCATTGAGTACCGTGCATACCAGCCCGCATTCCGTAGCCATCTGCTGGGCGTATTGGGCCAGCGATTCGGGGTTAATCACGTCTGCGGGCTCGGTGGTCAGCATACGGCATTCATTGACGGTGTTGGCGATTAAAGAAGCGCGGCTGATAGCTACAATAGCGGCATCCACATCGGTTACGTCCAAAGAAAGCATTAAATCGCTGAATTTATCGGCTTCTTTTTTGTATTTATAGCAGTCCCAGGATGACAAAATAGCGGCTTCGGTGACATGAGGCACTAACTCCGCGCCGGCGGGTGTATTGAGCAGCAAAGTGACATTTTTGCGCAAAGTAGAGGCAGCTAAATTAAGGGCTTGGGAGACGCATATTTTGACGCTTTCCCACAGATTCATACCCTGATGGGCGTTGGTATGGTAGATGACCGCAGCCCCTATATTCTCTAAATGGCGCGGGGTGAACTGCAGTTCGCCTTTGCGCTTCTTATCGGCATATTCTTGTTTAATGCCATTGACGTACTCCTGCAGTTTTTCGTCGTCGATTGCAAATAGATCCGAGTTGTCATCGAGAATAAGCACTAAAAGATCGGTTTGCAGCTCGCTGACAGAAGTATTGACAGAATCAATTATCATGAGGCCTCCTGCGTTGCCTGAAAAACATAGTTCTCAAAATTATTTACTTTTTATGCTGAAAGATGATAATCCTGCTATAATAGCCGTGCTTGTACGATATTGCCGTATGAGCACGGCGAAGGAAAAGGGAAAATTGCGCAGGTGACACGCAGGTGGCAGAGAGTGGCGAAACTGAAAAAAAATACATATTATCTAGGAAGGAATAGTATAGCGTAGAATTGCACTATGCTATTTTTATATAGCTTAGGCCCATGAAGTTAGCGGTAAGCTAACAAGTGCATTCTCTAACGCGTCTGACGGATATCCTGACAGAAGTGGGCAGAGAAGACGCTTGTGACAGAGCTTAGCAAAACTGTTTTGGATAAGACGAGGTTTGAAGCGTAATGGATGAGGCTTCTTTAGCGCAAGATGCGGCTGTAAATCCTGTGTATCAGTATCTTCTGCAATTCGGCGGAGGAGGTATCGCCGGCATAGCGGTTGGCTATGCGCTTAAAGTGGCATTTAAGGCTGCTATGTTTGTGCTTGGAGCTATACTAATAGTGCTGTACGTCCTCAATGACGCTGGTTTCATAACCGTCAATTGGGGGGCGGTTAGCAATGGCTTGGAAAACGGCGCTATGGCCGCCGGCAGTTGGTGCTGGCGCTTAGTGACTGATTTGTCGCTGCCTTTTGTAGGCTTTGGTGCCGGAGCATGGTTTGGGTGGAAAAAATTGGGACGTTAAAAGCGTGAGGCGGAGGTTTTTATGGGTTTAAACTGGCGGCGAGCCCTTACCTATCTGGGTGCAGATGTCGATGCAAAGCAAAAATTAACTATCACAAGCGTCGTCGGTATGCTCCCCTTTATTAATGTCATCATTTTAGGCTACGGAGTGGAAATATACCGAGGAGTTGTGAGCGGCAAAAAGGACGAGGATATACAGCCAGAATGGTCCAACGTCGGTGATTTTGCGCTCAAAGGCATCTTGGCGGCAATCATCGCTCTAGGATATGTGATTGTCGGTATGCTGTTTAGTTTGCTGATTGGTCTGTTGTTTGGCTCTTCAGCGTTTATTCAGCTGTTCACCGGCGGCACCGCGCATGTTTCTATCTTCCTTAAATTTTTGGTCGCTTTGGTCTTTTACGGCGTGAGCGTTTTCTTTTGGGCCGGTTTTTCTCTGTATTGCGAATCGGTGGTGGTGACGCGCGCTTTTAGGATTGGTGAGGTAGCTTTGCGCGTGCAGGCCTTGGGAAAAGATTTTTGGTTTGGCGTGGCTGCCTGGTGCTCTGTCAATTATGTAATATCCCTGTTTACGGGGATTCTTCCCGTACCTTTTTTAGGCACTTGCTTGTGTATCCTCTTCATGTCTTATTCTAGCTTGATTATGGTGCATATTTTGGCTCAGCTGTCAGTTATCCGCATCAAGCCTGTTCTGGGAGATGTGGTTAATGTCGGCTATATGGAATATTCCCTTAAGAACCGGGCTGCCGCAGCCGCCCATGAAGACGAATTCGGCTACTCTAAACAGGGGGGACGAAAAGCTTCGCATTATGCCGATCACCGTCCGGATACTACTTTGACCTGGTCCACCGATTCAGATAATCCTTTAGATGAATGATGGCTTTATTCAGCTCTGTCAGCTTGGGCTGGCATAACCTAAACTTCCCTGACTTTTCTATAGAGGAGGGGGAGTTTGCTTTTATATTGGGCCCCAGCGGCTGCGGTAAAACTACTTTGCTTAAATTGCTTAACGGCGTGCTTTCCGCCGAGCGCGGGGAGCTGCTCTGCAAAAGTATCCCTGTGCAGCAATGGGATCCGCTGGAACTGCGCCGTCAGGTTTTATTAGCTGGCCAGCAGGTGTATTTAGAACCAGGCACTATCGCGGATAATTTTGCCAGCTTTTATGCTTATCGCGGCCTGCCGGGCCCATCTGACACAGAGATGCGCATGTATTTGGATATCTGCTGTGCCTCCTTTGCCTTGGATACTACTGTCTGCGAGCAGCTGTCCGGAGGTGAACGCCAGCGTATTTTCTTAGCCGTGACGCTTTCTTTTGCTTCGCCGGTAATCATGCTGGACGAACCTACGTCTGCTTTAGACCGCGCTGTTGGGGAACGTCTGCTCCGGCAGCTGCGCGAGCATTGCCGCGAGCGCGGGCGCACAGCCTTAATCGTTAGTCACGACTTGTATCTTGCGGAAATGTTTGCCGATAAGACGATTGCTTTGGGGTAATTGCTTATTTTTGGGTATGCTGGCGGGCGGAAAGGTATAACCGAGCATAAACTAAGATGATCATTCAACTGGGCATTATTCCCTTTTCGATAGTGTATTTGCTGCTTTTGATCGTGCTGGCTGTAATGTCGTACTGCCGTATAGGTCAGAGCCGTCTTTTGCTGCTGGCTAGCGTACGCATGACAATACAGTTAATATTGGCTGGCTTAGTGCTGACCTATATCTTTGAAAATCCCCATCCGGCGTTTACGGTGGCATATATAGCGGCTATGACTGTGTTTGCTTCCCATCGCGTTCTATCTCTCAATAAGCATTTATCCAGACGTTTTAAAATTATCGTAGTTAGCTCCTTGACAGCAGCGAGCCTAAGCCTGATCCTATTTTTGATAGGTGCGGTCATACGCGCCGATATTTTTAACCCCCAATATACTATTCCATTGGGAGGTATGGTGATAGGCAACGCTATGACGGGGCTTAATTTGGGCCTAAAGACGTTCAATGAGCAGCTGATGCTGCAAAAAACTCGTTTGGATACTTTGCTTAACTTGGGAGTCGATCCCCAGCGGATTCTTTCCCCTATAGCTAACCAGGCATTGGAGACAGCTCTGCTTCCCACTATGAACTCTATGCTGGGTATGGGTGTGGTAGCTCTGCCGGGAATGATGACTGGGCAGATATTGTCGGGAACTTTGCCGACAACAGCAATAATGTATCAGATAGCCATAATGATTACGGTCTGCTGCGTGACGTGTCTTGCGGTTTTTGGAGCGCTGTACGGCGGCTGCCGGACAATGTGGAACCGACAAAAGCAATGGTGCTTTTAAACTTCTGCGCTTTCGGGAATTGTCATTGACATCGCCGCAAAATTGGTATAAAATAATCTTCGGTCGTATGTGTGGACTATCCCCGTTGGTCTGCAAATATGCGGAGGGGTGGCGCTACCCTCTTGACATAGGTACATCAAGGCGCTAAAATATTTCAGCATCTTTGAGTGCTCTTTTAATTTTAAGGGTGCTCGTAATGTTTGTCCGGTTTAGAAGTTTTCTCTGAGGATAGAGGAGACAGGCCGGCAGGAGGACTTACGTGAAGACGTACGCCGTCAAGGCCAATGAGGTTCGTAAAGAATGGTATGTAGTGGACGCTGAGGGACAGACCCTGGGGCGTTTAGCTACACAGATTGCGCGTGTGCTTATCGGAAAGCACAAACCCACTTTTTCTAAGAATATTGATACGGGTGACTTTGTAATCGTACTTAATGCCGACAAGGTCGTGCTTACAGGCAAAAAAGTCAATGATAAAGAGTACATTCGTCACTCCCGTTATCCCGGCGGTTTGAAGAGTGTAACCTTCAAAGAAATGCTTGCCAAGCATCCTGATCGCATTATTAAGGCTGCTGTGGATGGCATGTTGCCAAAGAATAAATTGCGCGCGATTCGTATGCGCAAACTGAAAGTTTATACGGGTTGTCAGCATCCTCACGAAGCGCAGCAACCTAGACCTTTGCCCATGGACTAATAAAGTCCTCTGCTTAGGTTGAACGTTAAAGATAGATAGTATTTGGTGGGGTAGCTTATGCCTAAACGTGAGAAAATTTCCATTGGACCTATTGCTTATGCAGCAACAGGGCGCAGAAAACGCGCCGTCGCCCGGGTTCGTTTGGTTCCTGGCGAAGGTCGGATTTATGTAAACAGACGCTCTTATGAAGAGTATTTCCCTCGGGCCACGCAGCAGATGCTGGTACGTGCGCCTTTTGAGCTGACCAAGACTATGGGCATGTTCAATGTACACGTTACCTGTGATGGTGGCGGTGTGTCTGGTCAGGCTGGCGCTGTGAGACACGGAATTGCCAGAGCTTTGCAGATTTTTAATCAGGATTTGCACAAGACTTTGAAGGATGAGGGTTTCTTAACCCGCGATCCTCGTGAAAAAGAGCGCAAGAAATATGGCCGCAAGCGCGCCCGCCGTGGTTTCCAGTGGACTAAACGTTAGTTTGCCTGCTGTTTTAACTGCTTAAGCGAAGCCTCTTATCACTCTGTGGTGAGGGGCTGTCTTTTTTTATGCTCTTAGTGATAAAGGAAACGCTGCTTAAGTAAGCGTCAAACGTAGTTTTGGCGCTTACTAGCAACTGGCGAATATGCTTTAACGTTGGCACCATCTTTCGTCGCTCTGGTGTTGCGGCAATTCTGCTACGCTTAGCATCTGAGCGCAGCGAAGCAGCGTAGCGGGCAGAAGCTGACGCAAAAAGCCGACACCTGAGGCCTAAAAGAAGCGGTGATTCGCTTTATCTGTCTGTACAGATGCTGTACTTTGCTTAACTAAATGACATTGTGGAAACTGCGAGGGGATCAGGCATGAAAATAGCTAACGCCGTGCAAATGGCGGAGATAGATAGGCGCACTGCTGAGGAATGGGGAGTAAGCAGCGCTTTGCTCATGGAAAACGCCGGGCGTGCCGCTGCTTATGCTATTGCGGAGCGGTGGCCTGCCGAACGGCGCTTGCTGGTGCTGTGCGGTCCGGGCAATAATGGCGGCGATGGTTTCTCTATAGCGAGAACCCTGAAAAATCTTGGCTATGCTGTAGTTTGTTTCAGCAGTGCAGACTCTGGCAAATACAGTCCTGATGCCGCCGCTCAGCGGCAGGCCTGGCTGTTGGCGGGAGGGGAGATTTTACCTTTGGAGCAGCTTCCCCTGCAATTGGGCGGCAGCGATGCGGTGATTGACGCCCTGTTCGGCACTGGCCTGCAGCGCCCTGTATCTGGGCTGTATGCAGAAACTGTCGAACTGCTGAAAAGCAGAAGCGCTTCAGTGGCTGCCGTGGATATGCCGTCTGGGGTATCGAGTGACACTGGCCAAGTACTAGGCACTGCTCCCCAATGCGAGCTGACTATAACGATGGGCTTGCCCAAACCAGGCCTGTTTATCTATCCCGGAAAAAGTTTGGCGGGCGAGCGAATTGTGGCTGAACTGGGCTTCCCCCGTCAGTTGCTGGAAAGCCAGAATTTAGACGGTGAACTTCTATCTGTTTCCGCCGTAAGAGAGCTGCGGCGCTCCCCTCAGCCGTGGGCTCATAAGGGAACTCAGGGATGCGCTTTGGTTATTGGCGGATCGGCGTGGTACTATGGCGCCCCGCTACTGGCTGCTGAAGCTGTCTTGCGCACAGGGGCTGGTTTGTGTCTTTGGGCTGCCCCGGAGGAATTAGTGGCCCAGCGCCCTTTCGCATTTCGCGAAATAATGGTGTGGCCGCTGCCGACATCGCAGGGCCTGATTGGTATGGAGGCCTGGGCAGAGCTACGCGGAGGTCTGCTGCAGCGCCAGGGAGGCATCTCGGGCAGGCCTTTGCCGCGTGTTACAGCTGTCTGTGTGGGGCCTGGGCTGGGTAGAGACCCTGCTAACACACAATTGCTGAGCAATATTGTAGATACCGTGAATGTGCCTTTAGTAATTGATGCTGACGCTCTGTATGCTATTAAAGGCCATATTTTATCGGAACGAGCTGTCCTTACGCCGCACCGCGGGGAAATGGCGGCTTTGCTGGACTGTACTATCGCTGAGGTGGAGGGCGACTTGCTCGCTGCCGCCAAAGAGGCTGCCGCTAAATACCGGGCTGTCATTGTGCTTAAAGGAACGCCAACGCTGATCTGCTGCCGCGATAAATACTGGCTGCTTGATGCCCCTAACCCTGTCTTAGCTCAGGGAGGCACAGGAGATGTTTTAGCGGGCATAATTACCGCTTTGCTGGCCCAGGGATATTTGCCTTATGAAGCGGCAGCAATGGGGGTGTATCTTCACAGCCAGGCGGGCAAAAAGGCTACTGAACAGCAGGGGCCTTGCGGTGTGCTAGCCGGAGAAATTGCCGCTCTGCTGCCGAGAGTCTTTGCGGACTTAGAATGCCAGACAGAAAATCCACCTGTGCGGATGACGGCTACGCTTTGAGGTGTAAAGGAAGCGCTGATTATTAGAGCCAGGCTACCAAAGGGTTGTCAGTGGCATCGGGGATGGTAGGTATAGGGGCAGCCTCATCGTCATCCTCTTTTTCTTCTTTTTTAATCGGTTTGGTGGAACTGACTTTAGGCTCTGAATGGACTGATATGGTAGGCCCAGCAGAGATTATTAAATCTTCTGGCGAACCGACATATTCCAAAGCTAATTCGCGGGAAATTGTTCCTGCCGTAACTAAGCTTCCTAACGCTTTACCTAGAGTCTGCATGTTTTCACTGCGCATAATGCTGAACAGGCGCTCTGTCTCTCCGTTAATCAGCTCGCGGTGAATAGCTTCGCTGTTGGTCATAATCTCAAAGACGGGCAGAGAAGCATTGCTTTCGGGACGCAGTATCAAGGTTTGACAGATTACTGCACGCAGAGAATTGGCCAAAGCGGCTATGACTTTGGGGCCAATCTCTGAGCTGGCAAAAGTCTTAATGAGCCGTTCCAAAACGCGTACGCTGCTAGAAGCATCTATAGCGGCCAGCACTAAATGACCGCCAACAGCTGCGCGGATGACAAATTCCGCTGTTTCGCGATCTGGTATATCTGTCAGGGCTATAATGTCCGGGTCTTGCAGGACAGCTTGCTGTACACCATGCGCAAAAGATTTGGTGTCAATGCCAATTTCGCGCTGAACTACTGTGCTAAGGGATTTCTGATGCCAGAATTGAATGGGTTTTTCTAAGCTGATGATGCGCGCGTTGCGGTTAGCATTTAGATGGCCAATCATAGCGACTAATGTGTTTAATTTGCCGCTGCGTGGAGCACCTGTTAAAAGTACCAGACCGGATTTTTCCTGCAAAATTTTCTCAAATGCTTGGCTCGACATGCCTAAACTGTCTAGGGAAGGTATATCTGAGCGCAGGCGTCTAATAGAAGCGCTTAGATTGCCGCGCTCTTTATAGACATTTAAGCGAAATCCCGTCCCACTCGAAGGGAAACATCCTTCAACTTCAACGCCTGAATATAGAACTTCGCGCTGTTCTCGGGTAAGCAGGGGATAGAGCAGTTTTTGACAGTCACCTCGAGTCAGCTGATGTTCGCCGATGGGAACTAATTGTTCATTGATGCGCAGCATGGGCGGGCTGCCCACGTTGATATGCAGCATTGCAGCTCGATTATCGATTGCTGTTTCGAGAAGCTGATTAATATTGTAAGGAATAGCCGGATGCTCTAAATAACCGTCTCCCATTCCTTCTAAAACCGTTGATAAACGATTCAGAACGCTTTCCATAGAAGTGCTGTTAAAGTCCATTTGCTCCCCCCCTGCACTCGTGCAAGCATTTGGCTGTCGTTAGAGCAGGTGATTATAAAGATAAATCCTGATCTCCGGCTTTTAATCCGCTATCTAAAATCGAGCTGGCATCGCTGTCGTCGCTGAATTTGCCAAATGTTAGATCTTCTTCCAGAGAATCGACCGATACGCCTAAACCTAGAGCTAAATCTTCGGCTGCTGCTGGAATAGCTACTTCTTTATTATTATTATCTTCGCTGGCTGGCTTTACAAAAACGTCTCCATCGTAGATCTCTTGAAGTGAACGGCTAATCGGCCAGGCTGAATTGTGGTCTTTTTTCTCCGGATCACCTTCATTAATTTGCCGGGACCGCTTCATGGCCAGGGTGACCAATTTAAATTTGTTGTTCACTTTAAGTAATAAATCGTCAATGCTTGGATTAACGAGCATAAGCCCTCCAATATTTAGCTATTCACATTTCCCGCAGAATCGCAGACTCAAGCCGGTCATTGATTTTAACGAATTTACAATATAATAGCTTTTACAATTCGTTTTAATACGCGTTTCTATATGATAAATCCTGCTGTTTTTTTGTTAGATGTTAAGTATTCACCCAGCGAAGCTAAGTTGTGAAAACAAGGAACTATTAATGGGAACGAGAATTTATCTAACGTTTTTTTTGTCCTTTTAAGCAAGAATAATAAAAGGCGAATAAGCACACTGATAAGCATACTTACATGCACACTGATAGGATGGCAGCTATGGCACGTGAAGCTGGCAAAGTACGCGCTCGTTCTGCTGCTAAAATGCGGGGAACAAGCCGTGCTGGTAAGAGCCTCAATAATAAGAAGGCTTCTGATGAGCAAATCGTCCTGGATGCGGCGAGTGGGGAAGGTGAGGAATTATCGGTTCGTGGAGGGACTGATAGGCACCAAAACATACCTGAAGCCAAGCTAGAACGCTTTTCTCGAAAAACCAGCAGCAGTCAATCTCACAGATACTGGGGGATAGTCCTGCTGTTTATTGTCGTGCCGTTTTTTCTGTTCTGCTTAGGTGCTCCAGATACAGTTGGTATTATAGGGGTTGGCGTCAATAGTTTCCTGACATCTGCTTTGGGAATTGCTGCCTGGATCGTGCCTCTGTTGGGATTATATTTAGCTCTGGCGCTGTTAAGTACAGATGCGGTATTGGTGTACAGTCTGAAAATTTCAGCCTTGCTTATTCCCTTAGGCATGGTGCTGACTGCCGGACGAATGGGGCGGCATGCCGGCTCCATAGGAAATTATATAGATGAGCTTTTGACCGGTTTTATTGGGCCTGTTGGCGCTTGGATGCTGGCAGTGTCTGCTATAGCGCTTGGTTTAGGAAAGCTCTGGCAGATTACGTCTGAGGACATTTTGGAATTAATGACGGTGACCGGACATCTTTTAGAGAAGCTGTTCTGGGCATTGGGTAGGTTTAGCGTGTGGTTTAGTAAAATTTTCTGTAAGGGCGTAGCGGGTGTGGCTAAGCGCATTCGTTCAGCTGTGGACAGTTTTTATTCTCAAGGCGCTTTATATAATGAAGACAGCCGCGCTCGCAGCCGCAATCGTATGGCTGATAGGCATTTGCGCATGCAAGAACGCGCTAAGCAAAATACAGCATATAGCCCCGCAGAGGATGGCATGGCCCCGCCACGCCCTGTGGGATTAGTTAAATTTGAAGACGAAGATAACGGCGAAAACAATTCTTCCGCTCAGAGCAGTACGAACGGAGAGGCTGCATTAGCTTCTGGAAACCAGCTTCAGCCTGCTGGCAGCAGTGCCATTCTCAATGATGAGAATTACGAAGATTGTCTGTTTGACTGGAATGATGAGGATGAAGCCTGCCTGTTGGCGGGAAATGAGCAAAACCCAGCAATGCCTGTTCAGGCATCGCTGGGACCGTATAGCGCAGCCCATCAGGAAGCTGAAGCTCTCCTCTCAGGCCGCAGCCAGGAAGCTGGTCGTTCTGCGACAAATTATGCTCAGGCTGATAATTTAAGCTCTGTGCCGTCGCAACAGATACCTCAGCCGCCGGCAATAGCATCTGCTGTTGCTGCTGCATCGCCTTCTGCAGCCAATAAAACTTATCTAAGCAGCGCAGATGAAATTGAGCGCGTGACAGAATTGGGAGCTAGACTGCGGCAGAGCACTAAGAATAAACTGTCTGCCGGCCCAGATGGTTCTGCAGCTTCTGCAGCATTAGCCATAACTAATGGCGTTTATGCAGAGCAAATGTCCGCCGATGAGAAAATAACAGGCGAAACAGCGGAAAAAACGCCGCGCCCAGCTGTGGAACGCCCGCAGCCCCCAGTCATAAGCGACGAAGAAAAAGCTTTGTTGCGCAAGCGTTTATTGGGGAGCACCATTCCCCGTGCTAAACGTCTGTCATCCGATAGTTCTTCTAAGGAAACAGACAGGATGCCTGTTCCTCATGCGGGAATGAGCAGTGTTTTGCCGCAGGGAAATGCGTCTAAATATCATCCCACAGCTGAAATTTCTCCTAAGGCAGAAGTGCCTTCAGAGGCTATGCCTGCAGCGAATGCGCCCATAGCTGTATCGGAACCACGTCTTTCCGAAGAAGAGAAAAATATTCAGCAACAAGCTGAAAAGCAGGCGGCTTTGGCTGAAGCTCGGGCTAATTGGCTGGCGAATCAGCAGCGCTTGCGCAGTTCTTTGCAGCGCCAGGCACAAAAGAAACAGGCGGCTAGAAATAAATGCCTTGCTGATGCTCATCCCGTTAGCAACCCGCCTGAGTGTGGCGAACAGCAGTTTGCTGGCAATGCTGCCAATCTTGCAGAAACTAGCCTTACTAGCCTTAAACAAGAAGTGGTTCCGCAGGCTGCAGCTGAGACTGTTCCGCCTACTTCTAACTTAACTGGATTAACTGGAGAGATATCTCAAACAGCAGGCTCAGAGAGGGCGAGTTCTTCTGATACATCTTCTGCCGGTGCCCGCGATTTTTGGAGCCTGCGCAAGAGAGCTGCTGAAACTTCTGCTGCCAGCCAAAGTCAGACTGAAAAGGGAAAATCGACCGAGATCGGCCAAGTGGTGGTGCGTCCCGCGTCTTATAATCCCCTTAGCAATACGGAGAAAATAGAGGCTGAAGCAGAAAAAAAGGCTGTGACTGCGCCGTCTAATGCTTCTAGTTATTCGCAGCAGGCAGCCGCTCAGAAAGCTAAAGCTTTGCGCAATTTCTGGGGAGGAAAGGGTGTGCAAAACCGCAGCAATCCTTCGGTAAAGCCGGTTTGGGCTGCAGTTGGCGTCAGCAGCAGCGCTTCTGATGATGTTCCCCGGCAAGAGATACCTAAAACTGCCGATATTATGCAGCCAAATGGCGTTTCAGCGCCTGTGAAACTACCTGTCTCTAGGAGTATTACAGCAGCGGAATCCGCAGTGCCAAGTAAAGGTGATAAGCACGCCGCACAAACGGAAAACGCAATAGCTAAAGACAGCAGTGCCGTTGCTGTGGAGCGTAGTTCTGCCGTATCTAACCCTGCTAAAAAGGATAAGCTTCGCAATTTTTGGGGCGGTAAGCGCCCAGGGGCTTCCCCCGGGCCAAAAAAGGAAAATAGCATTCCTGTTTCCTCTGATTCTGCAACTTTAAAAGAAGAGGCCAAATTAGATCAAGATTTGGCTTGGTCAGAACGCGCTGCTTCGCCAGTCCGTACTCTTGGGCATGGCCGCAATGTTTGGGCTGATTTAGAAGCTAAAAAACGAGCGAATGTACAGACTGCTGCGGCGAGTGGAGCTGGGGCGGAAACCGCTGATAATAATGTGAACGGGAGCGCGGACAAAGAAAACGAGCTGTCTAAAGCAATTCCAGAGCGCACGGCGGGATTGTCCGCGCCTTCACGCAAAATGCGGGGCCATGGCCGCAACGTGTGGGCAGAACTGGAAGCCAAAAGGCAAGCTACGCCATTGGCTAAGCCGGTGGGGCACTCTGTTAAACCGGTGTCCCAAGAAATTCCTTTGGCAGATCGCCCAACCGTAGCAGAAGACAGCGATTCTCTGGTGGGTGAAAAATCTGTTTCTGACACGGTCAGCGCAGAGGCAAGCATATCTGCTGCCCCTAATTCCTCAAACATTTTACCGGAGCATTTAAAAAATACTGAAAGCATAGCGCTTCCTGGGGAGCAGGGCAGTGCTGAAAAGAATGGTGACTTTAATGAGGAACTCGCCCCGTTGGCTATTACGGAGGAAGATTACAGCGATGCTGATGATATACTGCCGCTGCCCGAACATAGGGAGGCTGGCGATCCGAAAGCTGCTAAAGGGCTGGGAGTACCCCGTCTTAGCTCTAGTTTGCCTAAGCCTGCTGTCAAAGATCGCTTGGGTGCGCCTAAGCTGAGCTTGGGCATCGCAGACTTTTGGGGCAAAAAGGGTAATACCCCTAACCAGAAACCACTTCTCCAGAAAGATGAGCCGAGCAGGGCTAATGCGCCGGGAAGCTCTTTGCCCAGTTTTTTGTCGGTTAAACGCAATGAAACGGTAAAACCGAATTTAGCTTTGAATTTCTCTGCTCAGTACGGAGCAAAAAGCGGGAAAACTGGGGAATTGCCGGCAGTGCGCCGTGCTCAGCCCTTATCTATACCCAAAGCGGTATCTACAGCTGATAAGCCGGTTTTGGGCAATTTAGCTCTCGACTTGCAGCCTACTTCGAAAGCGGAAACGCTGGAATTGGGAAAACAGGAAACTCATTTACCTTTGCCTGTCCAAGAAACGGCGTCTGCTCAAGAGAATATTAAAGATAAAGGGCAGGAGGCAGCTTCAGCTGCTGAAACAGACATATCGGACAAATCCGCGAAGATACCGAAAATGCTGAGCATTGGCGGCAGCAATGCTAGTGCTGGTGCACCGGTTAATTACCGTTTGCCTAGTATAAGTTTATTGGACAAACCCGAGCGCGATAATGTTTTGGTGAGGGATGAAGATCAGTCGGAACTTCTAGTTGATGCTTTGGCTAGCTTTAAGGTGTCGGCCAAAGTCGTCAACGTGGTGCATGGACCGGCAGTCACCCGCTATGAGTTAGAACCTGCGCGGGGCGTAACGGTGAAGAAATTTACTAATCTGCGCGACGATCTGGCTTTGCGCTTAGCGGCGAAAACGCTGCGCGTCGAGGCTCCAGTTCCCGGCAAATCGGTAGTAGGTATTGAAGTGCCTAAAAAGCATGTCGAGCTGGTCTCCCTATATGACGTAATCGCTTCTGACAGTTACCGCAAAGGCAAGGGGCTTTGCTTTGGCCTAGGCAAAGACATAGCCGGTAACGTCCAGGTAGCCGATTTGGGGAAAATGCCCCATTTGCTGATCGCCGGTACGACAGGATCAGGTAAATCGGTGTGTATCAATACTATTATTCTTAGTTTGATTTATCGTTTTACTCCCTCTAATCTGCAGATGCTGATGATCGATCCTAAACAGGTGGAACTGTCGATTTATGAGGGAATCCCTCATCTCATCGGTTTGGCTGATGATTCTGCCAAGATCGTGTGCGATCCGAAAAAGGCAGCTATAGCGCTCAATCAAATGGTAGAGCTGATGGAAGCCAGGTATGCTTTGTTTGCCAAGCATAAAGTACGCCAGTTAAAAGAGTACAATGCTCATGCAGAAGAAAAATTGCCTTGGGTAGTGGTGATTATCGACGAGCTAGCCGATTTGATCATGGTCGCTCAGAAACCTGTGGAAACAGCTATCTGCCGTTTAGCGCAAAAAGCCCGCGCTGCTGGCATTCTCATGGTGGTAGCCACCCAGCGACCGTCTGCCGATGTCTTGACGGGGCTGATTCGCAGCAATATTCCTTCCCGCATTTCCTTTGCTGTGCCCTCTCAGGTAGAATCGCGCATTATTTTAGATGCTATGGGCGCAGAAGACTTGCTCGGCAAGGGCGATATGCTGTTTAAGCCTTTAGATGTGCCTGCTGGAATTCGCATTCAAGGAGCTTTTGTTACGAATGAAGAGATAGAGCGCGTGGTCAGCTTCTGGTCGCAGCAGGCTGCCCCAGAAAATCGCATCGAGATCAGTGTGCAGGAAGAGCCAGAAACCTCTGAGGAAGAAAGCAGCGGAGATAGCAGCTTAGATGGCGATGAAGAGATGATTAAAACTGTGCTGGGCGATATAACCAATGGGTTGCTGAAAAGAGAAAAAGGCCTGTCGGCTTCGGCTTTGCAATCTGCTTATCGCATTGGTTATTCTAGGGCCCGCCGTATAGTGGAGCTTATGGAAAAACGAGGTTACGTTGGTCCGGCAAACGGTGCTAAAGCACGAGAAATACTTTATTCTGGAGGCTTATGACCTGGAAGCATAGGAGATTGTTTAATGTTAAATATTAATAAATAATATTATTGATATTTAACATTAATATCATTAGATTAGCGATCGGTAAACTTGAGAACAAGCAGATTTTGCTGTTCAAGTAAGCTACTGTTTTTGCAGATGTTTTTTTATAGATAGGCGCAGGTAGAAATATGGCAGAAAATTCGGGAATAATCGTGGTCACAGGCGGCATCGGCTTTATCGGCAACAATTTGGTGCGCCGGCTTAATGAAATGGGGCATACCAATATCGTCGTAGTAGATGAACTGGATAATTCCGAAAAATGGAAAAACCTGGATGGCCTGTCTATTGAAGATTACTGGGATAAACGAGACTTTCTGAGTTTGCTCAATGGTGACTGCGCTAGTTTTAAGACTTCGTTATTGGCTTTTGTCAAGGCGGTCTTTCATTTGGGGGCCTGCAGCAGCACTACGGAGACGGACAGCTCTTATTTAATGGAGAATAATTATCGCTATACGCGCCGTTTATGTGAGTGGTGCTTAGAACGCGGCGTCCGTTTTATTACGGCTTCCAGTGCGGCAACCTATGGAGATGGCCGCTTGGGATACAGCGATTTTGACAGCAAAATTTCTGCTTATCATCCGCTTAATATGTATGGCATGTCGAAGCATCTCTTTGACAGATGGGCAATTAATCATGGCATTTACAGGAAAATAGTTGGTCTGAAGTTCTTTAATGTGTATGGGCCGCACGAATGCCATAAGGGAGATATGCGCTCGGTTGTTTGGAAGGCATTTCAGCAAATACGCGCTGAGGGAAGAGTAGAGCTTTTTAGCTCCTACCATCCTGATTACAAAGATGGCGAATTCTTGCGCGATTTTGTCTATGTTGAGGATGCTGTTAAGGTTATGCTGTACTTCTGGCAGCATCCGGAGCTTAATGGCTTGTTCAACTGCGGCACCGGAAAAGCCCGCTCTTGGAACGATTTGGCTAAAGCGGTTTTTGCGGCTATGGGTAGAGAAACCGATATCGTTTATAAAGAGATGCCGGAAAATCTTCGCCCTAAATACCAGTATTTTACTCAGGCTAATTTAACGAAACTGCGCGGCTGTGGTTATGGGGAGGAATTTATCTCTTTAGAAGAGGGTGTAGCTAAGTACGTAGCTTGGCTTAAACAAATATATCCCGATCCCCATGACGCTACCCTGGAGGTTGCAGGCTGTTCGGCTGACGGGCAAGAAACTGTCGGCAGCAGTGTGAAGTTGGATAGCGGTAATAACTCCTGTGCTAGTGCCCAGGCTTCCGGTGAAGCCAAGGCGGATGGGCGTGAAGCTGGACTGCCCGCTGAAACTGATAATAGCAGTGTTAACTCTAATTCTCAGGAGTTAAGGGAGGCTTTGGCAGCAGGCTGTGATAATGCCCAAGTTGCTGTAGCGGATAATGCCAGCCTAATCTCTAGTTCTCAGGAGGTAAGGGAGGCTGTGGCGGTAGGCTGTGATAGTGCCCAGGCTGCTGTAGCGGATAATAGCAGTGTTAACTCTAGTTCTCAGGAGTTAAGGGAGGATGTGGCAGCAGGCTGTGATAGTGCCCAGGCTGCTGTTTCGGATAATGCCAGCCTAAACTCCACTCCTCAGGAGGCTGGCGAATCTAATGAGTCTGCTTGTGAAGCCTCCCAGCGGGAGGGAGATGATAACGTTAGCGGCCAGGCTGCTAGTGAGGTGGATCAGGTTATTCCTATCAGGCAGGCAGAAACCGTAGAGAATGCAGCTACTGTCAGAAGGAAGTCTATTGACGATGAAGAGTTGATAAAAGCGGTGCTGGCAGATATAGCCGAGAATATTATTATTCGCAAAGATGGGCTATCGTCACTGCTTCTGCAGGCATTTTATAACGTTGATGAAGAGCAGGCTGTTCGCGTCACGGAAGAATTGGAAAGGAGAGGCTATGTAGGCCCTCTGAATGTTTTGGGAATGCACGAGATTCTGGTATAGATATCTTTAGGGGAATCCAGATGGTTAGCAAGTTAGCTAATCGCTATTCGCAAGTTAGCTAATTGCTAACTAAACGATATTAACCTTTACGGGAACTGGCTTGGTTAAGTTCTGAAAGTTGATTATGCATGCCTAATTATGATGCGTTTACAGCAGGCGCTTGGCGGAGTTGGGGCGCTTATGCTGAAGATATTCACAGGGAAGGACCTTAATTAGAAAGGGTGAATTGCCAAATTTTATAAAAACTTTTATGAAAAGCAATTAAGTCTGCTGGAGGTATGAATATGCGTAAACTGTGCGGTGTGGCTTTGAGCTTGCTGTTTTTGCTGCTTAGTGTGGGCGTTGCTGAAGCTCAGCAGGATTGGACCATCACTCCAGGAGTAGGAGCAGGCCCGATCAAGCTGGGGATGAGCCTCAAAGAGATCGAAGCCAATTATCATCGCGACCCTAAGGCTGATCATTGTATATTTCACGGGCGTCCAATTTGGATTTTTTATAAAGAAGGATTTCAGGTAAACTACGACGCTAAACAGAAAGCCATGCAAATTTACTTTGATAAGCCGGGCATAAAAACTCCTGGAGGCGTACAGGTCGGCGATCTTTCCAAGAGCTTTTTGCCAGAGTTTGGCAATGGGTTTATAGCTCATGAGCTGCCTACAGCACAAGCGATGCCTAACCAATATCTTTATGTATATCGCAGCAAAGGTATTGGGTTCCAGATTGAAGGTGAACGCATTAAATTTATTTTTGTGTCACCTGCTATTAAATAATGGCTTAGACAATTGCATGTAAATAATAATTAAAATTTTTTCATAAACGTCAAATGAAACCTGTGTGTTCGTTTGGCGTTTTGCTATTTTAGCAATGATTCATTTGAGCAATGGGCTGCCGTCTGCGTTAGTTTTTAAATGGGAGACCGTTGCGTCGTGATGTTTAATTGGCGCAGATTATGGCCTGGATAATTAAAAACTTAGGGTATAGTAATACCTATAATGCGATGTAACTAAAAATTGTATAACAAAAATGCAAAAATGCGATTATCAATAAAAAAATACCAATATTTTCGCAATAATCGTCTAAGTTGTGTGATATTGTATTTGCCAGTTTAGGCTTGGATTGAAGATTGGGGTATGACATAATAGACGCTCCTTTACTTGTTATACCGTGACGAAGGCGGCGCAGAATACTCTGTCGCTCTACACTGCTCCCAACAGTCTTGGGCATCCCCCTCTCTCGCAGCCGCGACATCTTCCCCTCTCATCCTTTAGGGGGAGTCAGATAGTTTCGCAAGTTAGCTGATCGCTAACTAAACGGCATTACCTTTAGGGCAATGTCATTTAATTAAGCAAAGTATAGTATCTGCATATACAGATACAGCGAATCACAGCTTCATTTAGGCCTTAGGCATCTGGCTTGTTTGCGTCAGCTTCCGCCCGCTACACTGCTTCTCTACGCTCAGATGCTACGCTCAGCAGAACTGCCGCAACGCCAGGGAGACGGAAGACGGCACAAACAATAACTTGTTCGCGAAACACTAACTAAATGATATTACCTATAGAGGTTATGTTATCTGCCGCAGCGCATCTTGGAATTATGGCTGCACGTATAGCTTGACGCTAGAGGCTGATATAGATGCAGTTATAGTTACTGCGTTCAATATTGTAAGAGATGTTAGATATTATTTCTTAATTATATATTATGGCATGAAGAAAATATGTTTATATGCCATAATATATAATTTAATACTGTCGAATTAATCCGGTTACTTTGCCGGCCAGGCGAAGATCGCTTGATACGATTATGTCTGCGTAATTGGGATTATCGGCTCTCAGTATTACGCGATCTGTTTCTGGATAGTAGCGTTTAACAGTGGCTTCGTCGTCAATCACGGCGACAACAATATCGTGGCGATGGATTGCCAGTCCCGGAGTAACCAGAATAAGGTCCCCGGGCTGAATGCCTTCTTTCATGCTGTCTCCTTTTACGCGCAGTAGAAACGAGCTATGGGCGTGCGTCAGCAGATTTTTGCTGACAGGTATATGCTCTTCGATATTCTCTAGGGCGGCTATAGGGACACCAGCAGCGACTTGTCCTACAAGAGGTACTAATTCAGTTTCAGAATTAAGACTGTTTTCTGTATGATAAGGCGCTAGCTGAGCATTTTTGCCCATGGTTGCGGCAAAATTTGAGGCTGTAGCAATGTTTGAGGTAGGCGAACTAATAGCTTGCTGATGTGGGCCAGCTGGTTTGATGATGCGGATGGACCTAGCTTTGGAGTCGCGCTGAATAAACCCCTTGTCTTCCAAAGCCCGAAGATGGCGCATTATTCCCTGAGTTGATTTGATGTTGCATAAATCAGCTAAGTCGCGTACTGAGGGTGAGTAACCTGTCCGCTCAATATAAGCGCGTATATGGTCCAGAATGAATTGCTGACGTTCGGTGATAATATGAGTCATAAGGCATCCTCCTTTAGGGGGATTTAGATAGTTCGCTTGTTCGCTGATCGCTAACTAAATGATATGGGCTTGCGCTGTAGTTTGGCAATGTTTTAGGCAATTTCCGGCGCATTGGCGGCTTCGCTCCTTTCCATTCTCTCGGGGAATCATCCGCTGGGATAGTCATCCTCTAAGGAAATCAACTAGTTCGCATGTTAGCTAAATGCTAACTCAACGGCATTGTATTTGAGTGTATTTTAGTGAACAAATGTTCTTTTGTCAATGCCGTGAACTTAGCTGGCTGTGCCTTGAAAGGTTTTATTGGAAGAAAAGACGAAGGCGCTCTGCGTGTGCGATAATAATATTAATCTGAATAAGAATCAAAAGTCGGCTGTAATAAAAGACGAGAGTTTAAATATTGAGGAACTCACCCCGCTATTTCAGCAGTATTATGGATTTAAGCGCGACTATCCGGACTGCGTAGTGCTGATGCGCTGCGGAGATTTCTATGAAGCCTACGGAGAAGACGCCGAAGTTTTTGCCCGCGATGCTGAGCTGACTCTAACCAGTAAAGAAGCTGGCGGGGGACAGCGTTTGGCTATGGCAGGGGTGCCATATCATGCAGCTGATATCTATATACGTTCTCTTATTGAAAAAGGCCATCGTTTGGCTATTGCCGAGCAAATGGAGCTTCCCAGCGCTGCTAAAGGGCTGGTACGCCGTGAAGTTACCCGGGTCGTCACCAAAGGCACAGCTATGGACCCACTGCTTCTCGATGAAAAGTCAGGCAATTTTTTAGCTTGTTTGGCAGCGGGCAATGATCAGCTGGGAATGGCCATAGCTGATGTTTCTACTGGGCAGTTTCTTACGACAGCTTTTGCCCGTTCTCAGGAGCGTTTAGCTGAAGAGCTGGCGCGTTTTCAGCCTTCGGAAATAGTCTTAGCCGGCAGCATCAGCAAAGACTTAGAGCTTACGGCAACAATTAATGCGCAGAGCGCTATGCCGGTAGCTTTTCCTACCGCGATAAGCTTTGCGGATGCGGAAGCTTTGCTCAAAAAAACTTATAATTTAGGAACTCTGCGCGGTTTGGGATTTCAGGAAGCGCCCCAGGCTGCGGTTGCAGCTGCCAGTCTGCTGGAATATCTGCGCACGACGTCTTTGCATTATCAGGTGAAATTAGCGCGTCCACAAGCGTTTCACGCCAGCGACTATATGATAATCGACGCAACGACCCGCCGCAATCTCGAACTGACCGAAACTATGACCGCTCACGACCGGCGGCACAGCCTTTTGGGAACAATCGACAAAACCAATACAGCTATGGGGGCCCGTTTGCTGCGGGATTGGATGCTCAGGCCTCTAATAAGCAAAACTGAGATCGCGGAACGCCACAGCGTCTGCGCTGCTTTTCTGGAGAATAGCGAGGCGTGCTCATCGTTGCGCAGCGCTTTAAAACGCGTGATGGATATAGAGCGTTTGGTGGGGAGGATTACCTATGGAAGCGCCAACGCCCGCGATCTTTTGGCTTTAGCCCAGTCGTTGAATAATTTGCCCGATGTCATTGCGGCCGTGGAAAAATTTTCGCCAACGCGCAACCTGCAAAACATCCAAAACCGTTTGGATCCTCATCTGGAACTGAGTGAGCTGCTGGAAAACTCTATAGCTCCCGAAGCTCCTTTGCTTCTGCGCGAAGGAGGTATCATTAAAGATGGTTATAACGCGGAACTTGACGAGCTGCGTTTTTTGCGCCGGGACGGAAAAAATTGGGTGGCCGGTTTGGAGGAGAGAGAGCGCAAAGCTACAGGAATACGCAATCTTAAAGTTGGCTATACATCGGTGTTTGGCTATTATATTGAACTCTCGAAAGCTAATATCGCTATGGCCCCTGCCCATTACGTGCGCAAACAGACTTTAACAAATAGCGAGCGTTATATTATCCCCGAGCTCAAAGAGTATGAAGCGAAAATTTTGGGAGCTGAAGAGCAGATTCGCAAGCTTGAATACGATCTTTTTGTCGATATTCGCTCCAAGGCTGCGGAGTATGCGGATTCTTTGCGCCAAGTAGCGCAAGCGGTGGCAGAGCTCGATGTTTATGCGTCTTTTGCAAATATGGCTCAGGAACACGAATGGGTGCGCCCAGAGCTGGTGGACGACAATTTAATTGATGTCCAGGATTCGCGCCATCCCGTCGTTGAAGAAGCGTGCTGTGGGGAGTTCGTTCCCAATGATTGCCGGTTAGATTCCGATAAATATGTCATTATTTTAACAGGCCCCAATATGAGCGGTAAATCCACTTGGCTGCGCCAAGTAGCCCAGCTGGTGCTGCTAAACCAAATGGGTTCGTTTATTCCAGCCCGGATGGCGCGTTTAGGGATCGTCGATCGCATTTTTACCAGAGTCGGCGCGTCAGACGATTTGCATTTGGGGCAGTCAACGTTTATGGTAGAAATGAGCGAAACCGCCAATATCGTTAACAATGCAACTTGCCGCTCTTTGGTGATACTTGACGAAATTGGCCGCGGCACGAGTACGTTTGATGGATTAGCTATCGCTCAGTCAGTGCTTGAATATCTGCACGATAAAGTCCGCTGCTTAACGCTGTTTGCTACTCATTTTCACGAGCTGACCCGCCTGGAACGCCGCTTAAAAGGCTGCCGCAACTGTAGGGTAGCTGTGCGGGATTTGCCTGATGAAGTGGTGTTTCTGCACAAGATTGTGGCTGGAGGGGCAGATCGCAGCTATGGCATATATGTGGCCCGGCTGGCAGGTATGCCCAGTGCGGTTTTAGAGCGGGCTGAAGCTTTGCTGCGCCGTTTAGAAAACAGTAGCAAACGGCGTCAGGACCGTGAGGCGCAGGAACAAAGTAATTTGGCGCAGACTGAATTATTTGAATAAGGGCATCCCCCCTCTGTCGCAGTCGCGACTTCTCCCCCTCCCATCCTTTAGGGGGAGTCAGATAGTTTTGCAGGTTAGCTGATCGATAACTAAATGATATTGCCTTGATGGGAAAATATTTAGTTTGCTTGTTAGCTAATTGCTTAATACATAAAATAGTTGCTGACTAAATGACATTATTAGTTTGACATAGCAACTGAAAAATCAAGGTGTAATATGTGTGCGCTTTTGGTTGAATTGTTAACATCGTAGCTCTTGATTTTTTGCTGTGCTTTGTTAAAGGCAGGAAATGCGCTGCTAACATCTAAATAATAACACTCTTTATTGTAAACAGTGACAGCTAAGGAATTCCCTGAAGCAGGGGATAAATAATATCCGCATTGGAGGAAATATGACGGTTATTCTTGCAGGTGCCTTAATCGTGGCCATAGCCATAATCATATTTCTGTTCATTAGTAAAGCCAAAAATGAAAAAGCTCATATTACGCGTCATTCCGCATTAATTAAAGTTATTGAAGCCTCGCAGCAGCTTGGCACTTCAACATCTTTGGAAGCTGTTATGTCGGTAGTCTCTGAGTGTGTCAAGACGCTTTTGCCGGTAGATAGCGTGGCCGTATATTTGCTCGATGAAAGCAGTGTCGAAGAAACTAAATTGGAAGCCAAAGGGGTTAGTTCTGCGGTTGGCGAGTGTTTTAAAGATTTTGATCCGGACAGTGAAGTGTCCTGTATTGGTAAGGTGGTCTCGGAACGGCGGGCGATCTCTTATAAAGATTTTAACAGTGAAGCTACTGATGAAACTGTTTTGCCCCGTGATAAGGAATTCCATTCGGTTATGGTAGCGCCGCTTATCGTTGAAGGCCGAGCTATCGGCGCAGTTTTCGTATCTTATCACCAGAGCGATAAATACAGCGAGGAAGATCAGCACTTCTTCGGTTTGCTGTCTAATCAGGTCGCTTTAGCTGTGCGCAATGCCCAGCTGCAGGAGGGATTAACGCAGATGGCGACCAGAGATACAATGACTGGTCTGTTTACGCACGCTTATTTTCAAGAGCATTTGGGCAAAAGTATCGTAAAATCAAAGTATAATAACCAATCGGTTGCTTTGATGATCCTCGATATGGATTTCTTCAAGAAAGTTAACGATAATTACGGGCATCCCCAGGGTGATGCGCTGCTAAAGCAGCTGGGCGGCGTTATCAGGTCTGTGGTCAGCTCGAAAGAAACTATTGCCCGCTATGGCGGCGATGAATTTACGGTGACCATGCTGGATACTAATCGCACCAAAGCCGTGGTTATGGCTGAAAAAATTCGCCAGGCCGTAGAAGAATTCGAGTTTGTGCTGGGGGCTAATATCGTGCATATTACCATCTCGGGCGGAGTCGCGGCTTATCCCGAAGACTGCAATACCAAGAAAGAACTTATCGCCAAAGCTGACGCAGCAATGTATGAAGCTAAGAAGCAGGGACGCAACCGCATTTGTTTCGCGGCTTAGTTAGGAAATTTATATGCTGCATTTTGGTATAATTCCCGGAGACACGGCTGGTAAAATTCGCACAAGATGTGCCCTGAAGGTGCTGCAGCGTGTGGCCGAACTGCATGGTCTGAGCTATCAGCTAGATACTTTCGATTTAGGGGCTGACAATTACATTGAAACCGGTGAGCTGATCTCCAGCGATCAGCTGGCTTCATTGGGTTCAATGGATGGCATTTTTTTAGGGGGATTCGGAGATCCGCGGTTAGAGCGTTCAGTTTGCGAAAATGGCATCAAAGCTAAACTGTGGGCGGAATTGAATTTATTTGTGACTATGCGTCACGTCGTCGTGTATAATGAAGAATTCTGCCCCTTAAAAAATCAGAAAAGCCGTACCATTGATTTTATTGTGGTGCGGGAAAATACAGAAACAAGTTACTCTAACTTAGGCTCTTTTATTCACAAATACACCCCGGATGAGCTGGCTTTAACTCAAGGAGTTTTAATTCGCAAAACAGTGGAAAAGGTTATGCGCACCGCCTTTAGTGTAGCCCACCATCGTCCTAGGCGCAAATTGACTTTGATAGACCGCAGTCAGAGCATACCAGCCCATGATTTGGGGCGTCGGGTTTTTGCCGATATAAGCAGGGAAAACCCCGACGTGCGCGTCAATAGCTTTAACGCTGAAGAAGTTGCGGGCGCATTTATCTCCCATCCCGAACAGTTTGATGTTATCGTAACTACCGCCGATATCGGCGATATGCTGATGGGGTTGGGGCTTGAGCTGCAGGGTGGACCCGGTTTCAGCTTTACCGCTTATCACAATCCTGGCCAAATTGCCATGTTCGAACCGTGCCAGGCTTGGCGTGAAGATTGGGAAGCGCAGCGCTCCCCCAATCCTGTCGGCGCTGTAGGAGCTATGGCTCAGTTACTGGCTTCGGTTGGACAGTGGCCTGCGGCTTTGCATATGACCCAGGCTCTCACTCGGGCGGTTAATGATAGCCGCGGGCTGTTTAATGCTGAGCCCCTTAATGTCGAGGCGTTGCTGCAGAATATTCTAGACTGTCTTGGCGAGGCTTAGGGCAGGTGGCTGAAGAGGCGAATCGGGAAAGCACTGATCGCGAGATGCCGCTGACCGATCATTTGGCGGAACTGCGCCGCCGCATTTTTATTTGTCTGCTGTGCTGGGCAATCGGGTGTGCGGTGTGCTATGGCTTAGCGCCGCGTCTGTTAGAGGCGGTGCGCGTGTCAGCTGGCCAGGACTTTTATTTTGTGTTCACCAGCCCTACTGAAGCCTTTACTGCTTTTATTAAGCTATCTATGACGGCCAGCCTGATGGGCTGCCTGCCTGTGTTCATCTATCATGCTGCGGCTTTTGTCTGTCCGGGCCTAACCGCTAATGAGCGCCGCTGGCTGCTGCGTTTGCTGCCTTTCGCATTCGCTCTGTTTATCGCTGGGGCGCTGTTCGCTTGGTTTGTGGCTTTGCCGGTGATGTGGAAGTTCTTTTTGGGCTTTCAAAGTGAGAGCGTGCGGGCGCTGTGGAGCATTGGAGAAGTCGTAGGCTTTGCGGTCGGCGCAATTCTTTTGTGCGGTCTTTTATTTCAGACTCCGCTGCTGCTGATATTTTTGGCAGCTTTAGGGCTGGTGAATGCTGATGCTCTGAGCAAAGCGCGCCGTATGGTTTATTTCGGTGCCTGTTTGGCAGCGGCGGTGATCACGCCTACGCCTGACGCTTTTACAGCTATAGTGGTGGCTGTGCCCTTGGCCGTGTTCTATGAACTCAGTCTGCTGCTTATCAAAATGCTGCGCATCGGGCGCACTGCGTAGTTTCTGTTTCCTAAGAATAATAAGCGCCACCTTCAAGGGTGGCGCCAGCCGGTTCTATGCTTGACTGCAAGAGCAGAGTTTAACTTAACGCCGTCTTACCGCCAATAAGCGCAATATCTCTATATAAATCCAGATGATGGTTACCATAAGCCCGAAGGCACAATACCATTCTAAGAATTTAGGGGCGTGATATTTTATGCCGTTTTTGATATCGTCAAAATCGACGGCTAAATTAAAGGCGGCTATGCCGCAGATGATTCCATTAGAGATAAGCGCCCATGGGCCGAAATCTAGAGTCGTGACGTACCATCCGCATAATTCGGCGACCAGCAAAAGGATATAATAGATCAAAATGCCCATGGTAGCGCCGCAAACTATGGTTCTGAATGTTTTTGTCACCTTGATAATGCCTAGGCGGTAGGCGGTCAGCATGGCAAAGATGACCGCCATCGTGCATAATACCGCGTCAATAGCGATATTAGCGTTATAAGCCCGATCAATGAGACCTGATAGGGAGCCTACAGTCAAGCCTTCCAGGAAGGCATATATGGGGGCTAATACTGGAGTCTGTTGTGGATCTCTGCATATTAAATACGCGAGAATTACAGTAAGCAATCCCAGCCCCAGAAAGAAGAAATATGGCAGGGGTAAATGGTAGGTTACTAAGCTGGTCAGGACTACAATAGCCAGCAGCGTGATGGTTTTATTGATCGTGCCTGCTAGAGTCATGGCCTGAGCGCTGTAAGGAATCGACTCGTCTATTATGTTGTTAAGGTCTGGAGAATCCGCGAATTCAGAATCATCTGTTCCTTGGGTATATTGCTTAAAATATTCAGTATTTAGGACTGGATTGGACATATGACAGCTTTTGTTCTCCTGCTACAGATCGGTGCATAAAACTATACGCAGGTTCTTTTTCGACTTCCTAGAATTCTGTTCCTTGTAGTTATATTTGCTGATATGGCAGCGTATTAGGAGTTTACCGTGAGCACGAACAGCACAGACCCAAACCGTGATGACAGCAAAAAGAAGCGCAAAAATAAAAAGGCCATGCGCAATGAGGAAAAAAAGCGCAGCTTGGCTAGTATTGAAGCTGAAAGCAAATTAGCCAAAATGCGCTATTATTGGATTTTCAACATAGTGTGGACTTTGATGGGCTGTTTCTTGCTGGCCATAGGGCAGCTCACCCAGGATGCGCAGATAAAAGCCGCGCCGACTTTTTCCATAGGAGTTTTCATAATTCTGCTTTCTGCGGGTATGGGGATTTATGGGGCTAGAATGCAGTTTAAACTGAGGAAAAAAGCTGGCAAAGAGTAAATAATGTAACGTGAACTGTTTTATCGCGATATAGCCAGTTCTGTAAAAGACGTCTCTTAACTGGGCGGTGTAGTTTCGGCGTTTAGCTGTTACAGCCGATGGCTTGCTAGATAAATACTGCCATTAAATATCCACTAGTTATCCTTGCTTAATGGATGGCTGCAGCAGAAGATTTAATAGCGGCGGCATTCCCAAAGCCATACGGCTAAGACTTTGAAGATTTCTACGTAGCACCAAGTTAGGGTAAAGATGAGCGCTGCAGCGCAGTACCATTCCATAACTTTAGGCACTTTGGAAAGCATACCGATCCGAATGTTGTCAAAATCCAAAGCTAGGCAATATACGACGGGCCAGCAGAGCAGAGCGCTGCAGGCTATGCAGGCGAGCAAATAGCCGATCTCTTCGTGGATGTGAATAAAAGTAAAGCCTGCTATTTTAGCCATAAAGGCCAGGAAATAGAACAGCACCGGGCCAAATACCGCACCGAATAAAATGGTATCAGCCGTGTGCTTAGCCTTGATAACCCCAAAGCAGCAGGCTGCGCACATGACGATAACGGCGCAGATGGTGCTGAAAACCGCTTCGCTGTGGCCACACATCTCCAATCCTGTAAAGAGATCGCCTGCATCTAGAAAAATATCTAATAACAGTGAGGGGAGCGATAGGCCTATGCTCATGACTAATTTTGCCAGAAGACCCAAAATAAAGCCTTGAACAACGCTGAATATTGGGGTAAGTATACAGGCCAATGTGGGCTGAAAATGAATGAAACCTATAAGTACGGCGGATATAAGTATGGATATGCCAAAGTATTGAAACTGGAATTCGCTGCGGCTGGCTATAATGCTGGTCACTAAAACTATCAGAGCGCAGAATAGAGCTTTGAGCGCGGCGCTGCTGACTTGCATGGTTTTGACGGATTCATCAGCTTTTCCAAAGTCGTACTTATCAAAGGTGGTAGCGGTTAAAATGGGGCTGGCCATAAGATCGTATTCCGCCTTTCTGTAGCTATTCGTCTTCGTCTATGATGGGGCTGACGTTCACCGTTTGATCGCGCGGCCAAACCTGATCGATGCGCACCCACAGGCGCGTTCCCGGCGGCATAGGGTGTTTGGGCACGAGAGAACACTCGGTTTCCCAAAGGGTTTCGCTCAGCTGAATGATATGCTTGTCGGGATGATTAGCCACTACGCAGGCTTCCACCGCTTGGCGCTCCTGTTTCTCGAGATAGCGCAGCAGCCAATAGTTGCGGCGGTCTTTTTCCAGCTGATCGGCCTGGGCTGTGCGAGTCTTGGTTAAGGCCAGGCATGCCTGTAAGCGTTCTTTGCTGTAGTGCGGTTCTGTGCCACTTACAAGGGATTTGAGCTGCCGCTGCATCAGTAAATCGTTGTAGCGGCGGATAGGAGAAGTGACCTGAATGTAGTGTTCCAGCCCTAAACCGCTGTGCGGTGCGTCTTCAGTGCTCATAATGCCTTTGTGCATATAGCGTTTGCAGGCATAAGCCAGAGCCGGATCGTATTCAGCCATATCCTCGATGGGCTTTTCTGGAGGTTCTTGGGTGCGATAGATAGCGGGAAAATTGCTGCTATAGAGAGCTTCGGCTCCTAGGCGATTGGCGAGGATCATCATCTCGCTGACCAGTTTTTGGGCCGGATCGTTGGGAGATTCCTTGGTAACGCTGATTTCGCCATCAGGGCTGACTTTGACCTGAACTCTGGGAAATGGCACTAGGGAAGCTCCGCGTTCTTTCCTTTTCTGGCGCAGGCATTCTACGAGTTCATTTAAGCCAGGCCAATGCCCGTCACTTAAATAGCGGCTGCCGTCTTCGTAAGTCAGGCGTTCGCTCACCTTTATCAGCGAAGGGGTTATTTGCGAAGATGCCAGTTCGCCTGCGGGAGTAAATTCGGCTAAGAAGGAGAAGGCGAGGCGGTCTTCGCCGGCTACTAAACTGCACTGCCCGTGGGCCATCACTTCAGGAACCATGGAGATGCGCAAGTCCGGAAGGTAGATGGAGGTACTGCGCTCGAACGCTTCGCTGTCCACTAACGAACCTTCGGGGATGACTGCCGAAACGTCGGCGATGTGTATGCCTATGCGGCAATTTCCGGTAGGAAGAAGCTCGTAACTGATGGCGTCGTCAAGATCATTGGTAGCAGCATCGTCTATGGTGACGCAGTGAAGATCGCGCAGATCGAGGCGCTTGGCATCGGCTCTGAGCTCGATATTGGTTCCCAGCAGAGCAGCTTCGGCTTCCACTTCCGGGGAAAACTCCTGAGAAATATTCAGCTTGTGCAGCAATACATTTTCGTGTTCAGACCAATATCCGGCTTTAACTAGCAGGGTAAAGGGGGCGTTGCGCTTGTTTAGGCCGATAGCTGTCAGCAAGTTCTGTACGTCGCGGTAGCGGTGAGAATCTGTGCTGAACAGTACCACATCGGCCAAATTGTCCAAAGTCTTTTGGGCCGCGTTTTGATAAAGCTCGGGCAGCTGCAGCTCAGGGCAGGGCCGAGAACGCTTCCAGAGCGTTTCCAGCCATTTGCCGATAGCTTCGCGTTCAGCTTTGAATTCCGCTTCCTTTTGCTGGCTGTGCAGATTATCCTTGACTTGCTCTGCCGAGCGCGCTAAATAACTGTCTCCTTTGCGCGTGAAATAAATACGGTCGTTTTCCAGGGCGCGGTAAGCTGCAGAGAGTTCCAGCGGCGTAGCCTCGCCTAAGGAAAGCTCGCTCAGTTCTGTTAGTGTCCAGGCTTTATCGGCGGGTTCGTCGCTGATAAGTTCCCAGAGTTCGCTTAAATCTAAATTCGCCGCCAGCTCTTCGCGTTTGCTGCCGGCGGCATTGAGCGCTGCGTCGATTTCGTCGTAGGGCAGGCTGAGGCTGATAAAACCGCTGACGGTAAACATGGCTTTATTTTCCTGCAGTTTTTCTTCCCGGCCTTTTTGCGCTCTGACAAAGATTCGTCCCGGTTTATCTTGGCGCAGACAAACGGCGGAAACGAGCTTTTTATCTTTGAGGTATTCTACGTATGTACCCGGAGCAATCACTGGCTGTCCTCTTTTTCTAATCTAAGGTTATAGAAATTATCGTCCTAAAGCGGCTAATAGTTTGTCAAATTCCTCTAAGCTGAGCTGCTGCTGGCTATCGGAAAGAGCGTTGGCGGGATCGCTGTGCACTTCTACTAAAAGGGCATGGGCACCGGCAGCCTGCACTGCCTGGGCCAGGGGAATAATTAGGTCTCTTCTGCCCGCTGCGTGGGAAACGTCAGCCATAAGCGGCAGATGCGTTTCCTGGCGCAGAACTGGCAGAGCTGATATATCTAAGGTGCTGCGCGTTGCTGGCTCAAAAGTGCGGATGCCGCGTTCGCACAGGATAACTTGGGGATTGCCTTCGGAAAGAATATATTCAGCTGAGAGCAGCAGCTCTTCTAAGGTTGCGCCAAAGTGGCGTTTGAGCAGCACGGGGCGGCTGCAATGCCCAATCTCGCGCAGCAATGGGTAGTTGTACATGTTGCGGCTGCCGATTTGCAAAATATCGGCGTACTGGGCAATTTCGGTTACCAGGCCTGGTTCCATAACCTCTACGACCATGGCGGTGCCGTATTTGTCGGCGATCCTGCGCATCATCCGCACTCCAGGCATACCTAAACCCTGAAAACTGTAGGGTGAGGTGCGCGGTTTGAAGGCTCCGCCGCGGATAATTTTAATACCGCGCTGGGCTAAATGCGCTACAATACCCTCTAATTGCTCTTCGCTTTCTACCGAACAAGGACCGGCGATGACGGCCATGGCCCCTTCGCCTAAACGAACTCCGTTAACATCGATAACCGTATTAAACTGGTTATGCCGCCTTGACACTAGCAAATTCTCTTTTCTGGAAGCGTCCATGAGCTGGCGGGTGGCCCCGAAAATCTCTTTGAAGAGCCCTTTAATAGCGTTGTCGCTGAATGGCCCCTGATTGTTTTGGGCCAAGATTTCCAGCATTTGGGATTCGCGCTGAGGATCGAAGGTGGGCAGGCCTAGCTCAGCTTTGCGCTGAGCAATGAGCTGCGCTGTCTTGGCCCGTTCATTGAGCAGAGCTAAGAGCCGTTCATTGATGTCGTCAATAGAATGGCGGTAGGCTGACAATATGTCATCTTTTCGTTGAGGCAAACAGGCCAAGTTATCAATATCCCCCTGGAAATAACCATAACCCTTTTTCTTCCCCGTAAGCAAACCATATACCTTCATACTAAAGACAGGCTTATAGCGGATAGGCTCATAGTGGGCAGAGGTCTTTCAGAAGGTGTAAAATATCCTTAGCTAAATATAATTAGCTCTTATGGAACAGATTAGACTTTTAAGCGTAATTGTAGATATTATTCGCCAGCCTATACATCAGATTAAGCTTCAGGCTTCGCCCGAGGGCAAAGTCACGCTGATCGCTCCTGAAGGGGTGAGTTTGTATGAGCTGAAAAAATTTGTCCGCCGGCCTAGAACGTATAACTGGATTTTGCAGCAGACCTGCAACGAACGCATATTTGTAGAAGAAATCTGCGTAGAAATAGAGCGCAAGTATATTAAGCGCCTGAACCTGCGCGTTTTGCCGGGCGGTAAAGTGAAAGTTTCCGCTCCCGAACAGGCCAGCACGGAGGAGATACGCCGTCTGGTCGCATCGCGCATAGACTGGGTGCGCGCCGCTTTAGCCAAATCACCTAAAACTTATGCGCCGGAATTCCAGGACGGTGAGGACGTGCCGCTTTGGGGAGAGCGCTTGACTCTGCGCCTGCAAACACCCAGCCTGCGCAATCACGTGGAGCGTCAGGGGAATGCTCTTGTAGTTTTTTCGAGGCGCGAGCTAGAACCGTCCGAATGTCTGAAATTGCTGCACGTGTATTATGAAGGTGAACTGCGCCGGGCCATCGATGCCGTTTGGCAGCGCTGCGCAGAAATAGTGGGTACACAGCCCAAGTCTTATTTGGTTCAGCACAATCTGCGTTCCCGCTGGGGCAGCTGCAAAATAGGCAAAAAAATTATCACCATGAATACGGCTTTAGTGAGATACCCCAAGATTTGTATGTATTATGTTCTAATCCATGAATTTAATCATCTGTGGACCAGAGCCCATGATGCGTATTTTTACGCTAATATGGACAGCTTCATGCCCGGGTGGCGCAAGGTTAGGGAAAGGCTGAAGTTGCCGCCGTTTGCTCTGCTTGGCGATGCGCAGCTGGACATGCTGAACCCGTTTGCGGATGAGCGTAATTGTTGAAATGTTAACGCAATCTTATTTTAACTTTTGGGTAATTACTGTATAATTTGCTTTAAGTTTAGCTCTGAGAGGTATATATGGGTATCAGTCCTATTTCGGCCGGCGGTATTAACCCGACTTATAATGTCAGCACGGTGACATCTGTTGCGGCTCCCGCAGCTAAAAGCTTGGAAAGCAATGCCTCAGCGACACCTGGAGATCAGGTTTCTTTGGGTGAAGAGAGCGCGGCTCCCAAGAAAAAAGGGCTGCTGCAGTGGCTGAAAGACTTGGTTAAAACCGAGGTTGAAGGACCTTCAGAACCTTATATCGATAGGACTTGCCGCCGTTTAGAGGAGATCATGGCTAACGCCCAGCCTGGCGATATTCCCGATTCTATGCCGCAGCACGATCATAAGGGCGGGGAACCTACCGATTATTATATTCCCGGAGGCGGGGCGCATAGCGGTATTTCCATTCCCATACCCTCCGAGCAAATGCCCACTATGGCCGATGTCGCCGATTTCCATACCATCTCCTTCCAAGATGCGGTGGATATTTACCGTCAGGAAGGGCTGGCAGACAAACTCAGCCCCGTACAAAAGGGAGTGATAAAGGAATACTGCGGCCAGTCCTTTATGGCTATGAATGGTCACCTTTTGGACGGAGAGGACAACGCAGCCGGTACGGTTGACAAAGCGGTGCGCTGCGCTGCGGGAGCCTTGGACAAAGGCGAAGTTCCCTCTGGGATTATTCTGAACCGCTGCGCTTCCATGTCGGAACTGCTAAATTATTGCAGCAAAGAGGATTACGCCAAATTTAAGAAGTTTGCCGATAAGGGCAAAATGGAAAAATTGGCCAAGCTTCTCAATGAAAAGCTGACCGGGGTGCAGACCGACCGCAAAACCTTTATCTCCACCAGTGTCGGCCCTAAGGCAGATTTTATGGATAAGCCCAAGATTGCCACCCGTTTCTATATCGGCGAAGGTGTAAAAGGGGCGTTTGTTTCAGCTGATCCGCAGCTCATAAAATTCAATGGTGAGAATGAGTACTTGCTGGCACCTAATACGCAGTCCACGGTAATGGGTGTGGAATATAATCCCGAGACCAAGGGGCTTACGATGCACGTCTTTTTGGGTGATAAGTAAAAAGCTATAATCAATAGTTGAGGATGAAGGAATATGCGTTATGTAAGCATTATTCTGGCAGTGGCCGTAATCTTTGGGCTCGCTGCTTGCAGCAGTATGGCTGATCCGGCCAATAAGGCCCATAAGACTGAAGCGGTGACAAAGACTGAAGCTGTGAAAGGAAGTAAAGGAAAAGTGGGCAAGAACCTGATTATTTATTATTCCCGCCGGGGGCAGAACTATTTTAATGGAGAGATTCGCGATATAAGCAAGGGCAACACCGAATACTGTGTGGAGTTTATCCGCGACGCCGTGGGGGCTGATGTTTTTGAAGTCGAAACGGTAAAAGCGTATCCCGCCGATTATACGGCCTGCACGGAAGAAGCTCAGAAAGAAGCGCGCAGCAATGCTAGGCCCGAGCTGAAGCGCTATCTGCCCAATCTCGACGGCTATGATAATATCTTTGTCTGCGGTCCCTGCTGGTGGGGAACTTATCCCTGTGCTGTTTTCACCCAATTAGAAAAGTTAGATTGGCAGGGCAAGCGCGTTTTTGCCCTGATGACGCATGAAGGCAGCGGTTTGGGCCACTGCGAGCGCGATTTGCAGCGCATTTGCCAAGGCGCGTCTTTGGGCCGCGGGTTAGCGGTGCAGGGTGGTGCGGCGTCATCCAGCCAGGCGAAGGTTTCTGAATGGGCCAAGCAATGCGTTAAGTAATAGTTGCTGCATGTGCCCATTCGTTAGCTCCTCAGAGAGGTTGCTGCTGAGTTTGGCATACAGGTCACTTAGGCGGTTGGCTTAGGGAAAATTCAGCGCAGTTGGACTACGTAAATAAAGCGCCCTGAGCACTGGCTAAGTTCTCAGGACGCTTTATAAGTTCTCAGGACGCTGCAATATACGCTAACTTATTTACGAGACCATCGTATTGCGCTCGATGACCATTTTACCCTCGGTCCAGGTGACGATACCTATGTAGGGGTTGCCGTTTTTGTCAAACTTGTCAGCTAAACTGAGATGCTGTCCGGGTTCGGTGTACAGAATGCTGCCCTGATCGATGAGCAGTTTAATATCCTGACTCAGTTCTGTCCCCGCATCGGTGGCGTACATGACGTTGGGATCGCGCTCGATTACGCCGGAAACTTCTGCGCCGGCGAACATGCCGCAGTCATCGCCTAAGGTCACGGTTACGTTTTGGGGCACAGGATTGTCAGGTACGGACATGGCCATCATGTCGGGCTGATCATCGCCTTCGAAGAGAATGTTGCGGTTGGTGAAGCTATCTACGATGAACTGGTGGTTATTGCCGCCTAGCTGCGCGTCCGCTTTAAGCATACACTGGGCCATCTGGCGGTAAGTGCAGTTGGTCTTGGGGGCCAGCTGCAAGGTCTTAGAGTACAGGTCGAGGCATTCTTTGCCGGCTGATTTGATGGCTTCGGCCTGAGTCATGCCGCCGGCCATTTTGTTTTCCACCATAGCGGACAAAAGATCGTACTGGGCACCCGACCAGATGCGCGACCAGCTGTGCATCTCGGTGGTTAGAGGATCGATGCCGGAGGGATTTTTGGGCACGGTATGGGGGGCCTGCCACTTGAAATCGTTTTGGGTGTTGCGGATGAAATCGCCGCCGGTGACATCGCGGCCTACCATTTCATTGATGGCCTTACCCAGCTCTTCGCCAACAGCGCCTAAGCAGTTGGGTTTGGACATATCGCCGCCAGTTTGCTGGGCAACCAATTCGCAGACACCGTCGTCCTGGGTGGCCATCAGCATAGCGGTGGTGTCGGCAAAAGCTTCATGGAAGCCGTTGGTATCGGCCTGCCAGGAGGTTAAGTAGCCGGGCCGGATGGCGTCGAGAATGGCGTGCCCTACCTCGTGGGAAACTACTTCTCCGGAAGCGCCAGTCATGTAACGGGTTCCGTGCACATCCTGGTGGAAGAAATTGAGGGAGTTGTCGCTGCGGGAATAGAAAGCGTTGAGATCGACTCCGCCGTCGGGGTTAAGATCGATGCGCTCTTTGCCTGCGGCCCAGTTGATTTTGCTGCCCATGGCGTCTTCAAAGGTGGCTAAAGTCTTAGCTACTGTAGCTAAAGAGGCAGCTGCGGTGTATTTCTTAGCGTCTTTGGGATCAAAAACGAAATTGCCGTCTTTGTTGGGAGCTAAATTCTCGCCGTTGAGCTTAACACGGCTGGTGGAAGGGCCGTGCTTGTCGATGGTTACGTCTTTAAGAGTAGTCGTGGTGGGCGACATGACGAAACCATCCTGAGGGTTATAGGAGAATTCGACTTCTTTATGGGCGGCAGCAGCGGAGATGCCGTTGCTTTCCGGCTGAATGGGCTGGAAGTTGGGAACGTTGATTGAACTAATCATGCTATACTTACCTTACCTCAATTCCATTTTTCTGTGCGCCAAAATTCTTGACTTAACCATCTCTTACCTTTTGAATAACTTTGAATTTAGGGCTTTTTTGTGGCTAAAATGTTAACTAAATGACATTGCCCCCTAAAGGCAGTCCCGTTAAGTTAGCGATTAGCTAATTTGCGAACTATCTGACTCCCCCTAAAGGATGGGAGGGGGAGAAGTCGCGAATGCGACAGAGGGGGTGCCCAAGACTGTTGGGGAATCGAGGTTTAGCTTGTGTTATGCTCTAGCTTATACGCAGGCATGAACGTGGCGATAATTGTATATGAGTTAACATTTCCAATGTCGTTGAGCCTTAAGTTAACGACATTGCCCTATAGCTTATTTTTCTTTTTATAGGTATAATAATTTAGTTTTGAATCGTTGGGCCTACTGTTTGGTGTGGCGCTGTGCGGTGCCTGCTCAATAATGAGGCCGGATAATATTGGCAGATAACGGAGAAAGTAAATATGAAAACAAATTTAACAGCTTTTGGGGCGGCCATAGGCTTGGGGCTTTGTCTTTGGGGTAGCTGTCTGCCCGTTCTGGCTGAACCTTATGAAGTAATCAAAGCTGAGCCTCATGATTATGCGCCAAAATTCGATCAGGAGGATCCCCCTGAGGAAAAGCCGCAGGTCGATTTTACCGTTGCAGAACGGCCTGCTCCGCAGGTGGGGAAGGTCTATCAGGAATTGTACGGTGACTTGGACCGCGATGGCCATACGGAGCGCGTAGCTCTCATTCCCTTCCAGGTGGAGCAGGATAATACGTTTATGCAGCTGGTGGTCTTTAACGATAAGGATCAGGAAATATGGCGGACCCCGCGTTTAACCGATCCAGAGAATAAAAGAACGTTTGGCCAGTTCGTTTATGGCAACTTTGAGATGCAGCTGCTCTGCGATTTAGATAAAGATGGTTATATGGATTTAATCTTTTCCACGCCGCGTTCCGATGTGCGCCCTATGCCTTATAGGGTATTTAAATGGGATGGCGACAAATTCGTTTACGCCTTTGACGGGGCCCTGGAGCGCTCTAAAGACGATAAAGAGCTGTTTTTGTGGAATACTAAAGGCTGGGATGGCATTGAAGGAGTATGCTGGCTCGATGGTATTCACGAAGAAAACGGGCAAATTAAATCCAGAATAATTTCTTGCGAAAAGGGTTATAAAATCAAAGAAGGAGAGGCGTTCTTTAAAATTACTAATAAACGCGGTTTTCGGGTGACGCGCTGGACTAAGCACTTGCTGGATGTCAAGTTTTAGCGGTAGTTATTTGTTATGGCACAGGAGAATAAGTCACGCCGCTGGCTGTGGGTCACTTTAAGGCTGTTTATCGGTTTAGCCCTTATGGGCTGGCTGCTGCATACTTGCAACAGCCAAGAATTTCTGGAAGTCATGCGCACGCTGAAGCCTGCTGTCATAATGTCAGCGGTTCTCATGGCCTTTAGCGGTGTGGTTTTTGTAGCGTACCCCTGGCGTTTGCTGTTAAAAAACGCGGAGGTTATACTTACCGGTTTTCAGGCGGTTTTTCTTAATCTTATGGCTTATGCGGTCAACAATTTAGTGCCCGGCGGTTTAGGCGGAGATGCCTTGGGAGCCTGGGTGGCTGGGCGCAAAGCCGGGCGCTATACGGAAGCTTTTGCCGCTACACTCTTAGATCGCTGGATGTCTTTTCTGTGTCTGATGTCTATTACCGTGGTTATGACGGTTTGGCATTGGGAAGAACTGTGCGCCAGAGGCCTAAAACATCCTCTTCAGGGAGTGATAGCGTTTTTTGTAGTTCTGCTGGCAGTATCCATGCTGCTTTTCGTGGGTAATTTGCCGATCTGTCAGAAAATTGTGCAAAAAATGACGGCGGGAGTCCCTTTGCTGCGGCTGTCGCAGGTGATGATAGGCTTTTTTAAACGCCGTCAGCTAATGGCTGCTTGCCTTTTGATGTTTTTGGTTACGCCTACGCTTGATGCTCTGGTATTTTATATATTGTCCGAGTGTCTGGGACTGGGGCTTCCGTTTTGGGTCTTTGTGCTCATGGTGCCGGTGATGCGGGTTATCCATCACATACCTGTTTCAGTTAATGCCGTGGGCACCCAGGATGCCGCCTGCGTCTTTTATTTGGCTGCTTTTGGCGTGGGCAAACCTGAAGCGCTAACCGTTTCTATGGGCGTGCACGCTGTCAAGCTGCTGACTGCCTGCATTTGCGGCGGTCTCTATTTGCTATTGGCGGGCAGATCCGGTTTGGAAACAAAAAATTGCTCCCCGCTAAGCATTAAAGATATTAATTCCTCCCCGGAAATGTCCGGCGAGATAAAAGATAATTAAAACGCCTACGAGAAGCAATATTATTTGTTTATATTATAGCAACATATTTCCTGGTATAATGTAAATAAAATGATAATTTTATTTTGTATTTTTATTAAATTGTTTTCTATGTTCCTGGGCCTTAACTTAATACCGTTAAGTTAGCACTTAGCGATTAGCTAACACACTACGTGTTTAGCTTTCCTTAATGTTTGAAATGCCGATGTCTCTGACTCGGCAGAATAGGAAGGATGACAGGTGAGTCTGGGGAGGCTGAAAAAGGGAGAAGCTGTTTGGCCTTTGGCCAGATGGATGGCCAGGGGAGCAACGCGGCTGCGCCGCTGAGAGAGGTTTTGGCAGGGAGTATGTCAGATCGCGATAAGTTGAAGGGGAGGATGGCGGCTGTATTGGTCTGCCTGCTTATGCTGGGGGTCGGGGTGGCTAGCTGGCTCATGCCGAATGCGGCAGCTGTAGGCAGACGTCCTGCTGTATATGCTTCATTTTTTAGTTTGCTGCCTCCCATGGTGGCCATTGCCTTGGCTCTTATTACCAAAGAAGTTTATTCGGCGCTTTTTACCGGAGTCGTAGTTGGCGCTCTTTTGTCTGCTGACGGCAATGGAGTTTTGGCAATGAATACCTTACTTTATCATGAGAGCGCTGGTTTAGTAAGCAATATTGCCAATGTCTCTCACGCCAGCGTGCTGCTGTTTGTGGTCATTTTAAGCGCGTTAGTTGTGCTGATGAATAATTCTGGAGGTGCCTATGCGTTTGCCTTATGGACGCAGTCTCATGTAAAATCGCGCATAGGCGCTCAGCTGGCCACGATTTTTATGGGAATTATGATATTCGTCGACGATAGCTTTAACTGTCTGACAGTTGGTTCGGTGATGCGCTCTATTACCGATAAATACCAAATATCTAGAGCTAAATTGGCTTATTTAATAGATTCTACAGCTGCTCCGATCTGCATAATTGCTCCCGTTTCCTGCTGGGCGGCAGCGGTGACCTATGCCATTCCCGAGGGTATGGTAATTAATGGCTTCCAAATGTTCTTGCGGACTATTCCCTATAATATGTATGCTTGGGGTACGCTGCTGTTTATGACTCTGCTGACGATTGCTAAAGTAGACTATGGGCCTATGCTTCGCCATGAAAAGAACGCTTTGCAGGGCGATTTGTTTACAACGGCTGATCGCCCTTATAGTGACGCTGAAAAGGGTGAGATCCCACAGTATGGGCGCTTATCTAACTTGGTGATTCCGGTGGTATTGGTTATAGGCTGCTGTATAATGGGCATTGTATATACGGGCGGTTTTTTTTCCGGCACTGATTTGATCACCGCGTTTGCTAATTCCGATTCGGCTAAAGGGCTGGTGCTGGGCTGCATTGTGTCGTCGCTTTTGGTTTTCGTGTTTTATATGTTCCGCGGCGTCATGAGCATGAAAGATTTCATGGAAGCTTTTCCGGAGGGATTTCGCAGCATGTGCGCTCCCATGATCATTTTGATACTTTCTTGGAACCTTTCTGGAATAACCGGTCTGCTGGGTTCGTCTGTTTATATTCATCGGGTAGTTTCCGATTCTGCGGCATCGCTGATGATGTTTTTGCCTATGATCATTTTTATTATCAGCGTGGGGCTGGCCTTTGCTACCGGGACGAGCTGGGGAACTTTTACCATTTTAATTCCCATCGTCTGTGCTCTTTTTGCTGCCGATTCTGAGATGCTGGTAATCTCCATTTCGGCTTGTTTGGCGGGAGCGGTTGGCGGCGATCACTGTTCACCAATTTCCGATACGACTATTATGAGTTCTGCTGGAGCTCACTGCGACCATATCAATCATGTGACTACACAGCTTCCCTATGCCCTAACGGTTGTTGGAGTGTCCTCTGTGGGCTATCTTCTGGCCGGTGTTATAGGTTTTAAAGCGAATAACAGCACTGCTCTGCTGGCTGTTCCTGTCACGTGGGTGTTGCTGGGGCTAATGGTGTTTATCTTGAAAAAGCGCCGTGCTGTATCTGAATAGTTCTTGTGGCAGCTTCTGGCCGCTTCGCTGCTTCGCTGCGCTCAGAGGCTATGCTTGGCAAAACTGCCGTAGCACCGCGTGTTGTATTTTGCTATATGTTATAGTTTCATGCTTGAAGGCCGTGCTTTTCTGCGTCAGCTTCTGCCCGCTTCGCTGCTTCGCTACGCTCAGAGGCGAAGGGGGCTTTTGCAATATTTGCTATGTGTCGTAATGACTTCGCTACATGCCCAGCTTCCC
>JAUNIO010000114.1 GCA_030535355.1 bacterium | reverse complement strand
TGCTGTGTAGATAAAATCGCTGAGCTGATGCAAAGAGGCTGTTTTTACTCTTGAGCAAATTCTTGAGTAAAGATGGTCTTTTTGATTTTTAAATGCTATTGCAGGATGATTTTGATGTCGCGATTGCGGCAGAGGGGACAATTCAGCTGTGTTGGTATTTAATTCTCTTTTATGCCATAATGCATATACTCAATGCACTATTGCTTATTAACGAATAACTGCATTCTGTTTTGTTGCCCTGGCGCTGCGGCAGTTCTGCCAAGCGTAGCCTCTGAGCGTAGCGAAGCAGCGCAGCGGGCAGAAGCTGACGCAAGAAAGCCAGGTGCTGAGGTGTTTTGTTATATCAGTATTAATCGATAGCTAACTTTCCAATGTCACCGAGCCTTAATTTAATAACATTGCCTAAAGGAGACTTCTCAGTGTCTTTCAGTGATAACGAGTATAATAGGTCAAACGCTTTGCCAGACGGCTATCAAGATGATGCTGAGGAGACAGGTTCTCCGGCAAAGGAAAAATTATTAACCCTTTTTGTGCTTTTAGCGGCTTTTGCTATTATTGGTTATTTTCAAGCTGATTCTTTTAAATATATAATCGATATACCCAGACGGGCATACAACGATCATATCTACAATGGTATCAAGATATTTGCTAAGGATTATACGTTTAAACGGGCTTTGCCAGGTCATTATGTAGCGTCTGGCCGCAAGACTAATGAGATAGACCCCCGAGCCACCCATGTTGCCGTTTATTATATATCCAGAGAAGATTATGCAATGGGGCAGACCGAGCAAAAGTGCGCTATAGATGACTTGCAAATGACAGCTGATGGCTACTATAAGATGCAGTTAAACATACCTAAAGAAACCTGGCAAATATTAGTTTATTTCACCTTTGTACCAGAAAATGGCGAACTTAAAGGGAATTATGAACTCTTATCTGATGAAATCGCCACCAATCACAAACTTATATATTTTAGCGATATTCGCGGGGATGCTCAGATTGTTGATAAGCCTCAATATAATTATTTGCGCACTATGAAAACTTACGATGCCCAGGGCCGTGAAACCAATATGTTTGCGGTAGGCGATAAAATTCACGTCGAAATCATTGATTATAGCAATAATTTTCCCAATGGACTGGATCGCACTAGTTTTTTGGCCGAAGATATATTTTCGGTCTATAGCCAAAATCCAGCCGTTGTATCCACTAAACCCAAAGCAACTGAAAAAAGTATTGTTTTTGACGCAGTAGGCCCAGGAGAAGCCGAGTTTCTTTACGCAGATCCCTTTTCCAATGATAATAAGTGGGGCAAAGTTACTGTAAAAGGCAAATTGAAAAAATAAAAACTAACTGAAGAAATATTAATTTTTTCAGTTTTACTTGACCTCTCTCCTGTTTGTAGTGAAATGACTAATGAGTACGGTGTGGTATTAGACCTAACGTCAATATTTCGAGGTGCATAATGAGTGTAGATGCTGTAAATAATTCAAATTACCAAGCTCAGGAAGCGCAGAACTATAGCCAGAATAACGTTAATTCTGCCCAGGAGACTGGTGCTGTTGAGACTCAGAGCTATTCCAGCTCCTCCAACAGCGGTTCCTCAGGCTCGGTTTCCGATGATGTGGAAATGAGCCCTGCTGCTAATAACACCCGCCGTAGTAGAGTCGCTTCACTCGACGATATGCCGGAAGAAGAGTACTACGAAAATACGGCAGATGCTGCTCATGAAGCTGAAGCTGCTGCGGTAGCCGCCTACGACGAAATGGAAACTGCTGGTGAGACTTCGTCGAAAGGTTATGAACGCAGCGAAGAGACCGATGCTCTGATCGATGATATGGTAGGCAAATATGCTGAAGAGAATGGCTATGATCTCGACAGCAAGGCTGTTCAGGAATTCCGTGACAATATTATTGTTCTCGGAGGTACCGACAAAGCCGACAAGATTAATGTTACCAATTCTAAAGAAGGCGGAATCGATGTCGAAGTAAATGGCAAAGTAACCCATTATACTGCAGAACAGGCAAAATATTTAGTGATTGATGCCGGAAAAGGCGATGACGAGGTTACCGTTGCTGATGACGTAACTATAGGTATGCACATTGCTGGCGGTGAAGGTGACGACGTACTTAAGGGCGGCGCTGGCAATGATGTTATGTACGACTATTATGGCAAAACCCGCATGGTAGGCGGTGCTGGCGATGATCAGCTGGTCGCCCACGGTCTTTCTAAAGACGGTAAGACCGTTTACGACAACATCATTTCCGGTGGGGAAGGTAACGATTACATTGAAGGTGGCGCTGGCAACGACTTGATTCACGGCGGCGACGGCAACGACGTCATTTACGGTCTGAGCGGCGATGATACTATTTACGGCGGCGAAGGACACGACTATATCGATGGAGGCAAGGGCAATGACTCTATCGACGGCGGCAACGGCAACGACCGTTTAGTCGGCGGTGAAGGTGATGACAATTTGCTGGGCGGCGCTGGAGATGATCTGCTCATCGGTGCCCACGGTGTCGATCATATGGACGGCGGTTCAGGTGCTGACAAGCTCGTCGGTCAGAAATCCATTGATGATATGCTGAATGGTCCTGGCGATGAAGTTGAAGAGCGCTATTCTGTAACACTTCCCAAGAATCTCTATGTCGAAGCTGATGGTCTGGAAGCTGAACGCATTTATTCTGACTTGGAAATGCTGGCTTCTACCGAGAATGGAGCTAAAATGTTCTCGGCTATTTCCGTAGGTGATGGCACTGTAACCATTAGAACTACCAAAGCTGGCAATCAGATTGGCTGGAATCAGAATAACGACGGCAGCATGACCACCGCTGTCGATTACAATCTGGCCAAAATTTCTTTAGGCAATAAAGAGCTGCCTTGGAATGAGCGCGCTCCTATCGTGGGCCTATTCCATGAACTTTGCCATAGTTACAACGCCTTAACCCATACTCTGGATACGTATTACTATGATGCCGAGGGTAATAAGTACGATAAAGAGAACAGGCCGAAAGATAAATCTACGGTTCGCGGTCTTGAATATCAGGCTGTGGGTATGGAACACGAGCATGCGGATATCGATCAGAACGATCCGTTGCTCACCGAGAACGGTATACGCGATTTCTTAGGCTATGAACGCCGTGAGAAATACTAACCTTTAGTTAAAACTGAGCGCCGGGCTTTGGTCTGGCGCTCAGTTGTTGATTCGCTGAATTTTATCTTCGTTGATATCTATCTGCATAGTTTTCCATTTACTGTCTAAACATTCACTGTCTAAAGGAAGTTGAGGCCGCTGATGAGCGTTGATTCTGTAAATAATTCTCCAAATGCTGTACAGCGCAGCTATGAAAATTCAGGAAATAGCGGGGCTGGTGCGGTCCAGTCAGCTTCTAATGCCACCCAGAGCAGCGGCACTGAAACAACTTCTGCTGTTTCTTCATCCTCTTCGTCAGACGATGTTAATTTCAGTGCCAGAGCTGAAAATACTCGGCGCAGCCGGGTTGTTTCTTTGGACGATGAGCCAGAATATTCAGGTGAAACCGATGCTTATGCTTCTGAAAATGCGGCTCAGGATAGCTCTGAAGTTATATATTATGAAGACGGTGCCAAACGTGCCGGCAAGAGCAAGTCTGGTCCCGTAACTTCCACTGACAAGTACGGAAATACAGCAGGCGCTGCTCACAGTGAGGAAGCCGATGATTTAGCTGATTACATTGTGGGAGAATTCGAGCAGCAGGGCTGGCAGAATTTTTCAGCTGATGATGTCATTCGCGTCTGTGGCACAGACGGAGATGACGTGATCAACATTTCCATGCGCTCTATGGATACTCTGGATATTGAGATCAACGGCGAAAAGGTCACTTATAAGGGCGGCGATCTTAAAAAGCTCCTGGTTGATGCCGGCAAAGGCGATGACGTGATCACTATCGATCCCAAATATATGCCTGATTTCTACATGAAGGGCTTGCATATCGCGGGTGGTGAAGGCAGCGATACCATCAAAGGTGGTTCTGGAAGCGACGTTATTTTTGACTATTATGGAGCCAGCGACATCGACGGCGGCGATGGCAATGATATGATTATTGCTAGTGGCCGTTCTAAAGACGGTTCTCAGGTTTATGACAGTGTTCTTCGGGGCGGCAAAGGTGACGACTACCTCGAAGGCGGCTTGGGAAATGATCAGCTCGATGGCGGTGAAGGCGACGATGTTTTGTACGGTTTAAGCGGTGATGACCAGTTAATAGGCGGTCAGGGCGATGACTATTTGGATGGCGGCTTGGGCAGTGACGTTTTGCAGGGCGATGCTGGCCGCGATACTTTAGTAGGCGGAAAGGGCGATGATACCCTGTTAGGTGGAACTGATGCTGACTTGTTAATTGGTGCCAGTGGAACTGACACCATGGATGGCGGCGCGGATACTGACCGGATTTTTATGGATGGGGCGCACGACATAGTAAATGATGCCGCTGCTGACCGTGTCGAAACGCTTAGCGTAGCCAGTCTGCCTAGCAACTACGTGATTAACGGCGATGATATTCAGCGCGAGCGCTTAGAATCCGATTTAGAATTTTTGGCTTCTACAGAGAACGGTCAGCTCATGTTTTCTGAGGTGGGCAAGACCAAGCATACCGTTGAACTTAACACTACCTTTGGAAGAAGTCTCAATAGAACCAATCAATATAGCGAGGACCGCAAAAGAGGCGCAGACAGCAGCGTTTATATTAACCGTTCCAAGGTTAGCTTGGAGCAGGGGTATGCTTGGGATCATTGCCCGCCAGTCGTGGGACTGTATCACGAGATGGTCCACTCCTATAATGCAGCTATTGGCAATATGGACCACAATTATTACAATGCCAAGGGTCAGCAGGTAAATTCATCCAGCGGAACCCGCGCCGTGGAATATCAGGCTGTCGGTATTGCTAATCCTGCGGTTGAAGCCAACGATCCTCGTCTTACTGAGAACGGTATGCGCGACTTTTTAGGCTTAAAGCAGCGTTTGAAGTATTAATCTTAACAACTGTGCAGGCACTAGGGCAGCTATACGGAAGTAGCTGTCAATCAATTATATCGCGGTTTATATTCTTTATAAAAGCCGATGCGCTGTAGCTCGGCTTTTATTGTGCAAATGAGGGCTGCAATGAGATTATTTATTGCCATAAATTTTGATGAAGCTACTAAAGAAGCTGCTGCTGCCAGCGCTAAGCTTTTACAGCAGCACTCTCTTAGAGGCAATTTTTCTTCCCGCGACAATTATCACATTACTCTAGCTTTTTTAGGCGAAACTGAACGGAGACGGCTGCCTAAGGTACGTGAAGCTATGGAAAATTGTCAGGGAAGAGAAATGAAGTTGAGCTTGCAGTGTTTATTGCAAAATAAAAGTGCTTAAAGTTGCAAAATAAAAATGCATAGA
>JAUNIO010000040.1 GCA_030535355.1 bacterium | reverse complement strand
AGTTGTATATGAGTCAACATTCCCAATGTCATTGAGCCTTAACTAAATGACATTGTACTTAGGGGAAGATGTTCTACAGCGGCTGGGGTATCTTTTGTATCTCGCGGACAAGTTACCGCTTGGGCCAGTTTCCGCATCGGCGCACTTCGCACAGCCCAGAGGCACCTATTTTCTGCTGTTTTACTTTCATTGCAGTAGCTATGGTGGATAATGATAATGATAAGCGAATATCATTGACAAGTCCGTTCACTGTGCTATAATCTGCACTTGAATAAATGAGTGATAACGATATATTAATATCAATGATTAGCCTTGACGATTCGCAGAGATAGCAAGAGGAGCAGGCAGCTAACTGTATGCTTTTTTAGCTCTAGGGCTGAAGGCCGCTGCAAGTATTGGCGGTACGCGTACGCCGCCGCTGTAGAGTCTTGGTAAGCAGCTGCTGCAGGCAGCCGCTGTAACGGGCCGCTGAATATGGCTGCTCTGGATAGAGAGGGCGGATATCGTTTTGCTCATGCTAAGGAGTGCTTTATGCCTTGTTGGGGACGTTCGGCTTCTAAAATAGGTTTGGTGCTGGCCCTGAGCGCAGTAACCGGTTTGTGCAATCCCGCTTCGGCTGAGGAAGCCGGAGATAAAGATAAGACTTTTAGCCAGGCTGGCACTGAAAAAGTGAGTGCTATCGCCGCTGCGGCTGGGCCAGCCGCTTTAGCGGAGGAACAGAATTTGTTAGCGGCGGGCGGAAGCTCCGAAGACGGCAGCCCTAACTATGAAGAATTGGAAAAACGCCTCTACGAGCAGCAGCAAATGCTGGAAAAACAATCGCAGTTAATTGAGCAGCAGCAAAAGCAGATCGACGAACTGCGCCAGAGCGTAGAGAAGCTATCACAAAGTTCTGCCCCTTCCGCTGCTAAAGATGAACAGATGGCTAAAGAGGGCCAGAAGAAAACCCCAGATGGCCAATCTGCAGATTCTCAGCCGGAAATGGCCAATGGAGAAAAGCCAGCTGCTGGCGATGGCTCATCGGGTGACGGTTCCGGCGCGGAACTGGCTGACGGCGAGAAAACTGCTGCTTCTTCAGGTGAAGCGGGCAGCGAGAGCGCCGGGGCTGATACGCCCGAAGGCCAAGGCGGCGATGAGTTAGCCGAAACGGCGGATCCCGGCCCCACGCCTCCGGGAGCTGAAGAAGCTCCTACTCAGGCCACGGCGCAGGCTTCAGGCCAGCAGAGCGAGATGAACCCCAATATCTCCTTAATTTTGCTGGGCGGCGCCCAGGGTGGCGGCGCTCCTGATGACGAGTACAAGAATTCCTTCTTCTTGCAGGAGGCTGAGCTGGGTATCTCGGCACCGGTCGATCCCAACACCAAGGCCGAAGCCTATATCAGCGCTCACCGCGGCGGTGGTTTAGAAGTGGAAGAAGCCTTCGTGCAGTATTCCGGCTTAGGTCACGGTTTACAGCTGCGCGGCGGTATTATGCTCAACGAGGTAGGCGCTCTTAATAGCACCCACACTCACGCTTTGCCGCAGATCGACCGTCCTTTAAACTATTCTATGTTTTTAGGAGATGAAGGCCTGAGCACTCCTGGGGCTGAGGTCTCTTATCTGCTGCCGGTGCCCTGGTATTCTAAGGTTACTGCTTCGGTATCCAGTCGGGTTAATCATCACGAGCACGGACACGAAGAAGCGGAAAAGCTCGCCGGGACAGAGCACGAACACGAACATGAACATGAAGAAGCTGAAACAGAAGAGGAGTTCAGCCTTTTCCCCAAGAGCGACAACCACAATCCCCTGTTCACCGTGCGCTGGGAGAATATGGCCGATCTCAACGACGATACGACGCTGGCTTTAGGCCTGTCTCATGCCACTTCTAAAATTGATAACGGCACGATCCGCAATTCATCTCTCACCGGCGCTGATTTGACCTTAAAATGGCATCCCGCTGAAGACACCTATAAAGAGCTGGTCTGGCGCAGCGAATACCTCAAAGCCAAGCAGAGCTATGCCGCAGGCAGCGGGCAGGAAAACAAGGATTTAGACGGCTGGTATTCGTATTTGTCATACCGCTTAAACCGCAATCTGCGCTTTGGCCTGCGCTATGACGAAGCCGATTCCCCGCTGGTGCATGATGGAAGAGTCAAACGGGCCAGCGCTATCGCCGAGTTTATCGCCAACGAATGGAACAGCCTGCGCCTGCAGTACAATCACACCGACCCCAGCTGGCAGAAGAGTTACAACGAAGTGCTTCTGCAGTGGAATGTGGTCTTAGGGCCGCATGGAGCGCACAAATATTAGGAGTTATAGTATGCGTAAATACCTTTTTTGTTTAGTGCTTCTGGCTTTGAGCTTAGCTTGCTGGACGGAGCTGGCCCAAGCTAATGAAAAAGACGGTTTAAACGTCGTAGTTACAACCCAGGATATCGCTGACGTAGTGCGCTATGTGGGGGGTAGCCGCGTAAAGGTAACCACTATTTGCCGCAATGGTCAGGACCCGCATTTTGTAGAAGTTAAACCCAGCTACCTGCGCTCTTTGCAGCAGGCCGATGCTTTCATCGAGACGGGTCTGTCCTTGGAAATCGGCTGGGCTCCCAGTCTGCTGCGCAGTGCGGGAAATCCCAAGATTATGCCCGGTCACAGCAATTTCCTGGAAGCCAGCGCAGGTATAAAAGTGCTGGAAAAGCCCCAGGGCAAGGTCGATCGCACTCAGGGCGACGCTCATCCCGACGGCAACCCCCATTACAGCCTCAGCCCTACCAATATGAAGCAGATGGCCCGCACCGTGACCGCTTTTTTGAAGCGCATCGATCCTAATGGTGCCGCTCAGTACGACAAAGGCTATTCCGCCTACTGGTACGCTTTAGATGCTGCCGATAAGCGCTGGAAAGAAGCTTTGAAACCCTATGCCGGGGCCAATATCGTCACCTATCACAGCACCTGGGTTTATTTTACTAACCACTTCGGCCTCAAGGTCTGCGGCCATATCGAACCTAAGCCCGGCGTCTCCCCTTCAAGTTCGTATCTGAACAATCTGGAAGCGTCTATGAAATCCTCCAATGTGAAAGTGATCGTGGCTGAGCCCTGGTATCCGCGCAATATTCCCCAGTCTTTGGCGAAGCGCACGGGCTGCACTTACCTGACTCTGCCTATCCAGCCCGGCTCTGTTCCCGGCACCGGCACTTATATTGAAATGATGGATTACAATGTCAGACAGCTAGTGCAGGCTCTGAGCAAATAGCTATGAAAGAAATACTGCAATTTTCGCATGTAAGTTTAGGCTATGGCAAGCGCTCAATTCTGAAAGATATCAATTTCAGCGTTGAGCGCGGCCAGTACATCGGCCTGGTAGGCCCCAATGGAGTGGGTAAATCCACGCTGCTGAAAGCCATTTTAGGAATGTTGTCTCCCCAGGAAGGGGAGATAACATTTTTCAATTCTCAGGGCCAGCGCACGCCGCGCTTAGCTCAGCTCGGCTATATGCCGCAGCATCAGAGCTTAGAGCTGCTATTTCCGCTTTCCGTGTTCGATGTGGTGCTGATGGGGCGCTATGCGCAGATGGGCTGGAGATTTTGGCCCAATGCGGAGGATAAAGAGGCGGTGCGGCGCTCTTTAGAGCGGGTGAAAATGCTGGAATATGCTCAAAACCATATCAGCGAGCTTTCCGGCGGGCAGCTGCAGCGGGTGCTGATGGCCAGAGCTATTGTGGCCGATCCCGAACTTTTGTTGCTGGATGAACCCACCAACGGTATGGACCTGGGAGCCAGCCAGGACACTCTGAGCATAATAAAAGAATTGCATGACCAGGGTATGACAGTGATTATAGTCACTCACCTTTTGGATATAGTGGCGCAAAATACGCAGGCCGTGGGCATTTTGCATCAGAATGGCGAGTGGGCGCAGATGACTTGGGGAGAGCCCCAGCGGGTGCTCAGCCAGGAATTCCTCAGCGAACTGTACGGCCAGGCCGGCCCTGACGCCAAAAGCAATCGGGAACCGCAGAAAAGCTAGAGCTTAGGCATTAAACGGTGCTTTAGCGCTTATCTTAAACTGTAGAATATGCTTCCGCATTTTTGGGGCTTTGGGGACTGTTGAGTGGAGTCTATGTTAGCTTATTTCGATAATTTGGATTTTACGGTTTTAGCCTTTTTAGCGGCGACTTTGGTTTCGCTGATGACTTCATACATCGGGGTTATGGTCGTTTTGCGGCGCATGGCCTTTGTGGGAGCGACACTGGCCCAGCTGGCTACGGCGGGTATTGCGCTGAGCGGGTTATTGGAAATTCCCTGCAACGCCGGGGCAGTGGTCATGATGCTTCTGGGCGTGGGTTTTTTCGCTCAGCAGGATACGCGCCAGCATTTGCCCTCTGAAGGTTTGATCGGCGCGGGCTATGTGGCGGCGGGAGCGCTGGCGGTGCTCTTTATGGCTTTGGCCCCGCACACCGACAGCGATATGCTGGGGCTGCTCTTTGGCAATATTTTAGCTGTTTCGGCGCAGGACTTGCTGCTGATGCTGGCGGCGCTGCTGCTGGTTACGGCGGTGAACGCTTTATTCTGCAAGCAGTTTCTGCTCATCGCCTTTGATCCGATGATGGCCCAGGCTTTGGGCTATAAGGTTAAGCTGTGGAATTGGCTGTTCTATCTGAGCTTAGGCTTGGCCATTGCCGTAGCTATTCATACGGCGGGGGTGCTTTTGGTCTTTTCCATGCTGGTCTTGCCGCCGCTGACCGGCTTAGCGCTGAGCCAAAAATGGACAGCGGTGTGGGCTATCTCGGTGCTCAGCTCTTTGCTGGCGGCAGGCGGCGGGGTATGGCTTTCGGCGCGCTGGGATTTGCCCACAGGCGCTTCTATTATCGCGGTTTCCTGCGGGCTGTTCGGCTTAGCTCTGCTTAAGAAACGTATCTGCGCCTGAAAAGACTGAGATAGCGGTTACCATCTGCTTTCGCGTTCATTTTTACCCCAAAATTCTACGACAAAACAGATAAAAGCAAGGAACAAATAATAAACTATTTCTGCTAAATCCTCTAGCTCTCGACGATCAGTATCGGTGAATATAGTAGCGCCGATATAGTAAAAGCAATACAGCATCGCCAAGGCACCAGTGACAGCCAGCGAGTATTTAAACATTCTCACAATCCCCTGAGGGATCACTTTGGGCAGGGGCGGCAGCGGCGGGCAGGTGAAGGTTTTGTCGGTCATGCCGATTTGCGCTTTGAGCTGAGCAATTTTAGCGTGGATTTGCTTGCGGTCGGCGCTGGGCAGGAGGAGCTGCTCTTCAAAATAGGGCAGGAATTTAGTGGGTTCTTCTTTGGCGAGTTCCAGGCACTTGTACAGGAGCTGGGCGTCCATTTTCAGGTATTCGTTAAAATGCTTGGGGTTGCCGATAGTTTCCAGCTCTAAGAGGTCGGCATAGGAGCTGAGCAGCATGATGCGCCGCAGATTGATGAAATCCAGCAGCGATTTGCTGGTGTGCTGCAGGGGCAGATTGCTCAGCAGCATAAAGACATCGTAGAGGCGTTTGTAAATCTTAAAAGTCTCTTCCTTATCGCTCTCGGGCAGAAAGTAATCTAGATTGGAAATATTGTTGATCAGAATATCGATCGGCTGACAGCGCTCTTTGGCGGGGATGTTGGTCATAGAAAAAAGACGTACGGCCTGGCAGGCGTTGCGGTAAACGCTGATTTCAATGGGGTGCTTAAATGGGCTACCCTGTTGGAAAAGCGTACTGAAGGCTTTATCCCAATCGCCTTTCTGCATAAGTTCCCAGGCGGAACGCAAAGCGGTTTCTTCAGCCTGAGAACTGGCCGAATCGCTGCTGTTCGGGGAAAACATACCGTTGGCGGAATAACCGCCAAGCGCAGAATAGCCGCCCAGAGCGGCACTGCCATTTAGGGAATAGGGCTGGCTTCTCAGGCGTTCCCCGTCTTTATCTACTTCCAGCCTAGTGCACTGAAATCCGCAATGATCGCACGTGTAAGGCTCTTTGCTGACCGTGCCTATGTAGGGATTGCCGGGAATGTTTAATTCAGTTTTTCCGCAATACAAACAGCGCATTTTCATACGCATATTTTACCACGTTTTAGGCTAGTTGTGTCAAAAATTAGGTGAAGTTTTTCTTGGCATCTTGTTCCCACTTATAGTAAAGGCAGGACCAGACAATGGCGCTGACCGCTACGAAAACTATCATAACACCGCCGCAGTAGATGCAAGACTTTTGTTCCATAATTTTTATCTCCAATAATCATCTGTCATTACATACGCTAAATGACATTGCTTAGGGCTGGTGTTCAGTTAAGAGCTTTTCTAAGCCTTTGTATCTTTTCTTCAAGCATGGTCTGTTCAGTATTGTCAGCTGGCAAGTAGTCCTCCAGGGTTATTTTTTGCAGTTTTCCGTTTTTTTCTAGGGTAACGGTTAGGCAGTCTTCTAAGAGCGGGATGGCCATACTTAAATAGCCGGCGCGGCGTGCGCTATCGTTTTCGGCCTGGGATTCTAGGAGAGCGGCGAAAGTTTGCACAATATCAAGACGCCTTAAATTTGTATAGTCGATTATTTTGGGGGAATAGTCATGACTGCAGTCCGCCAAAGGCAGGCTGCCAAACAGCTGGAAGACCTCATAATAGTGCTTAAGTGCGGCAAAAGTTTGCTCTTTGTCGTTGGGGGGCAAGAAATGGGCGATACACTTGACATTCTCAGCTAGAGGAGCGAGGGCATCATAGCGTTTCTTTAAAACATTGATCGCTGGCGGCTCTAAGCTAAGCAGCGCACTTAACGCTCCCTTGTTTTGCGGAGATAAACTGAACGTAAGCGCGGCTTGGCAAATATTGCGGTATATGGCCATTTCCATGGGCTTGGCAAAGGGCGGAAGTGGCCGATACAGCAATTCGAGAGCTCTGTCCCAGTTCTTTTGCTGCATCAGCTGCCAGGCTATAGGCAAAATTACTGTTTCTTGGGGCAATTCTTGGTTAGCTTTGTTTTGCTTAGAAGCTACGATGGCGCGTTTTTCCGCTTTAATCTCGGCGCTGGAACAGCAAATTCCGCAGGCACCGCATTTGTAGTTGCTGTCGGGGGCAATGATAAGGCTACCATTAATGTCTTTGCTGTAATGGTCCGGGGATTGCTCTTTCTGCACAATTCTGGGCACTAAAAGCTCGTTTTTTCCGCAATAAAGGCAGCGAGACTTATTGCGCAGGTATTCCTGTTTGCCTGCGGGGGCCAAAGGATCAGGCGGGGGCGCTTTAGCGGCCGGTCTGAATTGGGCCGGGGCAGGCGGAGTGTCTGTGTCCTGTTTGGTTTCTGCTTTAAAGTTTGCCCAGCAATATTCCCAAAAAACATATTCAAGTATGACAAACATGCCTATGCCAATGGCGTGCAGGGCTCCAGCATCAAAGGGATATTTTCCGTACTCTTTTATACTTAGAATATAGAAAAGAGGTATCAGAAGTAATATTGTACATATAAATAGCCGCTTGAATAAACGCATTATCGCTTCTACGTTTAGCGGAATTACTATAACCTTCGGGGGAAGAGCTAGGGGAGTATAGTCACGATCGAGCAAACGAATATTGGAGCTAATTTCTTGGATTCTGGCAAGTATTTGTTTGCGAATTGCTATGGGGAGATAGAGACGGGATTCTCGGCAGAGGGAAAACTGCGTTTTTTCCTGAGCTGACTCCAGGCATTTGTGCAGGAGCTGGACCGCTAATTTAAGGTATTCCTCGTTATTGCGGGAATTGTTGACAGTGGATAATTCCAAAAAATCCGCCAAAGTGCTCAGGGCAGCTGCGCGCATTATATGCGTATAATAGATTGGGCCGTTGGCTATGGGATGAGCGTGAAGCACAACTGGCAAACTGCCCAGCAGCATCATGGTGTTGAAAATTGTGCGCAGCGTGCTGGCTTCACCGTTGCCTTCGGTATCGCTGCCGTCCGGCAGATAGTAGTTAAGGCAGGTTAAATTGTGGTTTATAATATTTAGCTGCTGATAGCGCTTATCCAGGGCAGATAATGAGCATACCAGCAAGGGAGCAGCCTGGCATATATTGCGGTATATCATGAATTCCAAGGGATGTCTCAAAGGATAGCCGACAGTGAACAGTTCCTTTAAGGCTTTATTCCACTTTTTTTTCTGCATCAAATCCCAAGCCTGGCGAAGGATGGTCTCTTCGGATAGCTTAGCGCTCGGCAGATTAGCGCTTAGTAAGCTTTGAGAGGCGGAGAGCTCGTGCTTTTCAGCATATTCGTTCTCTTTGTTGAGTTCAAGTTCGGTGAGATGAAGGCCGCAGACGCTGCATTTGTAGAAGTCTTGGTGCAGCGTCAGCGAATGCGTGCTAGGGCTGCCGGAGAATGTAAAGTGAACTGAAGGATCGGCGCGGATGATTTTGGTATGGCCGCAGTAGGGACAACGTTTGCTCATAAGTGCTTTTTCGCTGTATCATGCCGGAATCTTGTTGGCTGGGCTGAGCTGGGCTGTGCTGGGTAGTGCCCTGCAGGGGGAGCAGCTGGCAGTTAGCTGAGCCTCTCCCGAAGCGTCTGTATCTTTTCTTCAATTAGTAGACGATCCGTATCGCAAGCCGCCGAATATTCTTCTAGGGACATCTCTTGCAGCTGTCCTTTTTTTGCTAGGGTTACGGTCTGACAGTTTTGTAAGAGCCGGATGGCCATGTTTATGTAATCTGCGCGGTGCCCGCTATCGCTGTCGGCCTGTGATTCTAATAGCTCGGCGAACGATCGCGCAATTTTAAGGCGCTTCAGAGCTGTATAGTCGATTATTTTGTAGGGATAAGGCGAGCTGCAGTCTTCAAAAGGCTGGCTGACAAATAGCTGAAATATCCCGTAAAGGCTTTTTAGTGAGGCAAAATTGATGTCTATAGCGTTGTTAGGCAAATAATAGGCTATGCGCTTGACGTTTTCCTCAAGAGGCTCGAGAGCGTCGTAGCGTTCCCTTGCCTTGGTTAGCTCTCTTGGCACTGTGCTAACCTCCATATTAAAAATGCTTTTTTGCGGTTCGGGAGCAATGGTTATGGCGGCCCGGCAGATATTGCGGCAGATCATAATTTCCAGCGGGTGAGCAAAGGGGGGCAGGGGCTGATAAAGACATTCCAGCGCTTCGCTCCAGTCTCGCTGCTGCATATGCTGCCAGGCCTGGTTTAGGCTATCTGTTTCCTTTGCCGCAGAATTGCAGCTATCTTTATCTAGGGCTTCGCGGATGCTTTTATTTTCTTTTTCCAGTTCAGTATAAGGAATGCTGATCCCGCAGTTGGCGCATTTGTAACAATTGTCGGTCATGATCCGCGTGCTGCCGTTTTTATCTAAATTAGTAAGTATATTAGAGTATATTAGACTTCTTTTAATGACTATGGGGGTTAACAGCTCTTTCTGACCGCAATATAGGCAGCGCTGTTTCTGGTCAAGATATTTCGGCGAATTTGTCGCTGAGTCCGTGTTAGACGCAGTTTTTTTATCGTCATGATAGCTATTGGCTTTGGCCAGTATAAATATAGGCAAACACGAGATAACTATAATACAGGCCGTAACGATAATGTATACAGGGTTAGTAACCGCAGCATATAACATACCAGCAATACTGGGCTCGACCAATATAAACCCCAGCAGAACTATAGCGGGAATTGCCAGAAAAATGCAGATCCATCTGGCCACATTGATCGCTTTTTCAATGCCTGCCGATAAATATTTAGGCTCTGGCAGTGGGTCGGTGGGCGCGTAATTGGGGTCAAGTCCGATTATTTCAGCGTTAAACTGTCTTATTCTGCTGTTGATTTGCCTGCGCACTTCAGGAGGGAGCTTAAGGCGGGATAGTCCGCAGGGCAGTAGACGATTATTCTCGCGGGCCGATTCCAAACTTTTATGTAGCAGAACTGTAGCCATTTTTAGATACTCAGCGGTGTCTTTTTGGTTCCCTACTGTGCAAGTCTCTAAAAAATCTGCGAAGGTGCTCAAAATGGCAGCGCGTCTATAGTAGGTTAAAGAAACTGGCCCTTCGGCGACGTGAACGCAGTGGTGCTTTACGGGTAAACTGCCCAAGAACAATAAAGCGTCAAAGAGTTTTTTTAAGGTTTGGTATTCCTCTTTATTATCTTCCGCAAAATAATAACTGAGACGAGAAATATTGTTTAGCAAAATATCCAGCTTTTGTATGCGGTCTTCTAAAACTGCGAGCTTACAGGTTAACAAAGGAGCAGTCTGGCAAATATTGCGATATACCATGAATTCTAAAGGATGTTCCAAGGGATAGCTTCGGCTAAATAGGGTGTTTAAGGCGCTTTCCCACTGTTTTTCCTGCATGAAGGCCCAGGCTTGCTGCAAAATGCGCTCTTCTTCTGGAAGTGTGCGTGACGTTTCCCGGCGAACTGTCGGCCCGTTTCTATCAGCGTATTCCGTAGCTTTGCTTATTTCCAAGGGCGTGAGCTGAAAGCCGCAATGAAGGCATTGAAAGTAGAGCTGAGGGAGAGGCAGAGAAGTCTCGCCGTATTTGGGATTGCCATAGAGCTTAAAATGGCTGGTGGGAAAGATACGGATGATTTTGGCTTGGCCGCAGTAGGGACAATGTTTGCTCATAGATGTTTCTTCTACGTTTGCTACGACTATCTTTGTTAACGCAATAACTATCTTTTAGTTAACTTTCTTGACTCTTGACAGTTAACGGTCTATGCTGATTCTGTTTAGTTGCTTTTTCTTTCCATGTCATTTAGGGAAAAGCTGATTAATGCAGCATTTCCCTAAAGTGACTTGTCGGCACTCAGCAATATGTTAATCGCGGCTTCTCCCCCTCCTATACTTTAGGGGGGAGTCAGATTGTTTCGCAAATTAGCTGATCGCTAACTTAACGGGACTGATTATTTCTCCAATGTCATTTTTGTCTTCGTGCTTGTCTTATATTGGCTGATAAATACAATACCATAATGATAATGATACTCGCAAAGAACCCGAATCCACCAAATAAACTAATATAAAGTATTATGTCATTATTAGATGACACAAATAGTGGCATAATAAAACAAATCAAACCGAATAATAATAAACTTACATTGCGGTAAACCATAAATTCCAAGGGGCGCTCAAAGGGGCGGGTGTGCTGATATAATATTTCCAGCGCTTTGTCCCAGCTGTCTTTTTGCATCAGCTGCCAGGCTGAGCCTAGGCTGTTTTCTTCACTGATATTTTGCTTTGCGTGTTCAATATCGTGCGATTGCTGGCTTCGGAAAAACACCGAGTCTTTCGGGATCTCCTAAGGGCTTTGAACCGTCACTGCCCACTATCGCATTTTACCACTAAAGGCAGTGCTTTGTCACGCTTTGGGAGAGGTTCTGCGGCTGAAGATGATCGCGCCGGAAGGGCCGGGCAGGCAAAAATATGCGGGCTGTAAATGATGGCCACAAGATTTGTGGCAGAAAGCACAAGTTTTTGGTATAATGGCAGCGCTGTCTGGTTCAGCGCGGTGCGCGGCAGAATGCTTGCGCAGGATGGCTGGGCCGCTGATAGCTGAATAGCAGAGGCCGTCATGCTAATGAAGTTGCTATGAGCCTGTCATAGGCTGGCAATGAACTGAGCCGTTGGCAGCCAGCTTGGGATAATTTAACGATGTATTTAAAGCGCTTAGACATATACGGATTTAAAACCTTTGCCGCCAAAACTGAGGTGGAATTTACTCCCGGGTTTATGGGCGTGGTCGGCCCTAACGGCAGCGGCAAAAGCAATCTGACCGACGCTATCCGCTATTGTCTGGGCGAACAGAGCGCCAAAGTTCTGCGGGCTTCCCGCCAGGATGAGCTGATCTTCGCGGGTACGCCGCAGCGCCATTCCGCGCCTTTCTGCTCGGTAACCGCTACTTTTGACAATTCCGACGGCGCTTTCCCCCTCGACTTCGCCGAAGTAGCTATAACCCGCAAGACCACCCGCGACGGCGATTCTCAGTACTATATCAATAAGACTTCCTGCCGCCAGCGCGATATTCATGAGCTTTTGATGGGGTCGGGCATCGGTCCCGGTTCCTTTTCGGTGCTGGGCAACAAGGAGATCAACAACGTCCTATCTTCCGATCCCCGCGAACGCCGCTTAATGCTCGAGGAAACGGCGGGCACCAACCGTTACCGTTTCCGCAAAAAGGAAGCGCTGCGCAAATTGGAGCAGACCAAGCAGAATCTGACCCGCCTGAACGACATTATGGTGGAAGTGGATCGCAGTGTTGAAGAGAGCGAAAAAGCTTTAGCGCGCTATCGGAAATATAAAGAGGCTCAGGACGAATTAAAGGGCCTAGAGCTGAAATTGGCTTGGGCTCAGCACAGCGAGCTGACGGGCCAGCTGGAAAACTGCAGCCGGGAAACGGCTGAGGCCCAGCTTTTGTCCCAGAATGCCGATACCCGCGAAAATGAGCTGGGGGCTTCCCTGGCGCAGCTGGAAATGCAGCAGCAAGAGAATATAGCTCAGATGCAAAGTCTGCAGAAGGCTCTGACCGGCCAGGCAGCGGACTTGGCGGCCTGCAAAGCCTCTTTTGATGGCCTGTTTGAACAGGACCGTCAGCTGGAAATTAGCGCCCGCGCCGCTTCTCAGCGCCTGGAAAGCGCAGGGCGGCGTATGCAGGAGCGGCAAAATGCTTATCTCAGCGTGCAAAACGGCCTGCCCGAGTTGGAGCGCGAGCTGCAGAATTCTAAAGACAGGCTGCAGGAATGCCGCCGCCTTTTGGAAAATTGCCCGTCGGCTTCGGCGGCTGAACTGGCGGCAGCCCGCAGCCATATCGCTAAATTAGAAGGTAAACTGCGCCAGCTGGAGACCCAAAAAGCCGGGCAGCAGGCCAGGGCAGAACAGGACGAACGGCGGCTGAGCGCCATTAAGGAAGAGATAGCCCGCATCGCCGGGGAATTGCCGGAAATTGCCGATAAAAGCGCGGCGCTGAGTGAAGCTCAGGCACTGATAGCTGAGACGGCGGAGCGGCAGCAGCAGCTTAACGCGGAAAAAGAGCGTCTGAAATCGGAGATAGCTCAGAATCGCCAAAAGAGCGAGCAGGCCGAGCAGCTGCGCCTGCAGTACCATCGCAAAGTGCAGGAGTATGAGGGCAGCGTCAATCAGCGCTTCGGTATGCCCGAAGCTCAGCGCACAGTTTTGGGCTGGCGCGACGCAGGTGTCGTCGGGGCAGTCGCGGAGCTGATCAAGGTCCGTCCAGGCATGGAAACGGCTCTGGAAGCGGCGCTGGGCGGGCGTATGTTCGACATAATTACCGAAGACCGCCAGGCCGCTTCTCGCCTGATCGATCGCCTGAAGCGCGAGCGTTTAGGACGGGTTACCTTTTGGCCCCTGGACCTGGTGCAGAAAGATACGCGCCGCCAGGATTTGCCCCCTGTCAAAGGTTTGGTGGGCTGGGCTATGGACCTCATCGAATTCTCTCCAGAACTGCGTCCGGTGCTACATCAGATGATCGGCGGCACGGTGGTCATGCAGGACATGAATTCGGCTTATGTTCTGTACGATAAATGCGGAGGGCGCCGCCCTCATGTGGTTACTTTGGCGGGAGAGTATCTCTCCCCAGCTGGTTCGGTAACCGGTGGTAGTCTGAAAACCGATCGCGCTGGCTTGCTGAAGCGCAAACGCCTGCTGGAGGATAACCTGGAGCTGCGCTCAAAACAGGAAGAGCAGCTGCGCAGCTTGTCTTCCATTTTGAGCGGGCTGCAGAGCAAGTACCGCCAAGCTGAAAACGATTTGGAAAAAGCGACCCAGGACAACCGCGAGGCCCGGCGGATGCTGGCCGATTTGGAGTCGGAACAGCGCCGTCTGCAGCGAGACCGCGAGCAGGTAGAGCACAATATTAAGCGTTTGGAAAAGGAACAGCTGGAGATCAGCCAGCGCTCCGATTCTAGGGAGCAAACGGCGCAGTCCCTGGAACAGACATTACAGCAGCTGGAAAGCGAGCTGCGCCAGGGGCAGGATCAGCTGGCTCAAGTGCAGGAATTGGACAATCAGCGCTCTTTGGAGCGCGAACGGCGGCGTCAGGAAGTGATGCAGGCGGAAATGCGCAACAACGAAAATCTGCGCAAATTAGAAGAAAAGAAGCGCGAGCTGGAGAGTTTGCGCGGCCGTATTAAAGAGATCGAAGAGGACAGCGCTTTGGCTCGCCGTGAACTGGAGCAGGCCACTGCCCAGCGGCAGGGGATAGAGGGCAAAGGCCAGGAGCTGAAAGCCCGCATAGCCGAACTGGAAGCCCAGCTGACAGGACAGAATGGCCAGCTGGACGCCTACCGTGCCAAGAGCGCTCAGGCCAAAGAGGAAATCAGCAGAATAAAGAAAGAACATGAAATAGCTTCCAGAGAGGCCAGAACGCGCGGTGAAAAATACCATCGCCTGCTCAGCGAGCTGGAGAATCTGCAAGCCAATTTGGAGACGGTGCGGGAGCGTTTGGGAGACAGCTTAAGCACTGGAGAAGCGCCTGACCTTAGCCATTTCGATCGGGAAAAATCTTTATCCCGCTCGCGCCAGCTGCAGATAGTCCTGGCCAATTTCGGCAGTGTCAACTTAGGGGCTGTCGAAGAGTACGAGCGCTGTCTGGAGAGGCAGACAGAGCTGCGCGAAAATATCAGCGATTTGGAGAGCGCTTCGGAAAGTTTAAAAGAGACCATTCAAGAGATGGACAAGGCCTCGGTCGCGCAATTCCAAAAGGCTTTTGATTCGGTTAACGCCACCTTCGGGCGCATATTTAAGGAGATTTTCCAGGGTGGCTGGGGACGCCTGCAGCTGACCGATCCCGAAGATATTTTGGAATCCGGCGTGGACATCGTGGCCTGCCCTCCCGGCAAAAAACTGCAGAATTTAGCTCTATTCTCCTCTGGGGAACGCACCTTAGCCGCCAGCGCATTTCTGCTGTCCCTGCTGACTTACAAGCCCAGCCCCATCGTAGTTTTGGACGAGCTGGACGCGCCCCTGGACGATTCCAATGTGGAGAAGATCGCCAAGCGCCTGCGCGAATTTTCGGCCTCTTCGCAGTTTTTGGTGATCACCCACAACCGCAAGACCATGGAGTACGCGGATCGGCTGTACGGCGTGACCATGGAGGAGCCGGGAGTGAGCCGGATGCTCAGCGTAGAGCTGCGCGATGTGGAGAGCGGCAATCTGACCGGGGAAACCAGCATGGAAGGAGCGTCCGGCCCCTTCCAGCCAGCGCTGATGGGGGCATGAGTGGGGGCGTGTTAGGCATGGCATGATTAAATAGTAGTCAGCCCGCTTAGCTTAAGCTGTAGTTGGCGCTCTCCGAGTCTTGACTGGGAGTCTTTAGCTCCTGCGCTAGGCGATTGTAATAGCGGCTGTAAAGAAAGCTGTTATACCTTATGTCTGTATATATGGTAAACGCGACCCAAAGACTGATTAATACAATCATAATTATAGTTGTCATATCTTCATCTGTTATGCTGGGTATTTGAAAACCCTGTTCCTGACAATAGGCTTCTAACAGATCTTTTAAGTACCACGATAAGGGGATGAGAAACAAGGCAGCCAACCATCCTGTTGCCACTATTATGTTCGCCCAAGTGGGGGCATAGTTGGGTTCCGGTACCTTGTCTTGAAGCACGGCTTGTTCATCTCTTGTAGAGATAATTGCGTGAAGCTGTTCAAGCTTAGCGGTGATGCGTTTGCGCTTTGAGGCGTATAATTTAAATTCTTGAACCTCAAGGCTATATTTGTCAATATTTTTAAAGTTGGGAGCAAGGTATAATTCTAAGCTCCAGTGATACAGCTGGGCGCTCATCTTTAAATAGTCTGTGCCAAATTCAGCGTTTGAGCCTTGAGATTCCAGAGCTTGGGCCAGAACCATGAGTATAGAGGCGCATAGTCTGTTGGTTGTAGGGGTGGCCTTATGGAGGCGAGATACGTTGGAATCTGAATCGTTTAGATAACCCAAAACCAGGCTTCGCAGTAGCTTCAGAGCCTGGTAAATATTCTTTATGGTCTGGTGTTTTTGGGCTTCTGGGGCAGTGGATAAGAAATAGCCGAGGCAGTGCAGATTGCGCTGTAAAAGCTCGAGGAGTGGGGAACGGCTTTGTAAATCATTGTCCGATAAGGCCGGCGCAATCCTGCAGATATTGCGCCAAACGGCGAATTCTAAAGGATGCAGGGACGGTATAGCTGCGGGAAGCAAAGTATCTAAGGCTTTATCCCAGGCGTGGCTCTGCATTAATTGCCAAGCGGAAGCTAAGGTCTCTGCTTCGTCAGCATAAACCGCTTCGGCTGAGTTCTGATCCTGGAGGTGATTCTGCGCGGTTATGAGGTTGCTGATAATATCCTGATAATCGGAACGTTCAATAGTTAGCCCGCAGAGGTTGCATTTCCAGCATTCTCCGATATCCGTGTTTAATTCGTTATTCCCACAGTAAATGCACCATTCCATGGCCGCTGTCTTCCTCTCATAATCGCGGCCAATAATTGAGGCCGTTCGTACGCTGGCGTACTGTTATTATTCTGGAAGCATTGCCAAACATCCGCTTTATGTTAGTTCTTTGCTATTTTGCAGCAGTGCGCAGGACAGCACTCGCTATTGCAGCAATTCTTTCTTAAGTCCGGCTATGTCATCGCGCAGAAGCATTTCTTTTTCCAGGAGCATTTTGGCGGTGCGTTCCAGGAAGGCGCGGTTTTGGATTAGTACTTGTTTGGCTTTGTTATAGCAATGGCTGATTTCTTGGGCGATGACTTCTTCAGTGGCACTGTCTAGCCCGTCTTTCCAGGAATCCAAATTGCGATAATTTCTTAAGCCGCGTATGCACTCTTGGCAGACCAGCTGCTTAATTATCTCGTAGGTTTTGTCGAGATCATCCTCACTGCCTGCGCATACTTCCCCAAATTTCAGCTCTATGGCCGCGCGGCCGCCCAAATATACAACTGCGTTATTCAAAGCGCTGTCTATAAGGTTTCCAGTGCCTCCGCAATGTGAGACAAAGCCTCCTATTTCGTGGGTTGGTCCGCTCAGAGTTGCTAGGGTTACGCTTCCAGGAGAAAGTATTTCCCCAATTACTATGTGGCCGGCTTCGTGATAGGCTATGCGCAGCGCTTTCTGATAAGCATCAGAAGCTGGCTGCTCGCGGAGAACTGCGTTGGTGCAGCTATCCTCAGCGCAGTAGCTGGTTGCAATGCGAAATTTAACTTTTAGACAGGCTTTGATGAAATGTTCTGTTTCTATGACAGACGACCCGCTGTAAGTGGCTATTAATGCCGCTTCATTGGCTATACATTCCAAATCAGCGCAGGACGCATCGGACAAAAGACGGGCTATCAGCTCACTGTTTATAGATTGAAGCCCTTTCTGATTGAGATAATGCCTGAATATTGCTGCGGCATCGCGGTAATCGGGCTTAGAAAGCTTAATTTTATAATCAAAACGTCCGCTGCGCAGCAGGGAATCCGGCAGGCAGCTGAGATCGTTGGCAGTAGCTAAGACTAAGACACCGCTGTTTTTGCAGGCATCGATGCGGGACTGCACGATAACGTATTCTTCGCTGTCAGGTCTCTCTTCGTTGCCGTTGGCGAATTTGTCCAGATCGTCTAACAGCACTATGGATGGGCTGTGCTTCTTCGCCCGCGTAAATGTCATTACTATGTCCGAGATGAATGCTTTGGTGGAATTATCCCTCCGGCAAATATATGAAGGCAGCCCGCAGGCTTCAATAAAGCTTGAAGCCAAAAGTGTTTTGCCTACACCGGGAACTCCGTATAGCAGAATACCCGTGGGGGTTTTTGCTCCAAGTCGGCTGTAGAAATCGCTGTTGGCGATCATATCAGCTATTTCCCGCATCTCTTCTTTTACACTGTCATAACCGATAATATTAGAAAAAATGTCTTCTTTAGGCTTTAAATTGTAGGATTTACAAGCTGTATTCATGTTAGGCCTCTTTAATTTCTTTTTTTAATTTTTGCATGACTGTGTAGTCAGCTATATTGTGCTTTATTAAATGATCGGCTAAGCGATCTAAGTAAGATGTATGCTGAAGCAGAAGCTTTTTAGCCTTGCCATAGCTGTCTTCCAGGTGACCAATAGCGATGTTCCTGAATTTTTGGAAATTCTCTTCGCTGAATGAGCTATTGAAAGCAAAACCGTAATAACCTAATTCCCGTAATTCTGCTATACATCTTCTCGCTTTGGCTATATCGTTAAACATGGGGGAAGAGCTGGTGTTAAGCTTTAGTTCAACAGCAGCTCTGCCTCCCATAAAGACAATGATTTGCCCGAGATACCAATCGATAGAATTTTTGTTTTCGGAATTAAAAATGGACAAATAGCCCTCTAGAGTATTTTTCTTTCCGGTTAAACTGATAAAATTAACGCTTTCAGGAAAAAGTATCTCCTGCAGTATAGCGTGACCAGCTTCGTGGTAAGCTGCCATCCTTACGTGTTCAGAAGTCTGCTTCGTGTTTTGGAAATCCTTGTAAATAATGTCAATGTCGTCATTGTCATAGACATCGTCATCTTCATTGTCGTCAAAGCAGTCATCGCCCTCGTTGCTGCATGTTTCTAGAGCAGATATATGATAGAAGCAGCGCATAGAGGCTTCTATTATGTGCTCCATGGTGATAGCGTCCGCACGCTGGTATCCGGCTTTTATAGCGGCAGTATTGAGCATAGTCTCAATGCCGGCGCAGGAATGGCCTTGGGTGATACGGGCTAGCAGATGGTAATCTAAATCCTTAACGGGCTTGTTGCGCATATAGTATTTGATAATGCTAACTGCGTCGTTAAACTTGGGCAGTTCTATCTTGATCACTTTGTCAAATCTGCCGCTGCGGTATAGGGAAAACGGCAGAGAATCTAGGCTATTGACTGTAGCTATCACAAAAATATCGTTTTGCCGATATTCATCTATACAGGATTGTACGGTTACATATTCGGCATTATCGCGATGTTTATGATCGCTATTAGCAAACTTATCCATGTCATCGAGATAGACTATCGAAGGAACGCTTTGGGCGGCTTCTTTGAACGCGTTTTTTATTGCTGAGATTAAATTAGAACTATCCTGCTCCTTGCGGCAGCGGAAGACAGGCCTGCCGCTGGCCTGCGCCAGACAGTCGGCCATAAGCGTTTTGCCTACGCCGGGTACACCGTGCAGAAGCAGTCCTTTCGGACAGTAACAGCCATTATTTTTATATTTATCAGGATTTTGTAAAATATCTAATATTAATCTTAACTCTTGTTTAATGTTGTCGTAACCTATAATGGAATTAAAAACGTCGCTGCGGACAGCTGTGGTTTTAGGCATATTATTCCTTCTCTTTTGGGTGTCTATACGTTGGGGTATATATAGTGCTTAGTGATAATTAGAATATATAAAAGAAGCAGTAGGCTGAATGGCGCTGAGAGTTGTTTGCTTGTTTTTTTTGTTGTATTCTGTGTCAGATGAAAATAACCTGCAAAAATATATATTAATATGTTTTAATATTTATTTATAATAAATATGTGTATAAATGACAATATGTAACGACATTAAAAGTGGGTGAAATAATGGCGCAGCAGTTAGTCTTAATAACTAAAAAACGTCTGGCTGGGAGCCAGACGTGCGGCTAAAACGCGTGTCAGCCTGAGTAATTGGCTAAGCCCTTGAAGCGGAGCAGCTGCTGTTAAGGTCTGCTTTAGGGGATCGCAGCGCTTCTGCGAAACTTAATGCAGGTCTTAGGCAGAGCTACGAGCAGCGCGGCAATTGATCGCTTTTTTGGTCTTGAGACCTCTGCTGTAGCCTCCATCTTTGGATCAGCGCGTTAATTTTATCGGCTACTTCCTGATGCTTTTGCTGATAGGTGTGTCCCGTGCCTTCGAGGAATATCAGCTCGTTTTGTTCAGCGTTGGGCATGTGCGCATTGATATTTCTGAGAAAACCGGCCGGGTCTCCTTTGGTAAAAGTATCTAGTGTGCCTATCAGCAGCGCTCCCGTGTGAGTGATGTTTTCCACCTGAGTAAAATCCCGGTCCGCTTCGGGGTGTACGTTGTTGAGCATGTCCGTCAGCGCCCAGTCGTAAGCGGTATTGGCCTGGCAGGCCACCCAGCCCATGAAGTAAAAGGGCAGCATTTTTTCGCCGCGGCCGTTTTCCACCTGCTGGCGGATGTATTCCTTTTCTTGGGCGGTGACCGAACTCATCATGTGCTCTAAATCCGCAGGGCTGAGCAGCAGGAATTTTTCCACCCGGATGTCGTGATGGCGGGAAAGATAATAGATGACTTTATTGGCCCCCAGAGAATGCCCGGCGAGGTAGATGTGTTTGTAGCCCCGTTTCTCGGCGTAGTCGAGATAGGCCGCTATGTCTTCGTCCGTATATTGAAAGCGCTCATTAAATGAGCCAATGAGTTCTGGCTCTTTAGTTCTATAGTTGTAGGCCGGTATTTGGTCAAAAGCGTCATTGGTCTGCGCGTAAATAAAATCACAACCGCCGCTGCTCAGAGTATCGCCGATATTGTAATAAAAAGGGTTGGAAAAGAAATTACCGTGGATGCCCGTAATGGCAATGAGTACGGTGTCGCTGGGTATTCCGACGTGAAATAGCACGCCGTCCAGCAGTATACCGCGCTGGGTGAGAACTTTTATTTCGCTGCGCATGATTATCACTTCCTAAATATACATTCGTGGTAATATGATGAATAGCAATTGTTGCAGGAGATACATGGTGATATAGCGTCTTTTTCGCTGAGCAGTCTGTTGGAGAAATCGGGTTCCCGGAGCAGAGGGCGGGAAAGGGAGAGCAGCTCGATTTTTGTGGTATTGAGTATTTTTTCCATCGTGTCCCGGCTGCGCAGGCCGCCGACGAGTATGATGGGCGTGCTGACCTGCTGGGCGAGCTGGGCGGCGAATTCCAGGAAATACGCTTCGTTGCGATGTGGCCTGATACCGGCCACAGAAGTGCCGTTGCCGCTGACTTCGATAGAATCGATTCCCGCTCCGGCCAGTCTTTGGCAGATATATAGGCTTTCGTCGTTATCCAAACCTCCATAGGTGAAATCGCTGCTGTTGATTTTAATGGTAATGTGCAGCGAAGGCGCTGCCTGGCGGATGCCTTCCATTATCTCCAGGAGTATGCGCAGGCGATTTTCGGAGCTGCCTCCGTACTGATCGGTTCTGCGGTTGGCCTTGGGACTGATGAAGCGGCTGAGGAAGAAGAAGTGCGCGGCATGAATCTGTACTCCGTCAAATCCCGCTTTTTCCGCTCTGACAGCTGCGTTTATGAACTGCTGAACAGCAGTTTGGATGTCTTCTGCCGTCATAAAGTTCGGTTCTATTTGTTTCCCCTGTCTGTAATATGCTCCCAGAGCCAGCTGGGCGATGATAGCGCAGTTTTCTTGGTGAACAATATCGGTGAGCTTTCTATACTCTGGTATGATATCGTCATGGGCCAGGCGCATCACACCTTCGATATAGACGTCGCTGTCGGAGACGCTGGTGAACCCGCCGATGATCAGCGCAGTTCCGCCTTGGGCTAATTCCTTATAAATGGAGAGCAGGTGTTCGTCAATGTGTCCTTGACGGTCAGCGGCTCCTTCCCAGGTCGCCGAGCGCACCAGACGGTTTTTGAGCGTGAGATTGCGTAGTTTGAGGGGATCGGACAGTTGTTTCATAAAATTCCTTTCGCAAATAACAGTTGGGCTGTATAGAATGTTTGTATGGCGTTCAGTGCTTTATTATCAGTCTTCCGTGGGTGCGCTTTGTTCGCGGCAAACTTAGCTGCTTTTGCTGTTTCTGCTGCATCTGCCGCTTCGCTTCCGTGAGGCTTATCACAGGTACGGTGCTGTGCCGCGCCTCCTAAGACTATTTAGATATAATATGCCAGACTTTGTTTGCCTATATTCGTATTAGTTTTATATATGGATATATTATCTTACAGTAAATATGTTGTACGAAATTATATGTCATCAAATGTGGGTATATTATTGGTGTCTACCAATTTGTTGCTGCAGATGATAAAAGTTTTAGCTCTTGACCAAAACTTTTATCTTTGCAATACTATGATATATATTAAGAAAGAATTTTGCAAGTACGCAGTTTTTTCTTACCTACTTTGAGGGAGGCTGGTGATGGATGAGTCCAAAATTACTTATGAGATTGATATAAGCATGAGCGATGTGACCGATAACAGGTGTCCGATTTTGCACGCTTTGGATGTCGTCGGGCAGAAGTGGAAGCTGCCAATTCTCTGGTATCTGCACGAAAAGGAGAATACCCGCTATAATGAATTGAAACGGCGTATCCCTGGCATTACCAACATGATGCTTACCAAGTCTCTGCGGGAGCTGGAGGCTGACGGTCTGGTGAAGCGTAAGCAGTACGATACGATTCCGCCCAAAGTGGAATACGCGCTGACCTCTCAGGGGCTAGCTTTGCTGCCCGCATTAAATGAGCTATATAAGTGGGGGCAGGCCCACATGGAAGGCGTTGACCTATAATCTTGGGCTGCAAATAACTTAGCGTTTAATTATCTTAGTGTGTTTGGGAAATACTTCGTCAACGAGCTGGGTGTGCTGGGGAACGCTGACGGTTTTCAGCTTGTCGCAGTCCATAAACGCCTGCCGTTCAATGTAAGTCACGCTGTCGGGGATGATCACTGCAGTCAGGTTTTTGCAGTCGGCGAAGGCTTTCCAGCCGATGCGTTCCACTTTGTTGGGAATCTCTATAGAGCGCAGATTGGTGCAGCCGGAAAAGAGATGTTCTTCTATCGCCCTAATGTCCTTAGGCAGCCTGACTCTTTTTAGATTAGGGCAGTAATAAAAGACCGCAGGACCCAATTCAGTCACGCTGTCGGGAATGTCCGCACTGATAAGGCCGCTGCGGCTGAAAGCGTATTTGCCGATTTTTCTGACGCGGGGAGGGATGCTGATAGACTGTATGCCTCGGCAATCTTGGAAGACGCAATTTTGGATTTCCGTGGCTGTTTCGGGGATCGTGAACGATTTTAACCTCGGGCAGCCGGCGACTAGACTGCTCGGCAGCACTGTAATTTTGCCGTGCAGGGTAAGCGATTCCAGATTGGCGCAGTTGGCAAAAGCCAGCGGCCCAACTACAGTGACGTGTTCGGGAATAACGAAGGACCGCAAACTGTTGCAGCACCAAAACATGCTCTTGGGGATAGCTTTAACTTTGGGAGGAATGTTAATAGAGCCAAGCCTGTTGCAATCTTCAAAAGCTCCAGCTCCGATATGGGTGATGCTGTCCGGCAGCTTAACGGTGGTTAGGTTTTTGCAGTGGGCAAACGCCCCTTCGCCAATGTCAGTTAAGCCGGGGGGCAGATCGAGTTTCTCTATGCTTTCACAATGGTAAAAGGCGCGTCTTTCGATGGCTGTGACGCTTTTGGGCATCATAATGGTATGCAGCTTCCAGCACTCGGAAAAGGCATAGCTGTTAATGGTGGCCATGTCCTCTGGGAGCACTACAGTCTCTAGGTTTTTGCAGAGAGCAAAAGTACCCTGTTTGACAAAAGTAGTCCCCGGCCGGATTTGAGCGTAGGTCATTTCCCTGTCTGTTACCCCCCAGGTGCTGCGCCCCCAAGGCCCTGTGGTATAGATTATGCCTTTTTCCGGGTACCAGATGAAGGGGCAAAATTTGTAGGGATAAAGGATTGCCAAGGGGATGATGATAGGAATGGCCAGCAGAGCCAGCAGAGCTGCAGCGCAGTATGCGATAAGAAAGAGGACGATAATTATGTTATTGTTATGATTGCGCTTAGGAGGGTGCTTGGGGGCTGAACCTCCCGAATTATTGCTGTTGCTGCTGGGGCTGATTGGCATAGGCGGGAATTCCATTTAACTAATGTTATTCCCGATTTTTGCTGTTTGCCGGCTTTTATCCTTTTGAACTGGTGCAGTCTCCCTAGTGTAATAATCCCTAATTTAGGCTAAGCGCTGTCTATCTGGGCACTAACTGTGTGAGGCCATGTGTGGGGCCAGGGATATACTGCTCTGGCTAAGTTCGGCTTTGAGCTGTTTTATTTTGTTTTCTGCGGCTATGCGCTCGACATCAAAGGCTGTGGAAAGCTCTTTGAGCGAGATGTGCTTTGTCTCTTTGCGTTTTATTGATATGAAGCTAAGGCCTGTTTTCAATAAAGTTATGGCCATTTTAACATATTCTGCTCTGTATTGGGCATCTTTTTCGGCGCGATGCTCTAAGTAGTCCGCGAAAGCGCTGAAGATCAGTAAGCGTTTGGAGGGAGTATAATCGAATACTCTGGCCTGGCGCCCGTAAAAGCAGCAATCTCTGATGGGCAGGCTGCCGAAGAAAAGCAAAGCGCTATACATGCGCTTAAGAGATGTGAAAACTTTCTCAGGGGCTTGGCCTTCTAAATGGTAGCCCAAACCCCTGAAGCTTTCCAGCAGGGGGTCCAGGGCTTCATAACGTGCTTTGAGAGTATGTACTTCGGCAGTGGTTTTATAGCCAGTAGTAACAGCTAAGGCGATCTCTCCTGGTGTGGGGTATTTGTATTTAACGCTGGGCTCCAGCAGCAGGGGAGCAGCTTGGCAGATATAGCGATACACCATAAAATCCATGGGGTACCTAAAGGGATGACTGCGTTCATACAGCAGTTCTTGGGCTTTTTCCCAGCTTTGCTGCTGTATTAAATCCCAGGTGGCATCTAAAATAGACTCTTCTTTTTGCGCTGGAGAATTATGCGGTTGCTGGTGCCGTAGCTTGTTGACGGTTAGTTTAAGGTCCGTCGAGGAACAGCAGACCCCGCAGGTGGAACATTTATAGTAGTGGTCAGTCATTACGATTACGTTTCCAAATTTGTCGGTGTTGTCGTTTATGTCTATGTCGAGCTGGCTTCTGTGAGTATTCTGGGGAGCTGTCATGGTTGGCTGTCCGCAGTATAGGCAGATGGTTCTTGTTAATGGCAGCTGTTTTATTACTTGTTCATTCTTTTTATAGCCATAGTACATCGCCACTCCCGGCAAAATTAAACAGTGAAATAAGCCGTTCAGATATAATAAGTCCTGTGTGCTGATAGGGGACGGGCTTAAGGATAATAGCGCGTATGATACTAGGTGTACGGTTAAAAAATATCCCACGATCCAGGTAGAATATTTTATAATTTTACTTGTAGCCTGAGAGTACACCTTGGGCCCTGGAAGGGGTTGTGCCGGAGTAAAGCTGGGATCTAAATGCTTAATGTCAGCGTTGAGTTCTTTAATCTTGGCGTTAATTATTTGACGGTCGTGAGTGGGAAGGTTTAAGCGCGATTCGTGATAAGGCAGAAGCCTGTTTTTTTCTCGGGATAATTCTAAGCACTTGTGAAATAGCTGAACAGCCATTTTCAGATAATCGGCGGTGAATTGTTTTTTGCCGATAGTAGCCATTTCTAAATAATCGGCAAAAGCGCTCAAAATGGCTGTCCGCGTATGATTGGTATAGTAAACGGGACCATTTAAAACTAAATTTACATGGCGTTTGATGGGCAGGCTGCCAAAAAGCAATAGAGATTCGTGAAGCCTTTGGATAGTTTTGCAGGCGGCTTCATCGTCATTTGCAGGCAGATAATAGCTGAGATGGGTGATGTTGCTGAGCAGAATATTTAACGTCTGATAGCGGGTCTCAAGCTCGCTTTTCGGGCCTAAGAGCAAAGGGGCAATTTGACAAATATCGCGGTAAAATATGAATTCCAGAGGCAGCTGGAAGGGATAGCTCTGCTTAAATAAGACCTCCAGGGCATCTTTCCACATGCGCTTTTGCATAAGGGACCAGGCTTGGCCAAGCAGTTCTTCTTCTTTCTGCAAATCTTTCCGCAAAGTGTCAGTTTGCCCAGCTCCCGGGTTGAACGGCTGGATGTGTTTGGCAGCGTGACTAATCTCTAACTCGGTGCATTGCATACCGCAAATAGAGCATTCGTAAATGCCTCCCCGGAGAGAGAGGCGGTGCAGGTCTTCAGTGCCTAAATATGAAAAACGGCTGGCAGGAGTGACATGAGCCAGCTCACTTTTGCGACAATACGGGCATAGATGTTTTGCTGTAGGATGTTCTGGCATTTTAATTCCTATTTATTTATTTTGTAGGTGTATTATCTGTGCAAAGTCTCTAATACTATTGTATTTGTATGTATTTTTATCTGTGCAAAGTCTAAGTCCTAGCTAGAACACTTCTTATTTTTTCAGGCTGTGAACCCGGGTATTTCACGCTTTGCTCTAAATATGCCAGACCGTGGTGCAAATGATATGCTGTAGAGGCTGCTGGGCGGTTAGCGCCTGGTTATTTTGGTATGTGGGGGAAAGGCTGACGCCTGGACCTGAGTCTGTTTGGAAATGCTGACTGTCTTTAGATTGGCACAGCCGGAGAAAGCATTTTCTTCAATGGCAGCAACGCTGTCAGGAATGGATGCTGAGGCCAGGCTGGTGCAGTCTTTGAAAGCTTCCTGTTTTATTGACGAAACTTGGCCAGGTATTACAATAGTCTGCAGTTTTTTGCAGTTCGCGAAAGTTTGGTGTTCTATGGTCTTTAATTGTGACGGCAATGCAGCGTTTTTTAAATTCTCGCAATGCTGAAAGCATTCGGCTCCAATTTTGACGGTATTCTCAGGAATAATGATGGACTCTAAGGCTGTGCATTGGGCAAAAGCTCTGCTTTCAATGATGGTGACCCGGCCAGGGATGGTGATATTTTTTAAGCTTCTGCAGCCGGCAAAAGCGTTTTTTCCTATGGAAACCGCGTTGTCGGGAATGTTGACCTTGACGAGCTTGCTGCATCCAAAAAACGTTTTATCCGGTACTTCGGTCAGTTGGGAGGAGAGGGTGACCGCATAGAGCCGCCGGCAGCCGCAAAAAACCTCGTCCTCCATGGTGGTTACGCTGTCGGGCATAATGGCCGTCTCTAAACTCGTGCAACTGAGGAAAAGACCAGACTTGATGATTTTCGTTCCTTTGCGGATGGCTGCGTTTTTTATTGTAGGTTTGTCCGCGATCGCTTTGGCGATTTTACCGCTGGCCTGCGTCAATCCTACAGCGGCGCGTCCGCTGAAACCGATATGATAGTCGATGCCGTTAATGGATTCATCGCAGAAAGCGCTTGCCACGATTAATATGGTGACAATTATCATGGATACTGCGTATAAAGTGCTTATGATTTTGCTTTTTAGTGAACCACTATTGTTTTTCCCAAGTTCTATAGCCATGAAGAGTTCTTCCTGTGAGGCGCGGAGTGAAGCAATGTATTTTGCAGCTGGGCCGCGTTAGACAGTTCGGAGAGTGTCTTAAAAGCAAAATAACGCACCCGAACGGGTCTGCGTTATTTCTGCTCAACACTTTTGGCTAGTAAAGTGTGTTTGTAATTATGTGAGTGGTTTGGATTTTCAGCACTGGCTGGGTGCTACGGTTATTTTATACAATACCAACCTTAACTGTACAATGTTTTAATCTGAAGAATAATTTAAGTTTAGCAGGAAGATGATCGGCGCGTCCTTAAATTGTTTGCCTAATAAACAGCGCTGTATTTATAGGAGCGATTTATGCCGTTTTTCATTGTTCAGGGCGATATTACCGAGATGCAAGTCGACGCCATCGTCAACGCCGCCAACAATAGCCTTCTCGGAGGAGGTGGGGTTGATGGCTGCATTCACCGCGCTGCCGGGCCGGAATTGCTCAAGGAGTGTGCATCTCTTAACGGCTGTGACACCGGAGATGCTAAAATCACTGGGGCTTACCGCTTACCCTGTAAGCATGTCATTCACACCGTTGGCCCTATTTGGCGGGACGGAAAGCACGGCGAAGAGAATTTGCTAACCTCCTGCTATGAGCGCTCGTTGCAGCTGGCTGTGGACAATAATTGCTCTAGCGTGGCTTTCCCGCTGATTTCGGCGGGGGTTTACGGTTACCCTAAAGATCAGGCTTTGCGCGTGGCCAGTGAGACTATAGTTGGTTTTCTAAAAGACCACGAGCTGGAAATATATCTAGTTATTTATAACAAGAGCGATTTTATTCCTGATCGGCAGCGCTTTGAAGAGCTCGGGCTCTTGCTGGACTCAGAAATGGCCAGCGCGGCACTGGCCCGCGCACCTATTCAGCAGCTGGATGAGGCCTTAAATCATTTAGATGAGAGTTTTTCGCAGATGCTGCTGCGCAAAATCGACGAAAAAGGCCTGACCGATGTGGCCTGTTACAAAAAGGCCAATTTAGATCGCAAGCTGTTTTCCCGCATCCGCAGCGATGCGGCCTATCATCCCAGCAAGCCTACGGTGGCCGCTTTGATTTTATCTCTGGAGCTGACTTTGGATGAAGCGAAGGAAATGCTGGCCAAAGCTGGTTTTGCTCTGTCGCGCAGCAATGCTTTCGACGTGATCATCGAGTACTTTATAACTAAACGCATTTACGACGTGTACGAGGTCAATAAAGCGCTTTTTTGCTACGATCAGCGCTTGCTTGGCTCAAAATAGACGTTTTCTTCCAGTATTGTTCTAAGGTATTAATATAAAAGCATATTCATCAGTTGATAGTAAGCGCCAAAAACTACGTTTGACGCTTACATTTATCCAATGTTGTTTAGTTAAGATGCTGCTAAGTTGGTTTATGTCAGCGTCTTATTATCTTGGTGTGGGGAGGGAATGCTTCTTCACCAAGTTTGGCGTGTTTAGGGATGCTGACCTGTTTGAGGTTATTGCAGTAGGCAAAGGCTAGTCTGCCGATATTAGTTACGCTGTCAGGGATGGTCACCGACTGCAGGCTGGTGCAGTTGGCAAAGGCTTGCTCTTCGATGGTGGTAACTTTATCGGGAATAGTGAACGATGTTAGGCTTGAACATTCGTAGAACATAGACCTGCCGATCTTAGTTAGGTTTTTGGGCAGAACAACTTTTTTGAGTTTTTTGCATTGGTAAAAGGGAGAACGCTCAAATGAATCACCTAATTCCCTGACCGTTTCGGGAATGATAATTGAAGTTAGACCGCTTTCTTCAAAAACGCCGCCTTTGATGGTGGTAATGTTCGCAGGAATCTCCACGGTTTTCAAGCTGCTGCATCCGCTGAATACTCCAAACGGCAATGTCTTGAGTTTTTTGGGCAGTACGACGGATTTCAGTTTACGGCAGTTTAAAAATGCTTCACGGTCTATAGTTTCGATTCCGTCGGGAAGAGTTATCGAGGTTAAATTTGTGCACCCTGCAAAAGCTTTGGCATATATGGCCGTTACGTGCTGAGGAACAGCAACTGATTTTAAGCTGACGCATTCCTGGAAGGCGCCCGCTCCAATTACATTGAGGCTGCCGGGCAGTTTTATCGCTGAGAGTTTAATGCACTTGGCAAAAGCCCGATCATCGATGCTCTTTATGCCGCCATGCAGACTGATGCCGGTTAGACTGCGGCAGTTTTCAAACACGCTAGCTTCAACTTTGTTAACTCTGGCAGGTATATTGATCTCTTCCAGGGATTGGCAGTTGGCAAAGGCTGAGCTGTTGATGCTTTCGATACTTTCGGGCAGTTTGATTTTCTTCAGGATGGTGCAGTTGTCAAAAGTGTTGCTGCTGATAGACTTAACGCTGGCAGGTATGTTGATCTCTTCCAGGGATTGACAGTTGGCGAAGGCTGAGCTATTGATATTTTCAATGCTTTTAGGCAGTTTTATTTTCCTCAGGCTCCTGCAGTTGTCAAAAGCGTTGCTGTTAATAGACTTAATGCTTTCGGGCAAGATAATGTTTTCTAAGGCGCTGCAGTTAGCAAAGGCGGATTCGCTGACTGCTGTTACGCTGCTAGGCAATTTGACCTCTTTTAAACTGCTGCAGCTGGCAAATGCTCCTACGCCTATCACAAAAACGCTTTCAGGAATGTCAACATCCGTTAGCTTTTCACATGAAGCAAAACAATAGTCGTCAAGGTAAGCTGTTTCCGGTCTTATGTGGGCATGAGTGATATTATTATTGGTAACTCCGTTGACGTTGCGTCCCTTAGGTCCCTTGTAATATATGATACCTTGTGACGGATACCAGACGAAGGGACACAGTATATGGCGGTTCGACCTGATGATATATAAATAGGGAGCTGGGTTTGCCCAAACTTCTACCATAAATTCGCACAGCACTAACAGAAGCGTAATAATCGTTATTATTGATACACCAGCTTTAGACCTGTACCCGCTCCTGCTGGGGCCTGCTGCGCTGCGGTGGCTGCCGTCATGTGGATTGTTATTGTTGCTGTTTTTATGGAATGTCATGCGCGTAACTCTCTTATAATTTTCCGGCGTAATTAAACTGGCGTTATATGTTATTTAATACAGTAATGCAGCGATCAACTAACTGTATGTAAAAGAAAATATGCAAATTGTGATTTCGCAGAAGCGGCGCTGACTGTGGTACCGGGGAGCCAGATAGATGTATCCAAGCATAACCCGATAATGGTTTCGCCTTTGAAAGGCAGCTTCATAGCAGCTTCATGGTGGCGGTAATGTTCCTTATAATTGTTTTGTTGACAGCTGGGCCGCATTAGGCAGTTCGTAAAATGCTAGGCAATTCGGAAAGCACTTAAAAAGCAAATAACGCACCCAGATGGGTCTGCGTTATTTTTGCTCAACACTTTTGGCTAGTAAAGTGTTCTAGAATATGTGAGTGGCTTGTCTTTCCAGCACTGGCTAAATGCTGTAGTTATTTTATACAATAAAAACCTTAACCGTACAATGTTTTAATCTGAAGAATAGTTTAAATGTAACTCATTAAATGTCATTGAGTATTTCTCTGGTTTAAATGTCGTTTTTTAAGCGACCACGAAGTGCGCTTTATACCCTACAATATCCCCAGAGCCGCTGGCGGTAAGCTGACAGCGCTGCCAGCTGGCTGCTGCAATCATTCGGTTTGAACGGGAGCTGTTAGGCTCTGGGGAGGGTATCAACATGAAGAAAAACTCTGCGGCCAAGCGCGTCAGTGATAATAACGCTAATTCTTTCCATAACTCTGCTGCTGTTTATGAAGCAGTCTGTGAGGCTGCCCTAGCGGTGCGCGAATTTGAGCCTGCAGAAGATGAGAATGGCTTTGTATGCGCATATCCTTCCGCTGCTTTGGATTGCTGTGAATCATCTTGGCGGGATGATTTGGACCGCGACTATAGGAGCCGCTAAGGACTCTGCCTGTTTTGCGCGGCGTTTTTATCTTAGGCAAAGGCGCGGAATTATTCCGAGCTGTCAGATGCGATTTTTTCGTATGCTAGGCGCGGATCGTTATCTTGTTCCACATAGATTATCCCGCAGTAAACAAAGCCGAGCTTTTTAACGAGGCTTTGCATGGCGGCGTTATCTCCGTGGGTGTCGATGCGCAAATGCCCGCACTGTGCCCAGGCCCAATTCAGGCAGAAGGTGCCTATGCCTTTTTCTGAGCCGTCCCCGGCTAGCCTGTGCACGACTCCATAGGGGCTGCTGTCGATCCAAGCTGTTTATTGCAAAATAAAAGTGCTTAAAGTTGCAAAATAAAAATGCATAGATT
>JAUNIO010000039.1 GCA_030535355.1 bacterium | reverse complement strand
AAATCTATGCATTTTTATTTTGCAACTTTAAGCACTTTTATTTTGCAATAAACAATGCCCTGATCTGGCTAGCCTTGAACGCCATTGCGCATTTTGGAAGCAGTATTAACTTCGATATTATCCAGCACCATTTTCCCTTTTTTCCTCTGTGCTATATTACAGCCGCCGCTGGCAGTATTGCGGCTTGCTATCTAAGTCAAGTAATATGCCAGCTTGATCGCTGCTGTTGGTTTAGCCGCCTGGGAAGACATGCCATTATATTATTATCTATCCACGCCTTAGATACCTTATGGAAATGGGGATGGCAAATAACCGGAAGTGTCTGGGGAGATTGCGCTTTGCGCATAATCTGGGTAATATTAATATATACAATTATCATACTAACAGCAAAGTGTTGGAAAGTATGGCGAACTAAGAAAACATGTGACAAACAAAAAATCTAACCTCATCCAGCCATAATTATTCTTCATTGCTATCTATACAATTCTATGTTATATTATTAGCTCATTTTTCATTAAGGACAGCTCATGAGAACCTCTAAAAATTCGCCCTGAGAAACAGCTAAATCCAACGGTCTGCCGCTCTCTCAGCGATACCGCCGCTCTTACAATGCGCCCGGAATCCATATATTTTTTTACTGCTTTTAGAGGTTAAAGATGATTAGCTACGTAAAAAACAAATTCTCTTATCTTTGGCAGTACTTCACCTGTTACGAAAAATGGTGGTTCTCCATAATTCTGGGTTTAGCCGTTCTAATCGCCATCTACTTCCCCGAAGAAGACGTCAACGGCGTCAACGGCAAAATCATCGAAGCGCTTTATCTGGCCAATATCTTCTTCAACGTGCTCTGCGAGCTGCTGATCGCCAAGCAGTCCAAATGGAACTTTATCGTTTCCCTGCTCGTTGAAGCCACAGAGATCGCCATTCCCCTGGTGCTAACCTTCCGCTTCGCCACCGCGGCGGTGACCCTCTTCTTCTGGATACCCATAGATATTATCAGTTTCATCAACTGGCACAAGCACCCAGACCAGGAAGAAGCCAGCCTTACCGAAGTGCGCAAGCTCTCGGGCTGGGCCGAATTCGCCACCATTGTGGGTATTGTGGTCTGGACTTTCGCCATCGGCACCTGGACTTCAAATCTCAACATCACCACCGACCTCTTCGGCGGCAATAAAGTCACCGAGACCTGGGTTCACTATCTAGATGCCTGCGTCAGCGCCGTAGGCATCGCCAATGGCCTCTTTATCCTCTTCCGCTACCGCGAACAGTGGCTGGCCTGGTATCTGAGCGCCACCTTAGAAACGATTATCAATATTCTTTCCGGACAGTATATTCTGCTGGTGCTCAAAGCCGGTTACTTCACCAACACCACTTATGGCTATATAAAATGGACTCGCTACATCAAAGAGCATCAAGAAAAAATGCTGGCGGCTCAGGATACAGCCCAGAAAACAGCCCCAGAAGCCGCCGCTGCTGCACCCGCAAAGCCATAAGCACAAGAAAGATTGAATTAATCAGTATTTTCCTTATTATCAAGCTTCGCTTGCATATGCTGATTCATTTTGGCTTCCAAAGGATTGACAAACGGTTCTCTGGCAAACTCCTCCATCTTGCTGCGGGCTCGTCTAAAGCACTCCAAAAGTTTAGGAGAGAAGGCACCGCATTCCCCGTTGACTATCATCTCGTAAGCTTTATCTAAACTTATAGCCTTTTTATAGCAGCGGCTATTGATCAAAGCATCATAGACATCGGCCAAAGAGACTATTTGGGCCATTAAAGGAATTTCATCTCCCACCAGCCCCTCGGGATACCCCTTGCCATCGTAGCGCTCGTGATGGTATCTGCATATATTATAGCAGTATTCATAATACCGCTTGTCCTGGATGTCCTTCATCGAGCTGATAATATCGCAGCCAAAAATGGTATGCTTTTTCATTATTTCAAATTCTTCGGGCGTAAAACGGCCCGGCTTAAGCAAAACGCTGTCGGGAATGGCGATTTTGCCCACATCGTGCATAGCTGACGCAGAATAAACTATTTCCTTTTCATCCAGCGTTAAGTTAATGCCGTAAACATCATTGACCTGCTCCAACAAAAGGCGCGTGTACCCTTTTATGCGCATAACGTGATCGCCGGCTTCGGCGCTGCGCGATTCTACAACCGTGCTCAGCACATCGATGATGCCATTATTAATCTCTCTGCGAATGTGGCTGCGGTGCTCGCGCATCACCAGAGAAGTGACCATATTTAAAGCCGAACTGACAACTATCAGGGAAAAGATCAAATTGGCACTGCCAGTCAAACTATTGGTGGGCCTAACATATTCCGGGCATAATAATCCCACTACGACAGACCCGAGCATCACCGTAAGCGAAGTCAAAAAAGAAAACAATTTCTGTTTACTGCTCATAACGAAAGAGCACATAAACAGCCCTATTAAATAATGCAAAGGTATAGCGCCGCTCAAACCGCCGCTGGCGAAATAATTCACCGGCAAAAGCACACAGTTAAACAGCAGGCACATAGCCATATAACTCTGTTCATAACGCTTAGTGCGCTTCGCGGACAGCATAAACGCGAGAAAGGCCACAACACAAAGCCAGCGCGTAGCAATGTCCACCCAGCTCGTATTCTCAAACGTCATCATCAGCGCTGAAGCTATCGTCATGCCCTCGATAGTTAAAAATATCAGCCAGAAGAGACGCATTTGTAGCGTATTCTGCTGAGAAGCAAAACTGTCCAACTTTTCGCGGTATGCCTCTGAAGACGTCATATTACTATTTCGGCTCAACCTCGCACAGTATCTGTTTCATCAAAAAATTAAATTACTACAAAATATTAGACTTCCTAATGTCAGCATTTATTTCCTCTTTTTATCAATGTCATTTAACGCGTCCCCAGCCCCGTCCGCTGCCTGCCTAGATCGCAGCTGTTCAGCAACAGATCGGGCAGGCCAATAATTTCACGGAAAGAACAAAAAAATAGAATTACTCTTGACTTTTTGCTTTGGCATGATATAATACATCTCGCGAACGGGCCTATAGCTCAGAGGTCAGAGCAGTCGGCTCATAACCGATCGGTCCCTGGTTCAAATCCAGGTGGGCCCACCAGTTAGCAGCATATATAATGTGGCCCTGTGGTCTAGTGGTATAGGACGCTGGCCTTTCAAGCCGGAGATCGCGGGTTCGAAACCCGTCGGGGCTACCACAACTGCCGCCTGCTTTTGCGGGCGGCAAAAATTTATAGGAGTATTGCTTAGGCTGCCTCTTACTTCGGCGTAAGCGACAGAGGGGAGGCGCTCCTATAAATATTTGGACGAGTAGCTCAGTTGGTTAGAGCATCTGCCTTACAAGCAGGGGGTCAGCGGTTCGAGTCCGTTTTCGTCCACCATTTTTTAAGAAGAACCTTTATCTTGATTAGGAAAAGGTTCTTCTTTTATGTTAACGCAAAAATAATCAGATTACAGCTGAGTCACATTACCTCCGCAGAATCCCAGCCCCAAGCGCAACGAAAAAGGAGCCTTCTCTAGACATTCGTCCACAAGAAAGCTCCCTTATAAGCGGAATAATCTCTTAGGCTAACCAGCATTTCACCGCAAAATGCCAGTTTCAGGAAAAGCATATCCGCTATTTTTTCTCACCCTTAGGCGTCTGCACCCGCGGACGGGCTATCTTAGCCCGCACAATGCGCGTCGGATACGGACGGTCGGGATGCACCACCTTGACCGCCTGTTTGTCCAACTCGGCCGCCTGTTTCAGCAGTTCCGCAGATTTCTTGCGCAGCTCCTCAGCCTGAGAGCGCATCTCCCCCGCCTTGCGGCGCCGCTCAGCGTACATGCAGTAAGGATCGCAATAAGCTGTGCCGGAAGAGAAGTAAGACTGAGCCGTACAGCCACAGCGGCATCTCTCCAAGTGACGGCAGCCGGAACAGCAGCCTTCAGCTTTGCTGGGCTCAAACTCGCGGTTGTAGGCGAACGCTCCCGGCTTGTTCCAAATATCTACCAGCTTCTCAGTCTGCAGATTGCCTTCAACAAAGGGGTTATCTTCCTGCAGTTCGGGGCAGAGAGATAAACAGCCCTTCACGTTGCCGTTGGCTTCAATACCGCAGGAAGTCAAACCCGCCTGACAGCCCTGCCAAGGACACTCGTTGATAAACGATTCTAATTCCGTGCAGAATCCCACGCAGTCGGCCGGAAATACCAAAATAGGATAACGATCCAAACGGGTCTGGGCGATAAAACGGGCCACGATCTCTACGCCTTCGGGACCGGGCATGAGTTCCGGGAATTCGCGCATACGCCCGCCGCCGAATAGAGTCTGCATCTGCCAGGCTTTGACTTTCCATTTCAGGAACAGCTGCAGCATCTGATCGAGTTCTTTAATATTGTTGTTGGAAATTGAGGTAATTGCAGCTGTATAAATGCCGATCTTATTCAGGGCCTCGTAACCGGCTTTGATGCGGTCCCAAGAACCGGGCACACGGCGGAAGGAATCGTGAGTTTCCCGCATACCATCGACGGACATAGCCACAATTTCCAAACAGCCAGGAGCTTTAAGTTTTTTGAGGCGCTCGAATTTAGCGATATTGTCCACCATGAAATAGCCATTGCTGATCATGCCCACGCGCACGCCGCGCTCGATCAAACGCTGCGCAATAACATCCCAGTTTTCGCGCAGCAAAGGCTCTCCGCCAGAAAGGGTTATCCGCCGCAGCCCTAAATCAGCCAGCTGATCGGCGACATCCAGCATCTGCTCTAAGGACATTTCATGATCGCGGTCTTTGCCCGCATAAGAACCGCAGTGCTTGCAGCGCATATTGCATTTTAATGTAAGTTCCCATACGCAATGATAGGGTTTGTCAGGCTTAATCGTTACTGCCATACCTCGATGCTCCTATACTAACCTAAAACGCTAATCTAAAAAGCTAACTTAAGTATTTCAACCACACGCTGACACTAAATCTTTAATCTAACTGTTTAAACTAACGGCCCATACTGCACGGTTATATAAAACGGTTTCCAAAAAACATGGCCTATATGAAAATTCCCAAACCAAAGGAATGGGAATTTTCATAATCATACCCAACACTGCAATGTCAGGCCGCAATCTGATTGATGAGAAGATTAATACACCCGCTCTAAGCGCAGAGACAGTTTTAGAACTGTTCTTCAGCGTTGTCCTCTTCTTCGTATGCAGGCTGAGCTACATACATCTTATAAGCATCGGTTGACATATCGTGAATTTTTTCAGTGAGCATACCCAACGCCACCACACCGCAGACATTGATACCAGCAGCGTACCAGGCACATTCTTGGCGCAGACAGGGTTTTTGGATCAGAGGACACAGCGCTTCCATGAGTCATACCTCCAGAGTGTATGAAATTACATAACTAATAAATTCTTAATTACTAAACATTATCCTTCAGGCCAAAGGCAATTAAAGCGGCTTTCTTAATTCAAAAAGCCCCCGAAATTTCAGCTTCGAAGGCTTTTATGCTTAAATATGCAGAAACCTGAGAATTTATTGCTGAGGCATGATTCCCGGGAAAGTTCCGTTTATGATCTGCTCGGCAATTTTGCCCGTCATTCCGGACAATTCACCGTTTTCATACTTGGAGCGCAGATCGTCGATATTCAGCCCGCCGCTCTGGGCCAGCTTCGTCAAAGCCACAGCGCTCTGATAATCGCTGGTCTGATCGTTGGCCATAGCCGCCATATTATTCGAGGCGGAATTAGAGATGCCGAACATCTGGCGCATCGATTCGGTGCTCTTTCTAGTCATTTCCATAATAGCCGACATATCAGGCTGAATCGGCTGAGCAGTTCCGCCCGCGCCGGGCTGGCCAGGAGTGACACCGAAGCCGGGCATCTGAGGAAGCTCGGGCTGCTTAGGCTGCTGGACAGGAGTGGTGCAGCCACCGGGAGCGAAGACGCCGTACATACACACGCTGACGCCAGGGTCCTGAATCTTTCCGCCGTCGCCGGGTTCGGGTTTAATAGGATCGGGAGTAAAGACGCCGTACATCATGCGGCCGACCTCACCGCCGGGACGGCCAATGCTGCCATCGCCGGGTTCAGGCTTGATCGGATCGGGAGTAAAGACGCCGTACATCATGCGGCCGACCTCACCGCCGGGACGGCCAATGCTGCCATCGCCGGGTTCGATCTTGATCGGATCGGGAGTAAAGACACCGTACATGAGGCGAGGGCCAACTTCAACGCCGCCACCGCAGCCGCCGCCATCGCCAGGCTGAATATGAGGCTGAGTAAAGACGCCGTAGCAAGGCTGAGCAAGGCCAATACCCGACTTTGCTCCCAAAGAGAGCGTAGCGCCGTCGTTATTAAAGACCGAAGTCTGCGCAGTCTCCTGCCCATTAACGCTGAAACTCTCAAATATCTTTTTGGCGTTGTTCAGCTGAGCAGTATAAAAAGAATTAATATTATTGGCATTAAAATTTACGCCGTCCATAACCCCTCCATACCCAAAGATAAACCTAATAAATTTTAATCTATTTATACATTATTTTGCTTACGAAATAAAGCTTTTCTTAAGAAAAATCGTCCATGATTTAAGAAAAAATTGTAAAAACAGACGGCGCACTGCCGTCGTTACAAACGTTTAACATGCGATTAGCTCATCTTAAACATAAACCAATGCCGTTTATGCCGTTGGGTTAGTGTTTCGCGGACAGCTTAGCGCCCGCGCCGGGTTCCGCGCCGGAGTGGTCGCCCAGCTCAAAATATGAGGCAAAATTTCCAAGATCCTTGAAATGACATGGCCCAGAAAAGGACTTAATTACAAGCTACCGAAGAAACCTAAAGATAAATTAACATTTATTTGGAGTGCGTGCTGTGCATTCCCCCCACAGCGAAAGCCTTGCCGGCATGACCCGGCAGGAGCTTTCTATATTATTCCCTAGAGGTGGCAGAAGAATGGCTGAGCCAATCCGCGTTATCATTATGGGAGCCGCAGGTCGCGACTTCCACAATTTCAACACTTGTTTCCGTCACAACCCCAACTACAAAGTAGTTGCTTTTACTGCTACGCAAATTCCCGACATTGAGGGACGTTTATATCCCGCCTGCTTAGCCGGCGAGGACCTCTATCCCGAGGGCATTCCCATCTACTCTGAGGACGAGCTCGACGACCTCATCGCTAAATTCAATGTCGATCAGGTGGTGTTCGCTTATTCCGACACGCACCACAACAACTTAATGCACAAAGCTTCTAGGGTTTTGGCTGACGGTCCCGACTTCAGACTCATCGGTCCCAAGGACAGCGCTCTCAAATCCAAGCTGCCCGTCGTGGCCATCTGTGCCGTGCGCACTGGTGTAGGCAAGAGTCAGACCACCCGCAGCGTGGTAGATATTCTCAAAAAAGCCGGCCTGCGCGTAGCCGCCGTGCGTCACCCCATGCCTTACGGCGACTTGGCCAAGCAGGCCGTGCAGCGCTTCGCCACTATGGCCGACCTGGATAAGCACGAGTGCACCATTGAGGAGCGCGAAGAGTACGCTCCCCATATCGAGAATGACACCGTGGTCTTCGCCGGCGTAGATTACGAAGCCATCATGCACGCTGTGGAAGCCGAACCCGGCATCGACGTTCTGCTCTGGGACGGCGGCAACAACGACTTCTCCTTCTACAAGGCCGACCTGTACATCACCTTGGCCGATCCTCACCGCCCCGGCCACGAGAGCCTCTACTATCCCGGTGAAGTAAACGTGCGCTGCGCCGACGCGATCATCATCAACAAGATCGATACCGCCGACCCCGCCAACGTTAAAGCCGTAGCTGAGAACTGCCAGGCCATCAATCCCAAGGCCAAACTGATTTACGCCGAGTCCCCCATGACCGCCGACAAGCCCGAGATCATTAAGGGCAAACGCGTTCTGGTCATCGAAGACGGCCCCACCCTCACCCACGGCGAGATGCCCTACGGTGCCGGTATGAAAGCCGCCGAGAAGTATGGCGCTGCCGAGATCGTCGATCCTCGCCCCTTCGCGGTTGGTTCCCTAAAGGACACCTTCGCCAAGTGGAAACACCTTGGCCCCATCCTCCCCGCCATGGGCTACTCTGCCAAGCAGTGCCACGAGCTGCAGGAAACCATCGCCAATGCCGATGTGGACACCGTCGTAGTCGGCACCCCTATCGATTTGGCGGCCTTCATCGAGATCAAGCAGCCTAACACCCGCATTCGCTACGATCTGAAGGAAAAAGAAGGCGCTCACCTGGAAGACCTGCTCCAGCCCATCATTAAAAAGGCTATGGAAAACCGCAAGAACAACAAATAATGGCGGTCTGAATCAACCCTTAAGATAAAAAGCGGCCAGGCTCGGAACTCGTTCCGGCGTGGCCGTTTTTTATTGCGCTGCTACTCTTTCATTATGGGGTATAAGCATGAAAAAACTTGATTTTCATGAAAAAACACTTGACTTTCTAGCAGTCCCGTTAAGTTAGTAATTAGCTAACTTGCGAAACTATCTGACTCCCCCTAAAGGATGGGAGGGGGAGATGTCGCGGCTGCGACAGAGGGAGTGCCCAAGACTGTCGGGGAATCGAGGTTTAGCTTGTGTTATGCTCTAGCTTACATACAAGCATGAACATGACGATAATTGTATATTAGTCAACATTTCCAATGTCGTTGAACCTTAAGTTAACGACATTGGACTATCTAGAGAGAAGTAAATCGACTAGCTCTTTTAATGGGCAGGTAAACCGGAAGTGAAAAAGAAAGGCTTAGCACAAAATCCTGCTGTAGGCGGACAGTGCTGTAAGCAGACAGAAAAGAGCATTAGACTTCATGATAAAATCAATGAAAACAAGAACAGAATTATGCTTAATAGTCGCTCTGTGCTTTGCAGGGATATTTTTGGGAATGACCTGCGATGCGGGCGCTCAAAATCGCATCGTCTGCGCAGTATGCAAACAGCCGATTCAAGGTAATTACCTTCAGCTGGGCAATAAGTATTATCACCAGAATCACCAGCCTAAATGTTCCAAATGCGGCAAAACGCTTACTGGCAGATTTTTCGAATTAAAAAACGGCAGCCTTGTCTGTGAACCCTGCGCTGTGGCCAGCGCTGTGGCCAGCGCGCCTATCTGCACTTGCTGCGGCAGGAAAATAATGGGCTCATATGCTAAGTTTGCAGATGGAATCGTCGCCTGTGAAAGCTGCTTAAAATCTAATTTTCCACGCTGCAGCGTGTGTGGTTCGCCCTTTAAAAAAGGCGTACAGCTTACCGATGGACGCAAACTTTGCGGTATTCATTCAGGCAGGACTTCCCTTCCGACAGCCACCCAGCAGGCAGCTGGACAAACCGCCGGACAAACTGCCGGTTCCGGTAATGCTAATACCAGTAATGCCGCGGGCAGCCAGGTTGACATAAATACGTTAGCTTCAATAGTTTCCGTGGATCAACTGCGTCCGTATGTCGCTGAATCTCAGAGACTCATCGCGCGCCATGTCAGTCCCAAAATCAGCTTTTCCGGTCTAAAAATTGAACCCTTTATTGTCGATCAGAATACTATCAATTTGATATCTCCTTACAAAGACGTTAAAGGAGTTACGGAGAGTCAATATCTGCGCCGCAACAATACCGTTGTCGCTGTAGCCAACGGCAAATTCTGTATTGACTTTGATGTCTACATTCTGGGAGGTCTGCATCCAAAATTTGCAGTTTCCGTTATATGCCACGAATTAGGACATGTTTGGCAAAATGCTAACTGCGACACAACTAAGTTTACTGGCCGCCAAAGAGAAGGCTTTTGTGAATGGGTCGCTTACAAGGTCAATAAGGGCCTGGGCCGCGAGGATCAAATCAAACAATCATTGGGCAATATATACGATGATTACAGCAAAGGTCTGCAAGATTACATCGATTTGGAAAGAAAAGTAGGCGTAGACGGCGTTTTAAATTATGCCCTAGGCAAAGACCGTTAGCCGTTTTGCCTCACCGCAGATATGTTGTTGTGCGAAATATCTTAAACCTGGAAGGACGGCCCGCTATCTCCCCTTCCAACGATCCCAATATGCTCAACTAAGTCCACGCCTGTGCAGGAGGGCCTCCAGTCCGGAAAAACTGGGGGCCCTCCTGCTGCATTGTCTGGATAATTATATACGCACAGATTAACAGATTATGTCATTCTGATTGTCGCTGGCAAAAATGGACTTAATATAATAAAGCGCAGCAAATACCGTCCCAGCATTGATAGAATCACGGAATACAATTCCCGCTGCGTACGAATTCGAACCTTGCAAAGCAAGCGCAGTGCGCGCAGCGACAGTCCTGCGCCAGACAGCTTAGTTAATAACCTTAGTCTATTTTGTAACGTTTTTATAATATATCAGCTAAAAATTAATGTTAGAATATTAAACAAAATTGATATTTATATCCAGCGAAAGGCAAAGACATGGAGATTCAGCAGTTTTCAGCAGCGACCATCAGCAGTAGCAATATGGCAATCCGCCCTGCAGCCGCCCCTCAGGCCAAAGAAGTGCAGGAAGAAGTCAGCGTACCCGGCGATCAGATTTCCTTAGGCAGCGGCGAAGCCCAGCCTCAAAGCGATGTGCGTTCTTTGCGTATTCTCCACATCAACGACATTCACGGCGCCGTTGAAGCCGACAGCAAGGGCAACGGCGGTTTAGCTAAAGCCGCCACGGTCTTCAGACAGGAAAAAGCCGAGATGCCCGATGCCACGCTGACCCTTAATGCTGGGGACTTGGCCGAAGGCAGCATGGTCGCCTATCTGACCAAAGGCGGCGTTGTGGCCGAAGCTATGAGCAGCATCGGTTTTGATGCAGTTGAGCCCGGCAACCACGATTTTGCCTGGGGCCAGGAAGCCCTGCAGCAAATGCTGACCGACACTAACGCTCCCGTGCTCAATGCCAATATTGTCAACACCGCCGACGGTTCTACTTTGGGCCAGCCTGTCATGATTAGAGAGATCAACGGCGTTAAAGTAGGTATGATCGGCGTCGACGTGCAGAACATGCACCGCTATGTTTCTTCCGAAAAGCTCGAAGGCTTGGAGTTTAAAGATCCCGTCGCGACCGTGGGCGAGTACCTGCCCAAACTAAAAGAAGCCGGCTGCGATCTCCTCATGGTAGTCTCTCACGTGGGCTTCGAAGATGACAAAAAAATCGCCCAGGCTTACCCTGAGTTAGACGTCATCGTGGGCGGCCACAGCCACACCGAGCTTCCCGAAGGCCATTACGAAGGCAGCACTTTAATCGTGCAGGCCGGAACTAAGGGACAGTTCGTCGGTGAAGTCGACCTCGACTTCGACATGGGTTCCCGCAAGATCGTCAGCGCCGATGCCCGCCTCATCCCCGTAGACAGCTCAGTCGAACCTGACCCTGAAGTAGCTGACATCGTAGCCCGCTCTATCGACTCCGTGGCCTCTATCGGCAATCAGGTCATGGGGGTCGCCGAAGAGGACATTCACTTCTCCCACACCGGGGCCAGTATGTTAAATCAGATACACGCGGATTCGGTCTTTGCCCGCACCAAAGAAGAAGGCGCCGAGATTGCGCTGGTCAGCGCCCGCAACCTGCGCGGCCACGTCCCCGCCGGCGAAGTGACTTACTCGCAGCTGTTCTCCGCCTTCCCCCACACCGAAGAAGACACCTGCGTCATGCGGGTTAAGGGCAGCGCTCTGCTGGAAGAGATGGAAGAGCGCGTCCAGGATGGCGGCCGCGGCCCGGCGACTCCTGCTGGTTTCACCTACACCTACGATCCTTCGCTGCCCAGCGGTCACCGCATCACCGACGTGACCATGGCCGATGGCAGCAAGTTCGATCCTGACCGCGAGTACACCGTGGGCACGACCATTTCCATGATGCGCAAGAGCCGCTTCGCCGACGCATCCATTAAGAAGACCATCTGCTCCAGCCAAGAGCTGTTCATGGACGCCTTTAAGGCCGGTTCTCCCTGGACGGACACCCCCGACAGCCGCGTCAGCACCGTACAGCACTAAGCTTATTACTCATACTGTCAGCCTAGCCTCCACAACCGGCAGCAAGCGAAGCAGCGTCTGGCTTTCAGCCTCAGCTCATAGCCGCAAGACGCGCTTCTCATCTCCGCCGTTCCTCTGTTGGGAGGCTTTTCTTATGCCCTAAGCGAGCATACTATCCGGCATTTTCGAAGCGAAGCGCCCTGCCTCTGCAGGGAGCGTCGCTTCCAGTTCTTATCAGGCTCTAATCTAGCCGTTTATATACTCTTTCAAAGCCCGGTATATTTCCATTTCGGTAGGAGGGCAGCCAGGCACCGAAAAATCGAAATTCCGCGTACAGTTACCTATGCCTAAGCTGCCCTTCTGGCCGCGAAATCCCTGCCCGATACAGATTCTGCCCGGCAGCTTGGCTTTCAGGCTGTCCAGCAGTCCCTCTTCGCGCAGCATATCCAAAGCGGGCAGAAGATATCCGTAACAGGCGCTGCAGGATTCCACCTCCTGCACCACGTCATTGAGCTCGACGACCTTATCGCTGCGCGGCAGTTCTTCGCGCTCTTCAGCGCCGCAGAAACGCAGCTGCAGGCGGCTCAAATCGGCGCTGCCGACCCCCAGTTTTTCCGCTTTGATGATGTAAGGAACTTCCGCCGTCTCATAGTGCAGCAAACTGCAGGCATAAGCGTCCGTCAGTACCGGGTCCAAAGCGGCCATAATACAGTTGCGCACCACGGGATGACCGCCATCTTCAAAATCCAAATCGCCGCAGATGTGATCGACTACTATAAAGTCCTGACGGATGCCCGCTGCCAGGTGCGCGATGGGATCGTGCAGTCCCAGCGCATGAAAACGGCGTTTTTCTTTGTTGGGAATCAGTCCTTTCAGATTCTTCAGCGCACAGGTAACCTTGGTCTGGCAATGGCCCTTAAGCACTGGCACATTTATTAAAAAATCGAGCTGAGAAACCTTATCGCAGACAGCCAAATTCATGCCCGCGCAATCCCGAGTATGATAGGTATCCTTCTGCATATCCCAGAGTTCCAGACCCAAACGCTCCGCCAATTCCTTGTAGCCACACACTGCAAAAGCATTCTCGGTGCGATCGCCCACCCAAGATCCCTCTAAAATAACTGGGCGATAACTGCCATGCGCGCGCAAGTATTCCACAATGCCTTCCACAATCTGCGGGTGCGTCGTAGCCCCCCAAGAAGCTTCTGAAGGAGAGACCAAGTTGGGTTTAATGCCGATGGTCCACGCCTGCGGCGGAAGGTGATCCGCCAGCTGCGCAGCCTCTAAGAGGCGGAAGGTCATCTCCTTATAATCGGTGCCATATATTTTCCAGATTTCGTTTTTTTGCAAATCCTATCTCCTCAAGCGCCTTTTCAAAGCGCACTTTCATTTTTATAGCAATTTTCACAGCAGCCATCTAGAGGCGCTCGGCCGCGCCGTCATGAGCCACCTGGGCTATGCGTCATAATATTATCTACAGCGATGGAAAACACCTAGCTTAATGCTTCCGCGCCGGCGCGAACTTCGCATAGCTTAGAGGTGCCTTTTGCGGAACTGCTGGCCTTTAGGCCTCAAGCGCCTGGCTTTTTGCGTCAGCTTCTGCTCGCTACGCTGCTTCGCTACGCTCAGATGCTACGCTTGCAGAACTGCCGCAGCGCCAGGACATGGAAAACGATGCAAACATTAACGGGTCGCAAAACGCGGCAAAAGTAGATTTGAACATTACCATGACAGAATCTGTCCTACATAATACTTAATTGCTGATTATTATACTCCTTGGCAAATTTTAACTTTTTATGGCACTTAATTTACACTTTGGCAAAAAAAAAAAAAACAATTTGTTACAATAGAAGAAGCCAAAACTTAGCAGAGACATATCTACTTGTTTATATGCAAATGACATTGGCCAATAATCCATATTAGACGGAGAAGAAGCGAATTGAATAAAGATTGGGTTGGTTTGCTCGAGAAACAGCGGCAAGCCATTTTACAGGACAGTAAAAAACTTCACATCATCAATGCGGGGCGAATGAATCACGGCAAGAGCAGTTTATTTAACTCCTTGCTGGGCAAGCCCGTTTTCGCCGTAGAGGACATACGCACCACTCGGGAGCAGCAGGAGGCCGCCTTTGACAGGGATGTTATTCTCATCGACACCCCGGGACTCGATGCGGACCAAAGCGACGATACTGCGGCTTTTAAGGCTTATAAGCGGGCCAATCTGATCGTATTCGTGCACAGCGTTAAAACCGGGGCCGTAGAAGGTGAAGAAATTCGCAATATTCAGCGCATGGAAAAAGAATCCGCTTCTCCCGATTATTTCTGGAAGCATTTTATACTAGTGCTGACCAGCATTGACGAATACAGCGCTGAAGAAGCAGATCAGGCCCAGATGCAAAAGATCGAGAAAGCCAGTCTGGAAAACATTAAAAAGGCTTGCGGGCGCGAGGGGTTCCCCGTTTTCTGCGTCTCGAATACGCGCTACAGCAAAGGCGTGGAAAAGCAAAACAGCAAACTGATGGAGCTGAGCGGCGTTCAGGAGCTCAAAGGGTTCATTAATAGCCACCTCGGCACCTACAGAAAAGAGCAAAGCGATTTGGCTCAGCAGCGCTTTGCCAAGGCCAAAGAGGAGACGCTGAAAGCGGTTCAGGCAGAACGCGAATCCGAAGCATCTCAAATCGCCAAAGAGGAAGAGAAATGGAATGACTGGGTTGTCAGGGTTCGGGAACGGGCCGGCGGTTTCAGCAGCATAAAAGATCTGATACCTTCAATAGAAAGAGCTGCCAGTAAAGCTAGTGAGCAAGATTATGAAATTGACAGATGGCAAGACAAAGTTGAGGCAAAGAAAGAAGCCAGAGACCGAGCGTTGGAAAAAAGTGAAGAATATGATTATAGCGATAGCATATTTCGTCAATTGAAATCAAAGAGCTATTGGGAAAAATACAAAAGACTGGATGGAGAATGCGAACAAGCAAGACGACAGCTGGAAAGATACCAAGAAAAACAAAAGTGTTATCTAGATGAGATGTGGTCCCACATACGCGCTGCCGAGACCTGCTTAAGCGACGGCCTTAAAGAGTTTGACTCCATAGGAGCCGGCGAGCTTCCGCATGTAAAAGAACTTCAGCAGCTGCATAACAATATCAGCGAACAAATAGCAAAAAACAGTCGGCCCAGCAATTCAAGTCTGGAATCAGCCGCCGCCCTGCAGCGCGCTATCGCAGATGACGCCTCGCAAAAAGCCGAAGCGGAAAAATCCGCTCTCCGGACCAAGGTCCAGCAAATTGACAGTGTTATTGCGGCTATCAAAGGCTATGACGTAAATAAACCAATTAAATAGAGCAGAGGTAATTTATGTCAGCAGCATACATGGCGCAGGGTGTCTCCGCGTTTTTGCGCAGCATCGACCAAATACAGGCCAATCTGGCCAATTTTTCCCGAGATTTGGACACCAGAAGTGAAAAGCTGGCAGCCCTGCTGTCCGCTTTCGAAAAGCAGGGCACCGCTTTAGCCGAACAGTTTACCGCCCCCAAGGCAGAAGCCAACGGCGTAGATATAGCTTTACAAGCCAGCCTTTCCGCCAAGAATACAGCCCTGCAAAGCTGGCTGAATAAAGTGGAGGCCGATCGCAAGGGCAGACAGTTCATGCACAAGTACGAGAAATATCTCGTGGTCATGATCTTCGGCGCGGTCAAATCCGGCAAAAGCACCCTGGGCAATTTCTTCGGCGGGCGGGAGTTTCGCCGGGCCGCTTTCGACAACGCCTATAAGCACATACCCTTGCCCGATTTTCAGACGGAAGAGAACGGGCGTGAAAGCGGCGGTATTGTGCGCGATGAAGCGGGAGAGAAGTGGTTCGCCGAAGGCGTGACGGACACGACGGGATCCATTCAGTCCTTTACCCTATCCGGCCTGTGCTGGGTGGATTCCCCGGGAACGGGAGCTTTGGGAAAAGACGGCGATAAACGCTCCATGGATGAGATGGTGGACGAATACATCCCCTACGCAGATATGTGCATATTCCTGATCAATTCCGGCCAGCCCGGGCTTCAGGAAGATATGCGCTACATGGAAAGACTATCGCGAGAAGGCCAGGAGGCCGTCATCGTTATCACGCGCTCGGACACCGTAGAAGAGGACGTCGATGAAGCAGGCAATTTAATCCGAAAACGCGTTCCGAAGAATCCCGCCGACCGCCAAAAACAGGAAGACGATATGCGCCAGCGCGCTCTGGCCGCCTATCCTATAAAAGAAGAGCATTGCCAGGCCCTCAGCGTCTCCACCCTGCTGGCCAAACAAGGCATAGAAAAGGGCGATGAGCAGCTCTATCGAGCCAGCCAGCTGGATAAGCTCATGCAAATCCTCAGCGACAAAGCCGCCGGCGATGCCGCCAGGTTAAAGGAAAAACGCCCGCGCCGCGCCTTCAACGCCTTCGTAGATGAAATTCTGGGACGGGAAGTCAGAGACGGAGACACCGGCATAACTTTTCTGCAAAAGAGCCTCAACAGCGTGAGCGCCGCCATAGCCGACACGCAAAAGGCTATGGATAACGAAACCACGCTGCTGGTATTGGATATAAAGAGCGCCGTGCGGCGCGAATTTCTCCAGGAAGCGCGTTCGTGGGCCAAATCCGTTAAGGATGATAATTCGGCGCTGGACGGTGCCGAAGTGACACGCCGCATCTCCCAGATTCTCTATCGGGTCATGCAGACGAAGATTAGCGACGCCATAAGCAGGATTATCGTCGACTTCAAAGCTCAAGAGCTAAATTCTTTCCAACTGGAGCTGAAAACCGCAGGGCTTCAGCACAAAACTAAAACCATAAGTGTCGCCTACTCATTTACCGGACTGCGGGAACGCGATCCCAGAAATCTGTTAGAGCACGTCGGCAGTTGGTTGGGTTTTACATACCACGAACGCTACAGCAGTACGCGCATGCGAAAAGAAGTCATCGATCTGGGCACTAATGTCGAGGAAATGATCGATGAACTGCTGCCCCAGATAGAACAGCAGGCTCACTCTATCGTACAGCAAGCCATGCAGGAACTGCGCGAATCCTACTTTAAACCGCAGGAAAATTACATTTTAACCATGAGCAAAGCCTTAAAACAGCTGCAAAAAGAGCTTGCAGGTTTAAAATTCGCGGAAACAGCTGGTGAAGTGTAAAGAGCGGATTATAATGCCGCAGATTGGATGATTATCTCTCTGCAAAAGTCACCTTATGATTTTTGCAGAGAGATAGTTCTTATTACTTGCCGTGTATAAAAAGGAAACACGTAGATGGATAATTCAGCTCTAAAAAATTACCAAGCCGATTTGCAGGACATACGCAGCAAATTGGCCGCTATACTTCAGCCCTACCAACAAACCCAAACGATAAAAAACGAACTGCAGGGCATAGACGCGCTATACGAAAAGGTCAGCGATGCCAAGCCGGAAATAATGCTCTACGGTATATACAACGCCGGCAAAAGCAGCATTTTAAACGAACTTTTGGGCAGCGATCGCGCTAAAGTCGACGATATCCCCACCACCGATAAGATCTACTGCTACGAATGGAACGGCTACCGCATCGTGGACACGCCGGGAGTCGATGCTCCCATCGAGCACGAAAAGGTCACGGAAGAACATCTGGAACAAGCGGACGTCGTGCTGTTCGTAATTTCCGCCGAAGGCTCACACGAATATCAAGACAACTACCGGCGCTTAAAAAATATCGCCGACCGGGGCAAAAAAATTATCATCGTCCTCAACGATAAAGAAGGCAAGCTCAGCGACCCCAGCAAGGGGTACGATCAGCTCACGGACGAACAGCTCACAGATGCCCAGGACCTTAGCGAAGTAAAGCGCAAAATAGGCGACAACTGCCGGGCTGTCGGCCTGCAGGATAAAGACTATGTAATCGTGGCCGTCAACGCCAAACGGGCCAGAAAGGGCCGTTTAGAAGCTAAAAATGCTATGATTAAGTTGAGCAACATAAAAGAGCTGGAAAATATCGTCTTATCCGAACTCAAGCGTATGCCCACCCTGCAAAATCTGCAGCGCACGGTTTTGGAGATAGAACGGCATCTCGACAAGATCATCAAAACGCTGGAGAAGGCCGAGAACAGCAGCAGCGTGCAGGTTCTCAACGAATTCCTAGAGCGTCTGCATGCCCAAAGAAAAGAGGTCCGAGAAAACATCGCCGCTTATATCGAGCGCCGCGCCAGCCGTCTGGGCAAGGAACTTCCCGATCTGGTCTGGGCGCACCGCGAGGAGAGCCAGGAAGCTATCAACCGAATCGTCAGCGAGAAACAGCAGGATTTTTGCCAGGACGTACAAGGGCAAATGCAGATAATATTCCACGATTTTGTGGACAGCCTGCGCATAACCACCGACAACATGGCCGCAAAAATAGAGAAAATTCAAGTTTCTCTGCACGCTGATATGAAAGTTTCTCCTCTCGGCAGCGCTGGCGGCAGCAGTTCAGATTCCCCTGCCGATCGCGATGATCTAAATAGCACCTTGGCAGCTATTGCTAAACTTCAGCAAATGCTCGGCCAAAAACCCGCGCTATCAAAAGAAGATATGGGCAAATACGGCCTAGACGAGTCTTCCAGCTTAGGCAGCGGCATAGTTCAGGGAGCCATCCTGGCCCCCATCGCCGAAACGATAGCTGCGGGCCTGGCCAAATCCTCCATAGGTGCTGCCCTGTCCGGAACCGTCTTAGCCCCCGTGCTCGGAGGCCTTTCCACCATAGCTGCGCCTCTTGTGTTCGGAGTTTGCCTATTCAAATCTCTGTTTGGCGGCGGCAGCAGCAGAGAGGAAGCCCGCGTCAGAGCCGAAAACGAGCATAACAGACGCGTCGCCCAAGCTCAGCTGCAGGCTAGACAAGAACTTCAGCAGCGCTGCCAATATTTGGCGGAAGGCCTTGGTGAAAAGATCCGCCTTGAAGCCGAAAAAGTGCTCAGCCAGATCATAGATGAAGCGCAGCTTCCATTTAAGGAACAAGCTCAAAAAAGCAAAAATGACGCTCAGAAACGCATCCTCGATCTGGACAATCTGCGCGATCTATACAATGAATACGAAGTGCTCAGGATGGAGCTTGGAATATCGGCCCCCAATTAAAGGCGCAATTAAAGGAGCGGAACACTCTGCGAGATGCGTTCCAGCCTATGTACTCTGACATTTTCAGAAGGGAACACGGCGGCGGTTAGCAAACAGAATTAACTCTTTAATTTCCTTAGAAAGTTAAGAATATGCTGATCCCTACGGCCATATTACCCGGCAAACCCTACCCCCTCGGTGCCACCTGGACTGGCGATGGCGTCAATTTTGCCGTCTATTCCGAGTATGCAACTTTAGTTCAGCTGTGCCTTTTCGACGAAAAGGAACGGGAAGTTAGCCGCATCAATCTGCGCTGGAACGATAATGGGGTCTGGCATTGTTTTTTATCGGAGGCCCGCCCCGGTCTGCGCTACGGCTTCCGCGCCCACGGCCCTTACGAACCAGAAGAGGGCCACCATTTCAATCCCAGCAAACTGCTGCTTGACCCCTATGCCAAAATGGTGACTGGCCCCTGCCGCTGGCACGAATCCTTTAACGGCTACCGCCTGGCCAACCCCGCTCCCCGCTTTCAGGGGGCTATACCAGGCGGCAGCGGCGAATATAGAGCGGTTGCGCCTCAAGGCCCGGTGCGCGACGACCGCAACAGCGCTAATTATATGCCGAAGTCGGTAGTCATCGATCCCAACTTTCCCTGGGATAAAAAGGACCGCCCTCAGACACCGCTGCAGAACTCCATAATCTACGAGCTGCACGTTAAAGGATTCACTCAGGAGCTTTTAGACGTGCCCCCAGCCCTGCGCGGGACTTACGCCGGCCTGGGCCATGCGGCTTCTGTAGCTTATCTGAAAAAGCTGGGAGTCACCGCCGTTGAGCTGCTGCCCGTACAGCTGAGCATGAGCGAGCCGCGCCTTACCCAAATGGGATTAAGCAATTATTGGGGATACAACACTATTGGCTTTTTCACTCCCGATCCCCGTTTCGCATACAGCAGCAACCCCGTGCGCGAATTTCAGGAGATGGTGCGTTCTCTGCACAGCGCGGGTATAGAAGTCATCCTCGACGTCGTTTACAACCATACCGCCGAACAGGGAGAATTCGGCCCCACCATCTCTTTTAGAGGGCTGGACAATTACACCTACTACAGAGTGGAAGGCAATGATCCGGGCAGCTACATCAACACCACGGGCTGCGGCAACAGCCTGGACACCCGTCAGCCCAAAGTCATGCAGCTGGTCACCGACAGTCTGCGCTACTGGGTGGAATACATGCACGCCGACGGTTTCCGCTTCGATTTGGCCACTACCATCGCCCGCACCGGATTCGATCACCATTTCGACAGTCATTGCAGCCTTTTAGACGCCATAGCCCAGGACCCTGTGCTCAACACTGTCAAACTTATAGCCGAGCCTTGGGACTGCGGTTACGGCGGCTATCAGCTGGGCAATTTTCCTCAGGGCTGGAGCGAATGGAATGACAGCTGGCGCGACACCATACGTTGCTATTGGAGAGGCGACAGCGGCCTGCTGGGCAGACTCGCCAGCAAAATAAGCGGCTCCAGCGACTCTTTTTACAGGCGCTCGCCTTTAGCCAGCATTAATTTCGTCACCGCCCACGATGGTTTTACCTTAGCCGATCTGGTCACTTACGAGCGCAAGCAGAACTGGGACAACGGGGAAAACAACCGCGACGGCAACGATAACAACCTGAATTGGAACTGCGGAGAAGAAGGCCCCAGCGCCAGCCCCAAAGTGCGTGCTCTGCGTCTGCGCCAGCAGCGCAACATGCTCCTGACCTTGCTGTTATCCCAAGGCGTGCCCATGCTCACCGCCGGAGACGAATTCGGCCGCTCTCAGCAGGGCAACAACAACGCTTACTGCCAAGACAGCGCTATTTCCTATCTGCATTGGGACTGGACAGACGAACAGGAACAGCTTTGGGAATTCGTGCGCCGCGTCATCGCTTTGCGCCGGGAACACCCCGCCTTCAGGCGCACCACATTTTTCAAAGGCGAAGAGCAGTTTACTGGGGTCAAGGACGTGATCTGGTACAACGAAAACGGCCTGGAGATGGAAAACGACGACTGGAACGGCAGATGTCTCTGCCTAGGCATGTACATCGCCGGAGATTATTTGGAGGGGTCGCTGGATGAACGCGGCCTGCCCCAGCGCGACAATTCCTTTTTGCTCATCTTCAGCAATAACAGAAGGCCTCAGTCCTTTGTGCTGCCCAAGCCCAAGAGCTGGGCGGAGTGGCGGATCATTCTGGATACGGAAAAGCCCGAACGGCGCGACGAGACGGCGGGAAAAACACTCGCTCTGGCTCCGTTCAATGCGGTGGTTATGCTGGAAGCTGAACGGCGCAGATAACGGTGTGATATTCCGCGCTAAGAATTCTTATTATCAACGGTATTCCAGGCGCGCCCAAACAAAGCCCCTGCTTCCTCGCCTAACTGCAGCACTTTGGTATCCCGCAAAATCATTTTGGCCGCAGGCGTATAGGAACTGCGCTTATCTAAGGCGATAAACACCTGTTTGGGAGAGGCGGCGTACAATTCCAGGATTTTCTCAACAGCGCTGTCCTCGATATTTTTGAGGACGACGGAATCGTGAGCGATCACCGGCAGGCAGGTCAAATTCAGCAGAGCCAAATCAAAGACGACCAAGCCTTTATACTGCGTGCCCGTGCCGCTGTCTTTAGGCGTGTCAAACACATAAGTTTTGTCCTTCAGCTCGATATGCGGAGCCGTCTTGCGCCCCTCGGAAATTAGCTCGTTAATTCGGGCCATTTCCCCGTTCAGCTTCTTCTGCAAATTGCTGAGCCGCCCGCTTCTCTGCTTGTTCAATTCCTCGCGGCACTTTTTAGCGGTTTTATCCAATTCCTGAAATTTAAGGTAATTCTGATTGGCTTGGCTAAGCTCATGTATTTCTCTGTCCAGGACGGCATAGCGATCCAGCACCGCTTTAGAAAGACTTTTTTGACATGGTATTCGGCTTATTTCCGCTTCCAGCCGGGCAATTTTTTCATCGGTGAGCGCCAGAGCCGCCCGAATAGTCTCCTCGGCCTCGGAAAATTCATGCTGCAGTATCTCGGCCAGTTGGCGGTGAAAGTTTTCAATGGCTTTTATATGCCGCAGATTGACCTCGGGAAAAAATTCCAGCAGTCTTTTAAACTGCGCTTCATCCGGAGATTGACCCGGAGATTTACCCCAATTGCGGTCGGTTTCCATCGCCTGCCGCTGCGCAAGCAGCCGCGTGCGCTGGCGGTTCAGAAGCGAAAGATCGCCTTTCAGAGAGGCTAACCGCTCGGCCTGAAAAGACTCTAAATCTAAGAGATTAGCGGAAGCTTTACGGCTTAATTCCCCGCATTGCGCCGTAAGTTCGGATATGCGGGTCTCGTTGTTGTCATACTCTGTTTTTTTAGTTACCGCCGGAATAAACTCTAAGCTCCGCGCCTGAGTAAAGACGTTTTTTTGCCGGCTCGCTTCCTTGGCGCGTTCAGCGTACTCCTCAAGACCGGCATATAAATTAAAAAGTTTCAACAGGCTGTTGACGGCGTCTTCGTCTTTTTCCTTGGACGCGTTGTGTACAGGATGCTCTTCGTCAAGGGTGTCCCGCTTATAAACGCGCATAGAACGGCCTACGGCTTCGCGAAAGGTCAGCCCGGGCAGATTCATTCCGTAATGCGTCTGCAAGAATCCCCGATATTCATCGATTGAGAGGCTGCCGCCGGTTAGGGGACGATAATGCTCATCGCAGCGCCGCACCGTTTTCGGCTCCGCATTAGAGCGCGAGAAATAGTGGACGCCGCTGTCAAAGCGGAAGGCAAAACATATTGTATGGGGACCAATTTCCTCTTGGACATCATGCAGTTTTTTCACATAATCATCGCCGCCGAAAACAAAATCGACGATCATGAGAAAGGTGGATTTGCCGATAGAGTTCGAACCGGATTCGCTGCCCAGCACCGTATTCAGCCCGGGATGCAGGAAGATTCTCCCCCGCGGATGTCCATGGTCCAAAAACTCATCGCACATAATCTCAAGCAACATAGCGCAGCGCTCCGCTTTCTTCGTCCAATTCCACTTTACCCAAAGCAAATAAGCAGTCTAATATCTCCACAAATTCGCCCACGTCGCCTAACCGGGACTTAACTTTACCGTAAAGAGCGAGCGGCGGCAGGCTTTCCTGAGCCAGAAGTGCTAAAACGAGGGGGAATTTAGCCAAAACGCTATTCCGGTATGAGGTAACTTTGCTGGGCAGAATCATCGAACACCTCGCAGTTCTGAATAAAAAAGGCGACTATTAAGCGACAAGCGCACATAGCAGACTGACCTTTCTTCAAATGTTTGTTCAGCCACACAGCCAATTTTTCGTATATATCTTCCTGAGAGAAACCAGCGTTGGCTAATTTTTTATATTTAAGCTGTACCTCTGAAGCTATAATACCAAAAATACCAGGTTCAGAACGTTCCAGCGTGTGAAATTGTTCATTAATAAATTTGTAATACTGTAATATCTGCGATTTCAACAGATTTTTCAGTAAATTATTCCGCGGCAGTATCTTTCTATCCAGTTCCAGAGCCTCTAAAGATAATGCTTCCAGCTTGGCATAATTACTGATGCGCCTCAACGCTTGAATAACGCTGCGTATACTATTTTCAATTTCCTGCGAACCATTTTCCGTCCGCAATGCGTAGTCTGCCTTTAGGTGTTTTTTATATTCGCGCATTTGTTTATATTTATCAAACGTAACGTCACTGAGATACCGCTTAGCATGACTGCGGCAAAGTACGATCATGTTGTTAAAATCATCCATATCTTGAGGTTTCGGAATCTCCGCCAGTTCTTCTTGGGCGCCTGTTATTTTTTCATTATAGATATGAACAACCGCATACTGCGGCAAAGTCGTACCGTTCACATATTCTATGAGAGGAACACCGCAGACGGGACATTTATAACCGGCTTCATCTAAAAGCGGTATATGATTTACATATTCCGCAGGATCAGCATAACGATTATTCCTCTTAATAACATAAATCAGTAAACTGCCAAGAAAATCGGCTTCTTTCTTTTCATCCAAAAGATTTAAAAACAAATCTTTATTAACAGGCGCTATCCCAACAGCGTCTTTATTGACGGCTTGCCTCATGCAGGCAAACATATCGTGCCGACGCATATAATCCAAATACGGAATAATTTTTGTCTGACAAAGGCTAATAGCCTCCGGCAGAAGCTTCTCCTTGCTGCAAGCTTCTTTTATGGCTTTAGGTATCTCGATCTTGCGATTCATAATTTCGCTTATGACCGATTGGGTTAAAACCATAGGCTGCTGATTTTTTCCTTTAATATTCTCTTTCTCTATTATCCAATTCAGCAAAAGTTCTACGAGATATGTTTCATTATTCGGCGGCTGAATAGCACTTTGCAAACACTTGACATATTCTGAGAAACATAACTCTTTCACTGAAGCTCTCCATGCTGTTCTATTAATAGTGAATCTTAAATATAGACCGGCATACTCCTACTAATCGGTCGGTCATAAATATAAGTCCAAGCTCTAACAGCACCCGGAGCGCAAAACGGAAGAACACCTCATTTTTTCCGATATTTACTATATATTTACTATATATTTAAACTAAATACTTTTTCTCAAGCACAGCTTACAATAGCAGCAGCCGTTACGCATTACTGGCAGATAAAAAGCACTTTTTGCAAGACATTATCACTCCGTTAACAGATGCTGTCTTTCCATAAGGCTGTTTCGCACAAGACTGTTTCGATTTCACCGAGTCAGACTGCTTGATTGCAGCCATCGTTTACGATCAAGGAGGTCGCTGTTATGGCAAAAGCATTACTTACCGTCGCTGACGGTTTTGCTCCCGAACTAATCGACGGAGCCAAACTAGAAGGATATTTCGACATCCCCTGTTTAGAACGTCCCAAGGAATTCATTACCCCCCAGCGTCTCATACCTTTCTCGCAGCGCGGCCGTAGTCAAGACTGCAGCGAATTTGTCGCCTTTTACGAGTACGACGTCAATTTCGCAGGTTTGATCCGACAACCGGAATTATATAGTGAAGACCTAGGCAAATTTGCAGGTCTGATAACCCCCGATTGTTCGCTTTACCGCGATATGCCCATGGAAACTCAGATTATCAACACATACCGCAGCCGCATGGTAGGTTATCACTGCCAACAGCGCGGCATGTACGTCATCCCCAATGTGCGCTGGAGCGACGAACGCAGTTACACAACTTGCGTATGGCCCGTAAAATTTGCTTTTTTAGGTATTCCTCAATACAGCATAGTTGCCGTAAGCACTTATGGCTGCATTAAAAAGCGCGACGATAAATACTACTTTAAACAAGGGTTGCAGGCCATGCTCGAAGAGCTGAAACCGGTAATAGTTTTGGTTTACGGAGCGATGCCAAAACCAATTTTCGCTGAGTTTGAGGACTTAGCCAGCTTTAAACCTTTTCCCAATTGGATCTCTTTACAAAAAGGAAAGAAGGTGAAGTCATGGGAACAGGAATAAGCGGCTACTATAACACCAAAGGCGCCAAAAAAGACATAGAAAGAAGACGCTTTGACGCTAACACATCAATAGTGTGGAAGCATATCGAAGCGACTCAAGAAGAGTATAAAGGAACCTGTTTGCCGCGTTCGTTTAATATCGATACCCCTCAAGGAAAGATGTGGACTCACGGCAATGCTACTGAACATATGGCAGAAGCAATAACATCCCTCAAAGACAACCCAAGACTAAAATACTCGAACCCAAAGCTATACACTCAATTTATTCTGTACGATTACTGGCAGAGCATCCAACAGGCTGTTATAAACGGGATAAAATATGATACAGGAATAACTATAGGCAATTGGCAATTCGCCTTTTCCAGGCCATTCCCTGGCAAAAAGAATCCTGTAGTCATTCACGCCAAGTTTACTGGTTTGAAATAATATGGAGGTTATTATGAATTTTACATTTGACAGTAAGTCCACACAAAAATCTTACTTTAAATCGGAAGATTATTTTCCCGTCATGATAGTGTTTTCCGAAGAAGAATTGAACAGTCACTTTATTCAGTTTTCTCTTTGGCCAACTGATATGTTTGAATTATGTGTGAACTCCAAAACACATGTCTTGAAAAAATTAGTGTTTACATTATGCAACCACGTTGTTGTACACAACGATCAGAAAATAACATATCCTGAACATCAAGAAGGATGTATCAAAGTATCAGGTCCAGAGAGTAACAATTACGGCATCTTCATAACACATATTTTTACAGACGGACTGCGCATTGAGCTGTCAGACACACCTGCAGTCCGCCATTTAAAATGCGGTCAGCTCATTTTTGCTTTTGATCCAGATAATAATTTAGTTTCTTTATATATCGTGGATCTAACAGAAAAAGATATGAATCATATAATCAAGGAATTGCGACATAAACAAGTTCTTAACTAACAATTCACCCAAATACTTTTCTCGATAATTGATGAGGTTGCCTATTATGTCTAAAAAACATACGCCAATTGATGATGGCTGCGGCAGCGGGTTGTTAAGCTCGGCAGCATTTGCAGGTGAGTTAGAGCTGCCTTGCCTGCATAGACCGGACATGATAAAGCCCAACATAATACTGCCTTTTTCGATGCGGAATAAAAGGCGCGACGCAAGCAAGTTTCTGCTCCTGCGCGAGCCTGACGTAGATTTCGACGATATCTTGCGCCGACCGAAATCTTATGTGCAGAAGATGCGCAATTGCGCGGGGGTAATAACCTTAGAGCCCGTATTATTGGAAACTTCAAATTACACGGCACAGCTGGCTTACACCTATCGCAGCCGCGAACTGGCACTTGCGCTTCAACATGAAGGCATTAATGTCATTCCCCATGTCTGCTGGGGAGAAGAGCGCAGTTACGCCGCCAATGCGCCTTACGACAACTTCGCGTTCTTGGGGCTTCCTCCGAGAAGCATCCTAGCTATAGGCGCTTACGGTGACTATACTGCTGAACCGAAACTGTATCATTTGAGACATGGTTTAGCCAACATGCTGAATGATCTGTCGCCAGCGGTGATCTTAATATTCGGAAAAATACCCGATGAAATATTATCCGAATTTAAGCACTTGACGCGCTTTTTACCATTTCCGGATTGGGGAACTGTGACTTCGGTTCCACAGCTCAGACCTGCATAAACTCAACGTCACGCAGCCATCCAGCACCGCAAGCATCAGCAGCCCGCCGCCGGCTGTCATCCGATTGTCAAAGAAGGCAAGCACCATGATCCATAAACTCGTTAACGTATCCATGAACGGCCGCATGGCTTATACCATCATGTGCGTCGAGGCGTTCCTCGTAAACCAATACCCCGACCGCGACTGGCGCCTCATAGCTGAAAAAATGTGGGAGGCCACCACGACCAATTGGGGAGACTGGCCGATGATGTACTTACGCTATCTTCCAGATATAATCTTCGATGACGATGGTTATGATCGTGAATATTTCGGGCCTTACATGACCCAACAAGAATTTGAGCAGCTCAAAGCTTTTTACTCCGGTATAACCGAAGGGCGGGAAGACGATCCTACAGACGAAGTCAACTATATGCTCAACAAACCCTTCGAAATGGCTATGGTTTACGAAGGCACCGGCATCGGAGACGGTCACGAATCCCTTGAGATCATCGACGAAGCCGAAAAAGTGCTTACAGATCATCACATCGCGCTTCCCGACCACAATCTGGTCAAGTTTTCTCCCAGCAGCGAGTTTAACGGCTGGGGATACAAATTTGACGGGCCACACTTGTCAATTATTCTCAACAGCCGCAAATAGCCGGGTACAGCCCCACATAACTGCGCTCCGCCGGCTGATAACCGCAATTCAGTGAATAGCCGCTTTTAACGTAAGCACATTGAAGACCATGCGCCAGCATCGAGATTCATCCTCTTACAGATATTAAACACATCGCTCCCGGTTATAATGTTGCCTATTGAGAGATAGGAAAAGCTGTGATAGCATAAAATGTTTGTTATTTGCTTCCAAGCGTCCGCTGTCAAACATTTCACGAACGTGTGGATACACAAGGTATTTGCCAAATGATCGATAGAAAAATGTCCCCCGTTCTCAAATGGGCCGGCGGCAAAACACAATTATTACAGCAGATCGCGGACAATATGCCGGCTGCGTATAATAAATACTATGAGCCGTTTATCGGCGGCGCCGCCGTTCTCTTGGGAATTACCCCCTCCCAAGCGTTTATCAATGACGTTAACGAACAGCTCGTCAACCTTTACGCGCGATTAAAGACCGACGCCGAAAGCGTCATCGCCAAAGTCAGCGAACTGGATGCCGTGCCCTGCACAAAAGAATTGTATTACGCAGCCAGAGAACAGTACAACCGTAAAATAGCCGGCAGTATATTGGACGCGGAATGCGCCGCGCTGATGATCTGGATTAACAAACACTGCTTTAACGGTTTATACCGCGTAAACGGCAAGGGACTTTTCAACGTACCCTATAACAACAAGGTAAACGGAAAATCAATCGACGAAGACAATCTCAGGGCTATTGCGGAATATCTGCGGAAAGCTGACGTCACCGTAACCTGCCTGGACTTTGAACAGGCCTGCAGCTCGGTCTCTGCCGGGGATTTCGTGTACTTCGACAGCCCCTATATTCCCGAAAGCGCGACGGCAAATTTTACCGATTATACCACGAACGGCTTCACGCTCTCGGATCATCAGAGGTTAGCCGAACTATTTAAGCGTTTAGACCGCTTGGGCGCAAAGGTTATGCTGTCCAACAACGACGTGCCCTTGGTCAGGTCATTGTATGAAGGATATAATATACAATCGCTTGACGTTAAGCGGCTGATCAACAGAGATGCCGGCAAAAGAACCGGAAAGGAAGTTCTTATAACCAATTATTGAGGCGCAGTCTGCGAAAACTGCGAATACGCTTTTAGGGGCAAGATAAAAGCGAATTACTACGGATGGATTGGAGACATTAATAAAGACATTAATAAATATGTTTCATAAACTCTCTCAAGTATCCATGAACGGCAGGAGTCTGTCATGTGCTCCCGGCCAAAGCCGGGAGGCTTTCGCGAGACGGCCGATGAGCAGCGTGGCTGTCGGCTCCAAATGCTCCGACAAGCTGAAAGATGATATATGAGATTATATTATATCCCAATAACCGCCGCGCGCAAAACCGCGCCGGACCAACCGGCCTTCTTCGCGCAGTTCTTTGATATACCGTTCCACAGTGCGCCGCGTAACCGGCAAAGCCAAGGCGAGCTTCGCAGCCGAGATTCTGTTGTCCTCCGCAATCATACGGAGAATGCTGTGCTTCAAAGTATCGTCAAATGCCGATGCTTTGCCGGCTTCATTACCGACATCACCGACACAGCCGGAGCAGCCGGCGCCATAAACATCACTCGCTTCTCCGACATATTCGATACCGCCAGCGGCTTCAATACTGCGGATTTCCCCGACATCACCGATTTCTCCGACAACATCAGTCCGGCAGAAAGGTTTACGATATAAGTTAACCCTGAAAGAATCCGGCATCTCTATAAATTCAGGGTCAGGAAGACCGAACAGACCAGCTGCTTCCTGGATTCGGCGAATCCCGGTACCCCAGGCTTCGATCAGCCCCATTTGATTAAAGACATAGGCAACCGCGCGATTCCGCAGCCGCGAATGTCCCTGCATAGCCTCGGCAAAGGTCAGTCCATTATACAATCCTCCGGGCGAAGTAACTTCCAGGCGATCATCGTAGACAGCTACCTGAATACAGGATTCATCGGTAAAATTGCGGTGGCAGTGCGCATTGACTATCATCTCTCGAATGGCGTCAACAGGAAGCTCGTATTCCTCCCGCCTCACAAGACCGCGAATCACGGCTCCGAGCCGAATATTGCGCAGTACAAAATTAACAGCTTCTTCAATTTGCTGATACAGCGGACCTGAAAACTCGCGTTTGTCTAAAAATACAGTTCTCTCAATTCCCTTAAAAACAGCGCACTGAGTCTTGGAGAACGGAAAATGTTTTGATGTCAGCAGAACAAAAGCATTAGAGGCTGATTATCCGGCACCGTTTTTTTTCAGCAGCTTCCAATCTTCAAGATTTGTTCTCGTCACAGCAGACGGTTTGCCCGGAAGGAGTCCACGCGTCCGCATCTCTTTCCTATAACGGTTCATATCCCGGCAGAGTTTTTTAACGGCGGCTTCTGTAACGCTGTAACCGACGCAAACCAGTTCATCCCAGGATATCCTGGCCCCCTCCATTTCCAATTCTTTGATTTTCTCCGGCGAAGCCGGTCTTGTCGTTCCTGCAGCCCGAATGAATACGCCTTTCTCTTTGCCTTTAGCTTTCAAGTAATACGGTCTGTGAGGTCCCGGAGCGACTGTTACCGCAATAACCGTCTTACCGTTTACGGTATGCGGCTCAATCTCCGGAACAATCTGAGGCTCGCAGGAATCGGCAACGGCATTGGCAATGCTGTCCATCTGCTTAAACAATTCAGCGTCATCCACACCGACAATTACCCGAGTTTTATCGGCCACTCCAATAATCAGGGTTCCACCTTGGGTGTTGGCAAAAGCTATAACCGTTTTCACAAATTTTTCAGAGACAGCGGGCAGCATCTCCTTAAACTCGGTATTCTTGGATTCTCCCCGAATGATCGCCTCAATAGTCAAACTGCCGCTCTCCTTTGGATGCGCAGCGCTGACAGCGGCACATCCGTTTATTTATAAAGACACAATTAAAGATTACATCCCGCTCTGAGACAGCTTATTGATATACACCTGCCGTTCATCCTCCGGGATGCGCAGGGCGTTCATGGCTTCGGTAATTCCCCAGTCCATGCTCTCCATGAGATTGCGGATAGAATCAAGCAAGCCTTCACTACGGCCTTCAATACGGCCCCTCTCAAGGCCCTGTTCCAATCCCTGTTCCAGTCCTTGTTCAAGGCCTTCCTGCATACTTTTCTTTACTAAAGCCAGACCTAAACTGCCCATATCCAATACCCCCTCATCCACATCTATCATAGAACATTCAAACTCATCCCGCAAGATGCGCTTTTTCACTTCCGCAGACATTTTTGCCGAAAGCAGTACGCTCAAAAATCTGATCAGCCCGTCACAATTCTCATTATAAGGATCGCCGAGACCGATCATCACCACCGACAAAAGATCGTAATCCGTTTTATCCGCGTGAATATCACCGACTAAGTTCTCCTCCGCCATACTGTACGCAGTGATGGTGTTCCGATAATACTTCGGCACATCGGTGCACACCCAGACAGAATACACCTTGCGCAGTCTTTCGTAGTGCGATTTTCGGAATACCGTCTCCTTCTGCGCCGACAAAAGCCGGGCACAGTAATAAATGCCCCGCTTCAGCAGAGGATAGCCCGGATAAAATTCCGCCTGAGCCTCAACATTTATAATCAGCCGCACTACCTCAGCGGTATCAGGCACGATAGCGTCAAAGCAGATGTCAAAAAGCACGCTGCCTTCGGTCGGTGAAGCCCGCTCTTGGCCCAGCCCGCGCAGAAAAGCACCCGTTTCATCGGGATACACGGGAACCTGCTCCAGACGGGGCGTACCCTCGATGCACCTTTCCGCGATTGTATCTACGTCAAAACAGCGAAATTCAGGCAGACACCTGCGCATAATCCGGGCCAGTACCTTCTTTACGGCCAGCAAACGCTTACAGGAAAGATCGTAAGCCACCACGTCGGACGTGACTTCCAACCCCGACGCCAAATCCGTTTTTACCTCGCTTTGTACCATAATTATCACCTTCGCTTCTTCCGGAGATACCCAGACATGCAGCCGTCAGGCAGCTCTCAGTCCCCTGCAAAACGGCCCAGCGCACGTCGCTGTATCCCATAATGGTACAATCACATTGCCAGACAAAAACATATATTCCTGTGTAATAATATTCAATTAACAAAGCTTAGCTGTTAAACTTAGTTACATTGACGCAGTGTAGCAGCAATATCTGTATA
>JAUNIO010000038.1 GCA_030535355.1 bacterium | reverse complement strand
ACTTTGTGCAAAAATATTTTGCAATTTTATGCAAAAAGGGCTTGCAAAAAACAATGAGCGCCTAATATACCTTTATGTCTATCATATTCACAGTCTTGTTTGTTGTAATGTTCAAAGAGAGTTTGCTTATTTTTTTCTAAACTATTCTCTGTCTTTGTCTGTTGTGTCAAACCAAGCTGCTCTTGTTGATCACTCACCAATCCTAGCGCGTTGCCAGGGGCAATATTGTCCTTAACAACTGTTTGAGGCTGATTAGCCTGTTGGTATTGCGCTTTGCTGCTGTCGTGCTGAATAACAGCCGGTTTTGTTTTTCCGATCTGATTAGACTGATTAGAAATAGAGCGGCTGCTAGATGTTTGAGATAGTGTATATATAATGGTGTAAATTAAAAACGAGCCAAAGTGCTCACCTTTAGGTATAATGTCTAACGACTAAATCAAACAAATTACCAACAAGGGAGAGCACAATGGCTAAACTCAATATTACACTAAATCAAGAAGAAATACTACATTTACTTGCAAACGACAGAGATGCCGCTTTTGCCGCGCTCCTTCAGGCCAGTCTAAATAGTATCCTGAAGGCCGAATCGACTGAGCAGCTCAAAGCTGAACCGTATGAGCGCACAGAGGAACGGACTGGCAGCAGCAACGGCTTTAGAGAGCGGCCCTTGACCACGCGCATAGGACAAATAACTCTAAATGTGCCTAAACACCGTAATGGCGAGGCTTTCAAGACTTTGGTCTTTGACAACTATTGCCGGAGCGAGGCCGCTTTGATCGTAACCATGGCGGAGATGGTCGTTAACGGCGTATCTACCAGAAAAGTATCACAGGTTATGGAAACTCTGTGCGGCAAGAGCTTTTCCAAATCTACCGTATCGGAAGCGTGCAAAAATCTCGATGATATGGTCAAAGAGTTTCGTGAGAGACCTCTAGGCTCATATCCATTCTTAACTATTGATGCCACTTATTTCAAAGTTAGGGAACATTCTCGGGTCATTTCCAGGGCTTTCATGATAGCCTATGGCACCAATAGTGAAGGTATGCGAGAGATTATAGGCTTTGGTATTTACAATAAAGAAAGCAAAGAAACATGGAACAACTTTCTCAAAGGCTTGACGCTTCGTGGTCTCCAAGGTGTCCGTATGATAACCTCTGACGCTCACGATGGCATTAGAGATGCTATCTGCAAACAATTTCCCGGTGTTCCCTGGCAGCGCTGCCAGTTTCATTTTTCAAGGAATATAATCCAGAATACCCCTGTTAAATACCAGCATGGCCTTGCCGCTGAGCTGCAAGAGATGTTTAATTGCAAGACCATCGAAGATGCTCGAAAATGCCGGGACACCATCATTGCAGACTACACGGATGTGGCCGAAAACGCCATGAAATGCTTGGATGAAGGCTTTGAAGACGCGATGACAGTCATGGTACTTCCGGGATACCTTCGTAAGTACTTCCGGACATCTAATCAGATAGAACGCCTCAATAAGGAGCTTAAACGCCGCTCAAAGGTCATCGGGGTATTCCCGAATGATGAATCCCTGATGAGGCTGATGGGGGCCGTTCTGTTGGAACGTAATGAAGCTATAGCTTCCTTGCGCTGCGTGTTTAAAGTCACGACCTACAACAAAATAATGTCATCTGTTATTTCGGCAAAGCTTGTCGAGATAGCCGAAAGACAGCGCCAACTGCTGGCTGCGTAACAAGTAGCACATACTCCAAAATCAGTCAATGGAACCCTTTCAGGGGCGCAATGCGCCCATTGACAGATTGTTCCGATGTGCTGAGTTGTAGTTAGAGGATGCAAGGCATCCTTCGGGACAATATATCCCCGACCTAAAGGCAACTATTTCAATTTACACCACATTTAGGACTTGACTATGTTTGGCACTGCCAGCCGTTGGGAGGAAAGTGCGTGTCCCAGAAGGGATCGTCCCAGCGGAAGACTTTTCTGTTTAATACGGCATGGCTGCCGCGCACGCGGTCATCTTCCTGGGTGTGATACTGCCAATACGGATAAAGTTCGGCTTCATCCACGAGGCTTTGATACTGTCCGGCCACGTGAGCCACTTTCATGTAGGTTCTGTAAATGGTTTTGCGCGTCTATGCAGCACATTTACATATTTAGTGCGTTTAAGCAAAATAATGAAATTTGTTACGCAGATATTATCGCATATGTGCGCCAGACAATTTACACTGCCGTGCGGCGCGGCAGCGGTCCGGACGGCAGCAGAACCGTTCCGTCGGCGCGAAACGGCTGTTTAAGAGATTTAAGGGCGCGCTGACCCAAGCGCAAGACTAAGCGGCTTGCGTCATGCCGGAGCGTTGGGTGTCGGCCTGCGCCAATTCGATCAACGTATGCTCTGCGGCACAATACCGGCAGTCAGCAGGCCATATATCAGCAAGTGTTACTTTAATATAACATTCCGGCAATAATTTTATATAAGGCGCCTCTGCTATAAATGTCACAGACAACATCGACATTCCGGTTTGGCAAAGGAGGCATTTTTATGGAGATAAAAACGGCTCTGGCGTCCGGCATCGAGATCACCGCAGGCGAAACCGAATACGATACGTCCTGCAAAAGGGTCTTGGCGGAAAAGCACGTTTTAGCTCAGATTTTACAAGGCTGCGCCGAGGAATTCCGCAATTTCGATATAGATACCATAGTTAAAGAGTGTTTCGGCGAGCAGCTGTACATATCCGAGGTTCCCATCGCCCCCGACGAAACAGGCGCATTTCTGCGGGGCAGCGATGCGGGTTTATCTTCGCCGACCGAAGGCAGCGTTTACTTCGACATTTTATTCGATGCCGTCGTACCGTCAAAAGACGAGAGCGTGCGGCTGCTCGTAAATGTCGAGGCCCAGTATGACTTCTATCCCGGCTATTCCCTGCTGCAGCGCGGCATGTATTATTGCGGCCGCCTGCTCTCCGTACAGAACGGGACGGTGTTTTCCCAATCTCATTATGAAAAAATCCGCAAGGTATACTCAATCTGGATCTGCCTTCACCCGCCCAAGTCTAGACAAAATACCATAACGCGCTATTATGTAGCAGAGGACAGCATCATCGGCCGGGTCAGGGATGACGTCCGCCATTACGACCTATTGTCGATAATTGTGGTGTGTCTGGGAGACCTTAAGGACGAAAACTGCCGCGGGCTGCTGCGTTTGCTGGCCGTCCTGCTTTCTTCCAAGATGATGCCGGATGATAAAAAACAGATTTTAAGCGGGGAATTCAATATTCCCATGACGCAGACATTAGACAGGGAGGTGGAGTCTATGTGCAATCTCGGTCATGCCGTATTTGTCGAAGGTGTCGAACAAGGCCGCAGCGAGGGACTAGCCGAGGGACGCCGTGAAGGCCGCGGTAAACTGCTGACTGCCGTATGCAGCATCATGGATAAGCTAGGACTCAATTTAGACGAAGCCTTAAATGCTCTAAGTATTCCGGAAAATGAACGCCAGTATTTCATCAACGCCATCAATAACGGCGTATGTGAGTAAATGATGTCGGACGGCTGCTCCCGCTGCCGACGCCGGCGCTGATGGAGGCTTCACCGTCTCCGCTTTCCCTTTGGATGGTGCTGCGCAGACCGCCGCCCTTCATACCGCGAAGCTGCAGCATGGCGTGGACGGCGGCTTCGGCGGGCGTTATGTCTTTGGCCTTCTTGGATTTTTTGCGTTTGTTGGCTGTGGCTGCGGCGAGTTTTCTGACGCGCTTTTCGTAACGAGCCGACCAGGCTTTCCAGTGTTCGCCGGTGTTGGGATCGCTTTCGTGTTTAAAGGCCCAGTCTGTGCTTTCCTGCAGGGCGTGGCTCAGCGCTTTGCCTATATTGCTGCGCACTTTGGGATCGTTGGGAATGTTGGTTAAATTATCGACGAATTTGTCCAGTTCGCTGCTGTCGATTTCGATGTGAATGGAGTTGTCGGACATAATGCCTCCTTATGCGCTTTGCTGCGCTTTGTATTCCTGGAATTGCCGTTCTAGTTCTTCGTCGCTGAGTTCGCGGCGCTCACCGTCGATTATCTCGCAGACCGGCAGCTGCTTGGCGGTCTCATAGCGCCAGCGCATCAGCGCAGCGATACAGTATTTAGGGTCAAGCTCGATACCTATCCATTTGCGGCCGGTGCGGTGGCAGGCCACCAGGCTTGAACCCGTGCCCGCGAAGGGGTCGATGACGACGTCGCCGACGATGGTGGTGGCGTCCAGCAGATCGCGCAGCAGTTTGATGGGCTTCATGGTGGGATGCCAATAATAAGTCTCTTTGTTGGTCTGAACCTGCGGACAGTAAAAGAGATTGCTCTGTCCCTTGTTCTTGTTGCGGCGTTTGCTGTCGGTGGTTCCGGCGTAAACGATAAATTCGGACTGAAAGCAGAATTCGCTGTAGTTTATGGAAGGGCGGTTTTTGATCCAGATTAAAACACTCTTTAACGGCAATTCCAGACGTTCCAGCATTTTAAATACTTCTATGGACTGTCGGGGTGAGTAAAACATAAGCAGCCGTGTATTGTAAAAAGGGAATCGGCAGTTTCTCAAAACCACATACAAAAAATCGACGTATGACGAACTGTTAAGCGCATCGTTCAGTATAGGCGTTTTGCGGCAATCCGTGTTATATCTCAGCGATCTGGTTTCGTCGCTGGAGCCGATAAGACTGAGGCGGCAATTATAAGGAGGATCGGTCAGGCAAATTTCCGCGTTATTCATCCCCAGCTCTTTAGCGGCAAACCAAAACAGAGATAGATGTTCGGCGTCGGTGCTGTCGCCGTTGAGGAGAAGGTGATCGGTTCCCAGCTGAAAAAAGCGCGGCTGCATGGTTGTTTATCTCCTTGTGTAATTATATGTTTTGATGTAAAATAAATGTGGCTAGAGAAATTAGGAAAGTCGGTGCCTAGGCGTGCTATTCTTTTTAGAAAGTGCGGAATGATGGGGAGCGCCGTCCATCCTCTAGTCTATTTTATTTTTGTTAAGTTGTTTAAGTCGTTAACACTATATTTGCGAACTGTTGTAAGGAAGTATTTACCTTTTTGTATATGAAATATGAAGGCACAGTAACGTTTTTCGTTACTGATTAGCGCTTCTTCTTTAATAGGTTCGGTGTTCTGGACTACAATTATAAGTGCATGGCGACCTTTGGCGTATTGATAATAATACCCTAACAACTCGTCGTCAGAAATACCAAGCTTTGCTAATAGTTCGGGTAGGCCTTTGAATGCTTTAAGCGTAACTGCATCATAATTGCTTCGTTTTTCATGTAAAGAATGAACTATTCTCTTGTCGCTGATATATAGTAAGCCATCATGATCTGTGTTGTCTCCTTTCTCCTTTAAATACTCAGCAACAAAAGCCGGTATTGTGGAGATAGGTGCATAATCTCCGATTGCTGTTCTGGCTGGATCGTCTATATGTCTGGCCGTAACAGTTTCGATAAGTTCATTGTAGCTATTTAGCTGGTGATTATTCTTTGAAGTGTTATTGTGAGTTTTTGTAGATTTAGAAGTGGTATTTGTTTCCTGTTTTACGGATTGCGCCGTTTGGTTTTGAGCGGTGACAAGCGCCAATTCCTTCTTTTCTTCTTTTGCAGCGGTTGACTGTGTTTTTTTGGGTTGGAGGTTACCGTAATAGGTATCCTGTCCGCTTTCATTGGCCAGCTTCTCAAACGCAGACCGTTTAGAAGACACGCCTAACCAACCCAGCACGCGATCCACCGCTCTGCTGACCTTGCCGCGAATGGTTTGCAGAATGCTTTGTTTGGCTTCGGGTTTGACCGGCTCGACAACCCGATGCACTGACGGATCGATAGGCTCGATCGGTTTAACAACCCGAGGCACCGACGGATCGGCAGGCTTAATCGGCTCGATGATCCGAGGCGCGGCCGGTTTATTGACGGGAGCAGGCGACGGCTTAATAAGTTTGGGTTCAGCGGCCGGCTGAGCTTTAGGCTTATCCTCTGTTTTGGGTTTCTCAGTGCTGACCGCAGGCTTAGGAGTCGGCTTTTTGGCAGGCTCTGACTGTTTTTTACCCCGCTCGGGCGCAGCGCTGGGCTGCTTAGGAGCGGCGATATTTGGAAAGATATTCGCTGGCGCAGAGCTATTGAGCCTCTGATTGAGGCCTACAAAGTGTTAGGCTGCTCATTTTTCGATGATAATATTAATGGCCTTGTGCCAATAGATGAATTAGCGCCAATAGATTGGCAGTTTCTTAACACGCTTTGCGCTTTGGCGGAAAAACATAAGGAACTTATCTATGGCAAGGAGTATATTAAAGGGGTTCGCACTAAAATGAAACGCTCGCCAGATGTTGAGAGATACGAGGAGTGGAATTCTCCGCAGAACCTTTTTTATCGCGATTTGTGGATGCAGGGTTATACGGCTGCTTTAATCCATATTAAAGACACTTTAGAGAAATTCAGCCAAGACGGTGAAGCGCGGTTTAGAACTATGATGTGGGCACGGTTCTTGGTAGATTTCGTAATAGATCACCGTCATGCGTTTGCTGATAACTGCGGCAGAGTGGAATTAATGATCCGTCCTCCTGATTCTGAAGAATGGGAAGCGCTAAAGAGACGATATTCCCCTTCAAGGCATAAATAAATAACTACCAAAGGCCTTGGCGTAGTGCTCGGGCCTTTGTTTTTTGCCTAGAGCATTTATGGCTTTGACAAGCAGCTTGCCGATCTTGGTAGCGGCTTTCTCTTTCTGCTGCTGCGTCAGGCCTAAATAAGGGCGTGCTGGAATTTTGGCCTTGTGGCCGCGGCCGGTCAGCCCACCCAGCTGGTGAATGCGGGCATAGCGTATGTTACTGCCAACTCCGGCTTTAATAGAGGCTTCGCCGTCGCCGTTTTCTTCTTGAATGGAACCAGTCAGGCTGCCTCCTTGGTAAGGATGAAGCTGCAGTTTTTTGTGCAGCGGGGCGGGCCGCTTAGGCTTTGCTATGCGGCCCTTGCTTTTCTCGCCTTTTTTGCCTTTGCGCTTCGCGGCTTTCCGGACATTATACGCGGCTAAAAGTCTGCCATATTCTGCCATGCGGTCAGCGTATTCGCGGTCTATGACGCGCTCTTTCCATTTTTCCCCATTGTTGGGGTCGCTTTCATGCTCAAAAGCCCAATCTGTGCTATATTCTAGGGCATGGCTTAATATTTTGCCTATATCGCTGCGCACTTTGGGATCGTTGGGAATTTTGGTTAGGTCATCAACGAATTGCTCTAGTTCGCTGGCGTCTATTTCGATATGAATGGAATTATCGTAAGCGTCAACTAAAGGCACGGATTGTCGCGACGCATTAAATATGCCACAATCACAGTGCATAAATCTAGTGCTCCGCGAAATGTACATGTGATTCCATAGACTATATGTAGTTCTATGTAGTCTGTGGAATCTATAGAATTCTGTGAATTCTTTGGATTTATGACTATAATTTGAGAGTGGCGTCAATGGCGGTAAACAGTATTAAACGACAGCGCAAATTATCTGACTAATAAAAACACAGTTCCGTTTAGAGCCCTGCAGCAACAGTCTATTCTTGTTTTGCGGCCGCCGTACCGATCGCATCAAAGCGCTGTACTATGAAGGCGACGGCTTTCTGCTGCTGTATAAGCGCGTTGACAGTGGTCGTTTTCAATGGCCGCGCACGCCCGGCGAGGTTAACTGTATCTTGGCGCATTTGAAGAATGCAGCGCTCTTAAATCCATAGAATTACCAACTGGATTAAAGAAAATCGATTCATCTGCATTCAAAGGATGTTCCAGCTTGACGTCAATTAATATTCCGGAGGGCGTAACATACATCGGATACCATGCTTTTGAAAACTGCGATCATTTAGAAGCCGTAAGTTTGCCGAAGAGTTTAAGAGAGCTCAAAGATGATGCATTCCACGGATGCACCAATCTGAAAGAGCTCTCTCTTCCGGCTGATTTAAACTTTCTGGGCAGCGCTGCCTTTCGCGGATGTGCCGGCCTTGTTTCCGTGCGCATTCCCAATAATGTTACTAAAATATTTAATCGCGCTTTCGCGGACTGCAGAAGTTTAAGACAGGTCAAATTGTCGAAACAAACGATAGATATTGGCGATTACGCTTTTGCCGGCTGCAGTAATCTTGAGCATATCAACCTTCCTAAAACAGTAAGAAAAGTAGGAAACGGGGCCTTTGCCCACTGCAGCAGGCTTCCGGAAATAACAATTCCCGCCAGATTATCAAAAATGGGAACACATGCATTCCGCGGCTGCAGACAGGTTACATCTGATAATCCGGCTTGGCAGAAAGAAGACGGTTTAGAGTATTGGCAAAACGTTGTCATAAGCTTTGACGCCGAATCGGCAGCTTCCGGCCGTAAAACCGTTACTGTAAAACAAGGCACTGTCGGTATAAATAATGGTGTTTTTTCTTATGCACAATTCACGGATATTGTTCTTCCGGACAGTTTGGCAGCAATTGTGAAAGCAGCTTTTGAATCGAGTGAAATCCACGCTATACAGATCCCTTTCAAGGTCAGCGAAATTGCGGACGACACATTTTTGAACTGTCATAAGCTTATCTCTGCGGATCTGCCGCAGGGATTATGCCGAATTGGCGAAGCAGCTTTTTCCTGCTGCACCAGTTTAACTGCAATTGTCATACCCGACAGTGTTACTGAAATATCCATAGAAGCTTTCTTAGATTGCCACAATTTAAGTTCCTTAGTATTGTCTTCAAACATAACTAAAATTCGGGATCGAACTTTTCTCTACTGTAAAAAGCTTACCGAGATTATTATCCCTGACAAAGTGACTGATATATATCAGTGTGCTTTTTGTGACTGCACCGGTTTGGAGACCGTAGTCCTGCCGCAGCAGCTGGATAAGATTGGGAGTTATGCGTTCGCCGGCTGCACAAAGCTTAAAACCGTAATCATTCCGCCTCATGTAACCAAAATCGAAGACGGGGCGTTTATAGGCTGCACCGCCCTGACATCTGTATCGCTTCCTGCCAGCCTGACCGATATCTCCGGCAGCGCTTTTAAAGAATGCCCTTCGCTGACCATCGTGAGGTATTAGCAGACATTATTTCCGGCAGACATGAAGAAGACGAAGAAACGAGCCGCCGTACCGGACGCTGCAGCGTGCGCCGAAAGGTAAGCAGATATGTTTTGCTTAAAAGCAGCAGGAATTAGCCACTAAACAGAAAATAAGCAAATATAAACACGTTAACTGCTTTATCTTAGACACTACTGCAAAACAACTTCAAAAGACCTGACTCTGCCTTTTTTTCAGCAAATCTCTGCGGCTGTGTTTTTAATGCGGCCAAAAACATGCGGACGGAGGCGTCCCCAAGCGGCGCAGCGCTTATGGCGGACGGCTTATACCAAGCTGTTATTAAGCCGCAACCAATCTGTCTCAGTTATCGTTCCGCCGAGCGCGGCGGCTTGATCTATTGATCTAAGGAGCAATACCTATGCCGGAATGGATTGACGGCGTCGCCTATGAAGGCGATACGGCCGCAGCATCTGATAAGCATATCAGAGAAGCCCGCATCAGACCGGGGACCGTAAACATCGACGCCGCGGCGTTTTACGAATACAATCAACTCGTTTCGGTCTCTTTTCCGGGCGGTCCGGTTAAGATTGGCGAGGGCGCCTTTGAAGGATGCGCGGCTTTAACCGATACGGCTCTGCGTCAATAGCTCTGCATCAATAAACACTATGCTCAACCGATTGGGAAAGGAATCAATATGAAGAAAAAATGGATGTCCATGAAAATGAGCGACGTACAGGAATACGAAGCCGAGCTGCTCGCCGGCTGCGTTTGGGAAGACGGCATTCTCTACGACGGAGACTGCGCCGTCAAAGCGGATAAAAATATTCGCCATGCCGTGATCAAAGACGGCACCGTTCAGATTAACGGCAGCTGCTTTAACAGATGTAAAGAGCTGGAGACCGTGGTCGTGCCGCCGAGCGTTACCTCCTTGGGGTATGGGTCGGCCTTCGCCGGCTGCGTCAGCCTTAAGCAGATAACTCTGCCGGACAATCTTGAAGTCATCGCAGAGTGGTCTTTTCACTGCTGCGTCAGCCTGGAGTCGATTAGTTTTCCCGCCGGCCTGAAGAGCATCGGCGACAGCGCCTTTGCCGGCTGCGAGGCATTAACCGAAATAGATCTGCCCGCGGGACTGCGGACAATCGGCATTTCGGCTTTTGAAGAATGTTTCGGCTTAACCTCCGTCAGGCTGCCCCAAAGTTTGGAAACCGTCGGCGACGACGCATTTCACAGCTGCGGCAGACTGGCGTCGATTCATTTTCCCGCCGGCCTGAAGAGTATCGGCGCGAACGCTTTTGCCGGCTGTACCGCCCTCACTGCGGCGGAACTGCCCGACGGTCTGGAGGAGATGGGCGGAAACGCCTTCCGCGGCTGTCCGCTTGCAAACGTTCCCTGGCAGGAAAACGGTCTGACCTATTGGGGAGACACCCTGGTCGGAGCGGAGACCGGCATAACTTCGGCAGCCATCCGCCCCGGAGTGCGGAAAATCTGTACCGGCGCTTTCCGGGACTGCAAAGATCTGACCGAGATCGCTCTGCCGGAGGACTTGCGCGAACTACCGGCCGAATGCTTTGCCGGCACGGGGCTGACCTCCATAATCATTCCCGACAGCGTTGCCGAAATCGGCTGCCGCGCTTTCAGCGGCTGCAAGGACCTCGCCGCGGTCACTTTGCCGGACGGGCTGAAGGAGATCCGGTACGGCTGCTTTTGGGGCTGCGGTTTGGCGGAGCTGCGGATTCCCGATACGGTGATGCAGATCGAAGGCAGCGCTTTCCGCAGCTGCAGGCAGCTTGCCGAAGTGAAGTTTCCCGCCGGCCTTGAGGAAATCAGCGGCAGCGCTTTCAGCGAGTGCGGGGAACTGGCGAAAATCAGTCTGCCGAATGGTCTCAAGACGATTGGGGCATATGCCTTTGACGGATGTGAGCGTTTAACCGCGGCCGAGCTGCCGGCCGGACTGATCTTTTTGGGAAGCCAGGCTTTCCGCAGCTGCCCTCTGCAGAACGCGCCCTGGAAAGAAAACGGTCTGACCTACTGGGGAAACTGTCTGATCGGCGCCGACAGCGGCCTCGCGATTGCGCGCATAAGAGAAGGGACGGTAAAGATCGACGAGAGAGTTTTTGCCCGCTGCGATCAGCTGGTCTCGGTTATTATTCCCGACAGCATGACTCACGTCGGTGAAGCCGCGTTCGCGGGCTGCAGACAGCTGGCGGCGGTGCATCTGCCCGACGGCATAGCCGAAATCGGAGAGGATGCTTTTAGGGATTGTACGGCGCTGGCCTTTATAGTGTTGCCTTCCCGGCTGGAAGAACTGCCCAACGGCTGCTTTGCGTCCTGTTCGGAACTCAGTTTGGTCAAATTCCCTTCGGAATTGAAGGTTATCGGCAGCTTCGCTTTTCAAGGCTGCGCCAAGCTGACGTCTCCGAAACTGCCCGACGGTCTGGAGGAAATAGACAATTACGCGTTTGACGGATGCGATAATCTGGCTTCCATAGTCATCCCGGAGAGCGTGGTCAGACTGGACAAGCGCGCTTTTGGACCCAATACTGAGGTCATCCGCGCCGGGCAAGAATAAACGCCGGCCGAACAGATTCTGGCGATGAATTGATAAACAGTCTGCAGACGGCAGGTGTACGGCTGCAGACTGTTGTTTTTTCTGCGGGAGGGACTATCGCCAAGCTCAGCTTACAGCTCAGCGCAGCGCCTGCAGCAGCTCGTCCGGGGAATCCGCTTTGATGATGCGATAGAACAGATCCGGTTCGTCAAGGTGTCCGAGCACAATTTCCATCTGTTCAGGTGGAATATCGCCGAATTTGCCGGACAGGACTTGTTTAAGATTATTGAGCCGTTCTTCTGTTTTGCCCTCTTCTCGGCCAATGGTTCTGCCCTCTGCCAAACCTAAATTTTTACCTTCAGCACGTCCTTTATCGCGGCCCTGTTTAAAATAGCGCTGGCTGGTGCTGATCATATTGCCCTCAGCGTCAAATCTGTCGTCTAGGTCTTTCATCGTATACTGCGGAAATTCCATGTCCAAACTTAATTCAGCGCTCATATCTACCTCCTTAAGATGCTCGTACACAATGCCGAACAGCTGCACCCAAGCCTCCTGATAAAGACGATTGCCTAAATCGGGCAGCACGCATTTCAGATTGTGCCACCTTTCCCAGAATTTGTCCACATCGTTGATCTGCAGACTGTCAACCAGCAGCCAAAGCGGACTATTGCGTTCGGCTTTATTGATGAGGCGAGGAATGTCCAGCAGAAGATACTTGAACTGATACAGCGGTTTGGAACTCATAATACCCGCGCCGCCATTTTCAATCAGTTCAGAGATGTCCAGCGGCCCTGTCCAAGCATGCCAGCCGGTATAAAAGACCACCGGCAGCACCTGAGGCAGATGCCGGAATTCCTGAGTCGCCGTAGTCTTAAGCAGGCGGAGATAAAACTGAGTCATATAGTTGTTCATCCTCAGCGCCATATAACGGCAGCTGCTGCTCTGTAATTCCAGCAGCAGAACCAAATAAAGCGGTTCGCGCTTGGGATCTTTGTAGCTGATTTTCCAGAGCATATCGCCATAATAGCTGCGCTGCGTAGACGGATCGATAAATTCCGTACCGAGCTGCTCGATACGATCAAAGTCGATCTCGTCCAATATCTCTGCCCGGCAGACATAGAGCTGCAGCATCTGACGGATACAGACAGGATTGGCTAAAACATCTTTTAAACTCTTGTCAAGAGTAAACCCCGATGCGGTCATAATACCTCCCAGGACTTGCGGATAATTGGAGCTCCCGGATTAAGCATAGACAGCGTTTGTTAACATCATATTGCGGTAAGGTTAACTGATGTTTACAATAATATTTCAGTTTTATTAAATAAAAGCCATAAAATAGGCCGCGGGAACAGCCGGGCTGATAACAGATATGTTTGCCAAGGACAGGATTCGGCAGCGCGGTATTCCTGACACGATAGTCGGAAGCAGCACCGGCGCCGGTATAATGGGGCTGCTGAATTTTCCTTTATTACAATCGCAAAATATTAGCATTATTGTAGAGGATATTTTATAGTGCTGAATAAAAATATTTTACGACAACCAGTTTGTATCGGCAGACCAATATAAAGGCGGGAGTAAGGATATATGGCGGCATCCGATCATAAGCGTCCCCTAATTATTTGCGACGGAATATGTGGGCCTTTATATGATGATTATGACGATACAGACGGTGGTTTACATGCCTGGATCGACGGCATATTATACTTAGACGGGAATATGGCCGTAAGAGCTAAAACAGATCTCAAAGAAGCCAAAGTCAAAGAAGGCACCATAGGCTTAATGGACGGTTGTTTCATGGGTTGTCATGAGCTGACTGCCGTCATGTTGCCGGACAGCGTAACTCACATCAATGCTTATACTTTTAGTCATTGCCAAAAACTGTCTCATGTGGATTTACCCTGTTCGCTGCGCAGTATAGGACAGGCAGCTTTTGAGGATTGCAGCAGCTTAACTCACATAAATCTTCCTGATAGCCTGAACGATATAGGAAACATGGCATTTTCAGGGTGTTCGGGCTTAACTCATGTGGAACTGCCTGAGAATCTGACTGTTATCGGAGATAACGCTTTTGCTTATTGCAGAAACTTGACTTCTGTCATTCTGCCTGCCAATTTAACTGCATTAGGCAGCAATGCCTTCAAAAATTGTCCTTTACAGAATACGCCCTGGAAAGAAAACGGTTTAACCTATTGGCGGGACTGTTTGATCGGTGCAGATTCCGATCTCACTGCCGCTGCCATCCGCGGCGGTACCAACGCAATAAGCGACAATGCCTTTATGCAGTGCTGCGAGCTGCGCGCAGTCACACTTCCTGACAGCGTTGCGGCAATAGGCAATGAAGCGTTTGCATTGTGCGAAAAGCTGCAGGAAGTAACACTACCCGATAGTGTCAAGAAGATTGGCAACCGAGCTTTTTATTTCTGTGAAAATTTAAGCCGGCTGCATATGTCTGCTAACCTTCAAACAATCGGAACAGAGGCGTTTTGCAAATGCTGCAGTCTGACAGAGATTGTTTTTCCGGAAGGCCTTTTGATTATAGGCCCGCGTGCTTTTGCCGGCTGCAGAGGATTAGTTTCCGGCAGTTTACCCGAGAGTCTGCCCTATTTCGGCACCAATGCTTTCGAAGACTGTCCTCTGCAGAATCAACTGTGTCAAGAAAAAGGTTTAACGTATTGGCATAACATCGTGGTTGGAGCAGATAGGCAAATTACTTATGCTGATATCAAAGCAGGTACCGAACAAATTGCTGATGCGGTCTTTAAGGGATGCCGCAGCCTCGCCACGGTAATAATCCCGGACAGTGTGGCTTATATCGGCGTTTTCGCATTTTCCGAATGCGAAAGTTTAACCTCCGTATACCTGCCGTCAGGTCTGCAGGCTATCGGCAATTATTCATTTCAAGATTGCGAAAAGCTGCGGGAAATTAATCTTCCCAACGGACTGAAAGAAATAGGAAACGCGGCGTTTTACGGTTCCGGCTTAACTTCGGCTGCCGTCCCCGACAGCGTAACGAAGATAGGCGCCAAAGCTTTTTCTTCCTGTTCTGAGCTCCGCGAAGCGGTTTTGCCGGCAAAGCTTACCGCCATAGAAGAAGAATGTTTCTTTTGCTGCCACAATCTTACGTCACTGCATATCCCCGATACGGTAACCAAGATCGGCGACCGCGCTTTTGCGTACTGCGAAAATTTAACTTCCGTATTCCTGCCGCCGGGTCTGAAGGAAATGGGGAAGGAAGTATTTATTTACTGCCGCAGCCTGCCGGAATCTGTGAGATGCCGGTCATCGGAGACATCAGAGATTTTAACGGCAGCTGTACACAGCTTAAGCCCGGCAGCGCAGGAACTGCTGAAATATCTGAAAAAACGGTAATAATTTGATCTTATTCGCAGCAATACCGAAATTTTGCCATCATAATCCTTATCTCCGAATTATTATTGATTATGCAATTCTTTTAAGAGCCTGACATTTAATGATACAAGAAAGGATTTAGTTCAAAAGCAGGATACTACCAATCTAATGGAGTATATAATGATTATTAACGCAATGCTTTAACAATTTAGAAAGCTATAATAACTGTTACAGCTTATTTTGATAAGAACATTTGTAATTTCCTGACACAGCATTCTGCAGTTACGCAATATCCTATACTCACCGGTATTAATTATCCCGGTGCCGCTTTGCGCAGGGTACGCTGTTTGCTGTGCGGCAGACAGGCGGGTGAGCAAGGGAATTGCTGCCGTCTTGTTCTGTTGATATCAAAATCCTCAAACCGTAAGGCCGTCACATCTGTTACACCGATTGACGCGGCCGATGCGGGTACTTGCGGTTTACATATTTCCGGCTCTCTTCGTTTATCCGAGAACCCGCCTGACAGCACTGATTATTGATGGTACATATATCTTATGAAAAGCGAATTGTATTATTTGTATGTAGAAGATTGGGAAGACGGAATCCTCTACGAATACGAGGAGCTGGTGCGAGCCGAAAAAGACATCGCGGCAGCCGTTATCAGGCCGGGCACGGCGGTCATTAGCGCTCACGCTTTCTCCGGCTGCGCCAATCTTACCGAGGTTGTATTTCCCGAAGGCCTGACCGACATAGAGAATAATGCTTTTGAAAACTGCGCCAAGCTTCAAAAGCTGACATTTCCGGACAGTTTGCTCAGGATCGGCGATTCCGCTTTCAAAGGCTGCACGCAGCTGGCTGCGGCCGTGCTGCCTGACAGCATGGCAAAGCTGGGGCATTGGGCGTTCGAGAACTGTACTAATCTTAGCTCAGCGCGGCTGCCGGAGATGTTGGCCGAGATGGGCTGCAACGCTTTCAGAGACTGTCCGCTGCGGGATGTACCCTGGAAGGAGAACGGCATAACTTATTGGCGCGGCACGGTGACCGGCGCCGACAGCGGCATTACCGAGGCCGCAATCCGCGGCGGAGTTCAAGAGATAGCCGCCAGGGCATTTTGGCGCTGCCAAAATCTTTCTTCAGTCGTCTTTCCGGACAGCCTGCTCAGCATCGGCAAAAATGCTTTTGCCGGCTGCAGGTCTCTTACCTCGATCGGGCTGTCGGATACGGTTGCCGAGATAGGCGTCAATGCTTTCCGTGACTGCCCTCTGCAGAATGTCTCGTGGAAAGAAAACGGCATCATGTATTGGGGAGATAAAGTCATCGGCGCTGACAGCGATATTCAGACGGCGGTCATCAGAGAGGGAGTGAAAGAGATCGCCGACAGTGCGTTCGAGCGTTGTAATTGTCAGTCGGTAATATTCCCGGACAGTTTAATCCGTATAGGAGATAATGCGTTTTGTCACTGTTCCGAGCTAACTTCAGTTGCTTGGCCGCATAATCTGGTTTCTATAGGCAAAGAAGCATTTGTACAATGCCGTCTGCATTCCGCGTCTCTTCCTGACAGTCTCGTCAGCATCGGCGATTACGCCTTTGCAGACAACTATTCATTGGGAGATGTAAAGCTGCCTGCGGGGCTGCAGCATTTAGGAGAGCGCGTGTTTGACAAATATTATTGTGATTTTTAATTATCAATATTTATCAACGTTTGAATCCATAGGTGCAAGGGGCGCGTTGAGAAGTATGTATTCAAAATCGATCGGCGCTTGGCGTTTAGGGTCAGCGTCCGACCTAAATGCGATCAGATCGCTGATATTAAGCGGTCCGTTCCATTTGCGCCGGCCGGTGTAAAGGACAACCGGAATAACTTCAGGCAGCGGAAAGGCCTTAGCCATAGGGTTATTCTCAGCTAGGCAGAGATAAAACTGGACGATATAATTCAGCATCCGCAGAGCCATATGATAGCAGGGCCGGCTCTGCAGCTCCAACAGCATAACTAAATACAGCGGCTGCCGCAGCTTGGAAAGGGCTGTGCTGCCCGAAAATTTGGTCAGCTTGGGCGATTGGGCTTTTGCATATTGCCCTGAATTAGAACTGGAGGCTTTGCCCGGGGCGGAGAATATGGGCCGGAATGTTTTCCGGGGATGCTTTAAGCTTGATATGTGATTCGCGCAGCTTCAGCGTCGGCTTGTAAACGCTAAGATATATGCGCTTACGTTTGCAGTATGAAAACCCGCGGCGGTTCGGTTCTCTCGTCTTTAGCGTTCTGAGCCGTGAGGATTATTCTCAAATGGCACAGCAAGATTTATAATCACGGCGGATAACCATCAAATTATCCTTACCGTCGATTGACGACGGATTAGAGATGTATTCGTAGATGTGGAATGGGAAAGCGGATGAAAGCATCTGAATTTACGGGCAGGAAAAACACCATGATCTCGTTCAGAAGACACAGCGTCTGCATGGGCGACGACGTGAATGCGGGCGAGTATTTCATAAAAATGCCCGAGGGCTCCGATCTCGGCGCGCTTATGCATGTGGTGCTTCACGGCGGAAACGGCAACAGCTGGCCCATCCCTTATACCGGAGCAAACAGCCATTGGGTGATTAAATCCAATATCGGCGATCTGGCTGAGATTTACACCGACGGCAATGGGGAGTGGCATATCGGGTACCTGGACCGCGAAGATAGTACGCCGCTAGATGCTTTGGGCATTGAGTGGATATTCGGGGAGCGCAACTGACTTTTCGACAGCGTGACATTCTTATATCAGCAGAAGAAAAACGCGGCGGAGAATCTGTTTCCTAACGAATATCGACTTAAAACGGTAAGGCTTGAGGCTGGCGTTTACGAAACGCCAAAATTACTAAAAGTGATTATCATAGGTTAACCAAACGTAATGTCGTTTCTGCAAAATGGTAGGAATATGCCATTAAATATAGAATAAGCAAATACAACATCGTTACACCAATCAAAACATCTTCTAATATCAATTATTACGTTTGCTTTTAATATGACCGTTCGCCGGGAAAACAGTGCTTTAAGACAACTCAGTCACTGCCGTGCCCCAGCTGAACCGCGCCTATTGAACCGCTGAAACACGAAATACTCTGCTTAACAGCCGATCAGGACCGACAATCAGGAAAGGAATTATTGCCATGAAGAAATGGATTGCTATGAAAATGAGCGACGTGCAGAAATACCAAGACGCGCTGTACGCCGACGGAACCTGGATTGACGGCATTTTGTACGTCGACGACTGCGCCGTTAAAGCGGACGCAAACTGCCCCACATCGGCGAGGCCGCGTTTGCCTCCTGCGAGAATTTGGCAGCGGTGAACCTTCCCGACGGCATAGTGAATATCGGCGAAGGCGCCTTTAGAGAATGTGCGGCGCTGCGCTCTGTCGTGCTACCTGCCCGGCTGGAAAGCATTACCCATCAACTGCTTTGCTTCCTGTTCCGCACTCTGCTCCGTGGTATTTCCTCAAGATTTGGATTGTATAGAAAGCCTCGCGTTCAGCGGCTTTGAAAAATTGACTCGCTGGAACTGCCGCCGAAGCTGCGGATTATAGACAGTTACACCTTCGAGAAATGCGGCCTGGCCTCGGCGGTTATCCCCGCCTGCGTGGTCAGCCTGGATGAAAGCGCTTTTGACGCCGATACTAAGCTGGTATTCGCCGAAAAAGAGTAAGCCGGAGCTGAACGGCGCCTTCTCACGGGGATAAACTGAGCATAGCAGATAATACAAACGCCGTCTTGCAGAAGCAGTGCCGTTCGTCTTGCTTACTCCGCAGCCTTTCATAAAACTACAGCAAACGGCAAAGAAGGAACGATCATGACCGAAGTGATCGACGGGATCCTATATGAAAACGACATGGCCATAAGAGCCAGCAAAAGAATTAAAACCGCCCGCGTAAGAGAAGGCACTGCTGCAATCAGCAGCACGGTGCTTTGCAGACTGTACCGAACTGTTTTCCGTAACCCTGCCGGATGGACTGATTAGTATCTGCGAATCGGCGTTTTACGGCTGCAAGGCGCTGAAGGAAATCGTCATTCCCGACAGCGTAGAAATCATCGACAGCTATGCCTTTATGTTATGCGGAAAATTAACCTCAGTCATTCTGCCGCAAGGACTGCGCAAAATAGGCAGCTGCGCTTTTAAGGGCTGCGGTCTGTCTTCTGTGAAACTTCCGTACAGTTTGACCAGCATTGACGACGAGGCTTTCTCCTCTTGCAAAAAGCTGATCCATATTGAGCTTCCTGCCGGCCTGCAGCATCTCGGCAGCAGCGTATTTCGCGATTGCCGCCTGTTAAAAGTGCCCTGGATAGAAAACGGTTTAACGTATTGGCGCGGGGGAGTGACCACAGCCGACAGCGATATACAGACAGCCGTTATTAGAGAAGGCACGGAAAGAATCTCTGCAAACGCTTTTCACGGCTGCGATCAGCTGACGGAGGTTTTCATTCCCGACAGCGTCAGAGCTATTGACGCCATGGCGTTCAGGGGCTGTCCTCTGCTCAATATTTTCAGTCATGAGGATGGTCTGATATATTGGAAGAATATTTTAATCGGGGCTGATCCAGATATAACAGACGCAGTCATTAAAGAAGGAACAACCGCAATCGCCACGGAGGCGTTCAACGGCTGCAATCTGCTGGAATCGGTAAGTCTACCTGCCAGCGTGAGCGAGATCGGCTGCGGAGCCTTTAGCAGCTGCCGCAATCTGGCCGAGGCTGTGCTGCCCGTAAAGGTGACCGTTATCCATGACGATAATTTTTCTTGGTACGAAAAGCTGACCTCGGCTGTGCTGCCTCCAGGCTTAAAATGCACAGCGGACAGCGCGTTCTTACGCTGCCAGCTTGCTTTTCCGCTGCGTCAGCCTTGAAGAAGTGCTTCTGCAGTATGAAGGCTATATTCCGATGAAGCAGAAGCTTTCTCCGAAAGAACAGATAAATATAGTGCTGAGGGAAAAAGAATGAAAGCGATAGTATTTCTGGCCGATGGATTTGAAGAATGCGAAGGGCTGATCGTTGTCGATATACTGCGCCGGGCTGGAGTTGAGACGCTCATGGCTTCGGTAATGGGCAGGCTGGAGGTAGACTCTTCACGGCACATAAAGATCCAAGCGGATATGTTGGCCGAAGATGCCGATTATGATTCCGCCGACATCCTTATTCTTCCTGGCGGTCGGCTGGGTACGGAGAACCTGGCCAAAAGCGGTATTGTGAAGGAGCAGTGCGGCCTTTTCTCTAAGGGCCGGTATTTAGCCGCGATATGTGCCGCTCCGTCCGTTTTCGCGGGCTTGGGTCTGCTGGAAGGCAAAAAGGCCACCTGTCATCCCGACTTTGAAAAGCACATGGCCGGAGCGGCGCTTACGGGCAAAAGCGTTTCTGTTGACGGCAGCATTATCACGGGGCAAGGGCTCGGAGCGTCGTTTGAGTTTGCGTTTACAATAGTAAAGCTGCTTGTCGGAGAAGAGAAGGTGCGGCAGATTAAGAAAGCCATTTGCTATTGAGTTTTTGCGCTTTGCTTCCTTTTCTTGGGTTCGGACAGTTCTTCCGACATGGCTTTCAGCAGTTCCGTCAGGAACTCTTTATTGTCCACGCTGTCTATCAAAAGCATTGCCTTAGCGCCTTCATACGGCAGCTCCATAATCGCCTCCGGCATCATGGCCAAGGCGGATTTTACGGGTTTGACGAGAAAGCGGTCATCGTAAATTCCGCCAATAATCCGGCCTCTGTAATAGAGGATGTATTCTCCCATCATCGGCCGGCAGGATACACCCTCTAGGTCGGAGAGCTGTTCCAGAATGAAATCAAGATAGTCTTTGCTCGAGGCCATAGTCTGTCCTTTCAGGTTCTTTAATCAGCTCAGCGACTGCAGCATGTTGTGGCATAGTCAACTGATAATTAAAATAATATTTCTGTTTTGTTAATTGGTAATGCAAATATTAGATTGGCCTCGGCCAAAAGCATAGACGGCTGATGCCTGCGTTATGCAGATGATAAACACAGCATTTATTGAACAAGCTGCTCATGCATTTCGATTTGCCGGACACCCCGATCGCGTCGTATGAGCAGAAAACCTTCACACATATACCCGCCAAGAGCACAAATGGCGCTGCACGTTTTCATAGCGAATAAAAGAATACTTTGCACGTTTTTTTGCAGCTTCCGCATATCCGGACAGATGCAGCTTGCGTTAAACAGAACGAGCGTTTGGATCTAAACATAAACAACTATATAAATATTTCCGCATTACGAAAGGTAATTGCATAAATTTAACGAATATCGCAAAAAATTGCAGTTATAGGCACGTTTATTTATCGCTGACTTTACTACGCGGCGCAGAGACTTCCAGCGGCTTCCGGCTGTGCGCTGCCGGGATCCGGGTTTATATCTCGTCTTGAGGCGCTTACTTAGCTTATTTCTTGCTGATTGAACGGTATTTCGATTCGGTTTATCGATTATGCCGGCATACATATGTTGCTCAGACATCACTCATATTATAGGAGGCCGCAAGAGAATGGCCGGAAAAAAACATAAAGTTCCCTCGAAATTGGTCGGAAAAAGAAAATTCAAGCCCGGTTGTCAGTCTGCAGGCCGGGAAAAGGCCAAAACAGCGGGGGAGCATCCTGCCGGCGTTTCTTCTGCCGGTTTAGAACATCTTAGGGCGCTGTTGGAAGAACTGCGTTATGCCATGGCCAATCCGGAAGAATACGAACAGTTTACAGACGTTGACGAGCTTATGAGAATAGACTTTGGCAATTGATATTTTATTCTGTTAAGAGCAGGAACTAACTTTGGATACAAACGGGGCGGAAGAGGTGCTGAGGATGACGGCGATTCTGCTGACTGCGATCAGAACGCGAATGAGAAAGACGGAGAGGAAAAACTGCCCCCGACCTCACAGCCGAACCGCAACATTGACCGTGCCGACGCGAAGCTGATCCGCAGAATTCTTGCCGATATAGCTGACGGGACAATAGCTCGGGACAAAGGCATAAGCGCTTCTGCTCTGCAGATTCTGTACCGCATCGGGTATTCACGTGCCTTGCGTGTGATAGGATGCATGGAACAAATGGGGTATATAGGGCCGCAAAACGGTTTGCGGCCGCGGGAAATTCTTTATACCTGCACCGGGAAGTCCGACTATTAAGCATATGCGGCAGGCGCTGCAGCATGCGCTTTAATCCGCAAGTTCAGCCTGGCTGACAATGCCGGGTCTGCTGCTGACAAGCGTATATGCCTGCTGAGAATAGACGAAACCTATAATAAACAGCCCTTCAGCGAGCGTTTACTCTGTATTCAACCGGCGCTGAAGGGCTGTTTGTATTTCCGCATCAATTTGTAATCCTGCAGCGGAGACAACGACACTTACGCCAAAATAATGCATATTTTTTAGCCAATAAAATAATTTATCTGCAGGATTTTTTAAAGTATTATCGTATAGACAAGTATACAAAAAAGCACTTTTATTGCAGCTGCTCTTTCACCGTATACTAAACATATACTAATCATGGATATTGCCGCAGACTCTGCAGAGGGACAGCTTTTGCAATATCTGCTATGTCTCCGAACTGCATAGACTTCGCTGCGTACAGCTTTCCGCTGAACGTATTGTTGCTGCTGCAGGCAATGCACGCAGCTTTGCTTTCCTGCGTCAGCTTCTGCGGCGGCGCTGTTCGGCTTTGTTTAGCTGATTAGAATGCTCCTGGTTGTAAACTGCCGCTGTGAGCGTTGGCAATACTGATAATTGCATACAGCATAATCATATTCATCGGCCTCGATGGGGAAAGGAGGGAAGAGACATGACGGCATGGATAAACGGAATAAAATATGCACACAACTGCGCGATAAGCGCTGACGCCGATCTGCGGCACGCCGTGATCAGACCGGGAACGGTCCGCATACGAGCCGGAGCGTTCAGCCGCTGCGGCAGCTTGGAAACCCTGGACTTGCCTGACAGCGTCACCGCCGTTGAAGAGCGCGCTTTTGCCGGCTGCCGCCAACTCCGCGGAGCGCGTCTGTCCGCCGGATTGCAGACCATCGGCACCGACGCCTTCTCCGGCTGTTCCTCTCTGCTCTCCGCAACGCTGCCTGAAGGACTGCTGAGCATAGGAGAGGGCGCTTTCGAAGAATGCGCTCTGCTCCGCGGAATCCGTATCCCCGACAGCGTAACGTCCCTAGGCGAATACGCCTGTGCCGGGTGCGCCGGCTTGCGCGCAATAAAGCTTCCAGCGGGTTTAACCTCTGTCGGCGGCCATGCCTTCCTGCGCTGCGCGGGCCTGAAGTCGGTCCGCCTGCCGAACAGCCTTGTGTGCCTCGGAAAGAGGGCCTTCGCCGGCTGCGTCAGCCTCACCGATGTCTCCCTGCCTTCAGGGTTAAAGCATATAGACAACGAAGCCTTCGCCGGCTGTTCAGGTCTGCGCTATCTCGATCTGCCGGACAGCGTCATTCAGTTGGGCCGCGGCGTTTTCCGGGGCTGCCCCCTTCAGGGCAGTTTATGCCGGGAAGCGGGCTTAACTTACCGGAAGGACACTCTAATAGGAGCCGAGCCCGCGCTGAACGCCGCCGTCATCAGAAAGGGGACGCAGCGCATTGCCGACGGGGTATTTCAATATAATGACTGTCTGCAGACGGTGACAATTCCCGACAGTGTCCGGGAGATCGGCAGAGAAGCCTTTGCCGGCTGCAGCGGTCTGAAGGTTTTGTCCATTCCGGACAGCGTGACGGAGATAGGGGAGCGCGTTTGCCGCGGATGCGTCAATCTGCGGGAGTTAAAGCTGCCCGCCGGCCTTGAGATGATCCCTGAAGCCGCCTTCGAGGGCTGCGTCAGTTTGGCCTCGGCGGAGATTACCACAGACGTAAAGGAGATCGGCGCTTATGCTTTTGCCGGCTGCGCGAGCCTAAGAGAAATTGTTATTCCCGACAGCGTCACCGTGATCCGCAAGGGGGCCTTCAGCGGCTGCGGCAGTCTGATTAAAGCCGTGCTTCCCGAGGGGCTGGCCCGCCTGGGCAAAGACGCGTTTCGGAACTGCGGCAAACTCGCCGCCGCTGTCATCCCCGACGGGGTAATTTCCGTCAGCAGCGGTGTTTTCTGCGGCTGCGGCCGCCTGTCCTCAGACGCGCAGGCGGCCGTCCGCGAGCCGGAAGACGGCGGAGGAGAAACGCATTGAAACAGCCATTCAAAGACCGTTAAACTTTAATTAAAACGGTACTAAAGGGCTGTTTCAATAGTAATGAAATTACCTGGCAGTATGCTCAGTTCGGAAATTGACTGTCGGCAAATACCGTTCGCCATTCGTGCAGTTCCGCGTTGAGCAGGCAGTACCGCTTCTGCAGGCGAAGATATAAGCTCATGCTGTCGTTGTAGGAATTGCAGCCAACGACGTCGTGCCAGTCGGCGAGATCGTCCTGAAGGCTCTTCAAATGTTTATCTATGAAAGCGAGTTCTTTCTTTATTCTCTGTTCGTATTTCTTGCGTTCTTCGTTATCGGCAGGCATGGTTGTCGTCTTCGCTTTATCTCTCCCGTGAAGTCATAAATACCTCGGAGCGGAAGTCTGCCTTAAATGCTCTGTCCTTTTGCCGCCGGGCGAACTTGGCCTGCCGGCAAAAGGACAGAGCGCTGCGCGCAGCGGGACAAACTAAGGCGGCGGGCATCCGTTCTTCGATATTCAATATGCTGTGTTCGGAAATTCGGCTGCAGGTTTGAGTTTCCTATTCAGAACAGAGCCGCGTTTTTAACTGAGGTACGTCCGAGATCTGCCGCGCTGCCTTTACTCCGGCAGCGGAGAATGGTAAACGATTGCGTCAATATTATTCCGTTTTTTGACAGGATTATTTGTTTTTTATAGAGAATATGCTGAAATATTAACGATATTGTTGTTGTGATTTACCACTTATTAAACGCCGATACGTAATTGCTGACAGACCGCCGAGAGCTTTGCGGCTGTTTTATCTGCCGCCGGCCGACGACTTATCGCGCCTTCCGCCTTACTGCGCTGCGCCCGAATTCTGCCGGGTGACACGGGGCAGCTGAGCGCGGCTGCGGACATACAGCGCAATTTTGATATATCAATTGACAGCTGTTTTATATTTACAAAAGACAAAATAAGGCAAAATTTTGAAAAATATGCAAATAGAGCAGATGACCTTAGACATTCCCAATATGTATTCGGACCAGCAGGCGGCCTTGGAGTACTTCATTGCCCACGCCTGTGCTTTTACCGGCCACCGTCCCCAAAAACTGCCCTGGGGCTGGGATGAAATTGATCCCGGCTGCGCGGCTCTGAAAGAAGCGCTGGTCGGGAAGGGATATACGCACTTTCTCTCCGGCATGGCGCCGGGTGTCGATACCTGGGGAACTCAGACAGTGCTGAAGCTGCGCGCAGCCAATCCGGCCTTAAAGCTGCACTGCATCCTGCCCTGCGCGTCGCAGAGCGCCAAATGGACGGAGGAAACCCAAGCGCTTTACCGCGCTGTTTTGGAACAGGCCGATTCCGTCGTTTACGTCAGCCGTACGTGGACGAAAAACTGCGCGCTGGAGCGCGACCGTTTTCTCGTCAGTTACGCTTCTCAGGTTCTGGCCGTGTACAACGGCGAAAAGCGGGGAGGAACGGCAGCCACGGTGCGCTATGCCCGCAAGTTCGGACGAAACATAATCATTATCGATCCTGCTACTCTGGCGATAACTCACGACAATGCCGCAGAACTGACATAGTTAGGTTTTGGATTTCACTTAACGGCTTATTGCGCAGAAATTGAGCAGGTCCAATAGGGGAGCAGAGTTATGGCGGAATGGATCGACGGCATCAAATATGAAGGCAGCTGCGTGGTTGACGCTGATCCCCGCATCACCCGCGCCCGCATCAAAGCAGGCACCCGCGTCATCGGTGCACATGCATTCTATAGTTGTCAAAAACTGATTTCGGTGCGGCTGCCGGACAGCGTCACGGCTATCGAAGAATACGCATTCGCCCGGTGCTATAATCTGGCTTCAATAAGGATGTCTCCGAATACCGCGTTTATCGGCAAAGATGCTTTTCAATGCTGCAAAAGCCTTTCGGCCGTTAAACTGCCGGTAAATATCACTAAAATCTCCAAAGGAGCTTTTTTCGGCTGCTGTTGGCTGAAGTCCTTAGTTCTGCCTAGAGGTATAACCGCCATCGAAGAAAGCGCTTTCGGCAGCTGCTGCAGCCTGAAATCCATCGTCATTCCCGATGGAGTCGTTTCCCTTGGCCAATACACTTTTAAAAACTGCAGCGACCTGACAGAGATAATTTTACCGTCAAGTTTAACGGATATCGAAGCAGAATGTTTTGCGGACTGTAAAAGCCTGACTTCCGTCGAGCTGCCGGACAGTCTCCGCATTATCGGCGACGGAACATTTAAGAATTGCTGCGGACTGCGCTCGATCAAATTCCCTGACGGGCTGAGCCGTATGGGCCGGGAAGCCTTCGCCGACTGCACAGGTCTGCAAACGGTCTGCCTGCCGCCGCGGCTGAACATCATTCCGGAAAAGTGTTTCAGCGGCTGCAGCAGCCTGTCGTCGCTGTCCGTTCCCCCAAGCATAACCGGGATAGAAGCGGGGGCCTTTGCGGACTGCCAACAACTAAAAAACGCCGTTGTCCCGGACAGCGTCGCTTCTATGGGGAATAACGCTTTCAGGTCCTGCGCCCTGGAAAATGCGCCTTGGCAGCAGGACGGCCTGACCTATTGGCACAACGTCCTGATCGGCGCGGAACCCGGTATAGAAACCGCTGACATCCGGCCCGGGACCGCGGCGATAAGCAGCGTGGCCTTTAGCGGATGCCTACGGCTGGTCAGGGTGACCGTCCCCGACAGCGTTGCCGAGATCGGCAATTCAGCGTTCAAAAACTGTCCCAAACTGTCCGAAGTCGTTCTGCCCGGCAGGATTACCGAGATCGCCGAAAGCGCTTTCTAAGGCTGCGGCTGTTTGGCGAGGCTGACTTATGCAGGAAGCGAAACAGGTTCCGCTGGTCTGCCTGACAGTATATCTGACATTGGGGACAAAGCCTTTTTCGGCTGCGCTTCTCTGTCTCTGGAACATTGGCCGGCGGCTTTAACGGCAGTCGGCGCGGAAGCCTTCGCCGAATGCGCTTCTCTGCGCTCCGTTTCTCTGCCGGACAGTCTCAGCGTTATAGAGGATAAAGCTTTCTTCGGCTGCGCTTCTCTGTCTCTGGAACATTGGCCGGCGGCTTTAACGGCAGTCGGCGCGGAAGCCTTCGCCGAATGCGCTTCTCTGAGCTCCGCCCATCTGCCCGACAGTCTCGGCGCCATCGGGGAGAAGGCTTTCCGTGACTGCAAGAGCTTATGCGCGGTCAAGATTTCATCTCATAAGGTAAACATAGGGGCTTACGCTTTTGCAGGATGCCGCAGCCTGCAGAAGCTCGAGTGGCCGGAGAGGATCGGCGGCTTGGGCAGCAACGCCTTCCGCGACTGTCCGCTGCAGGATGTTCCCTGGAAAGAAAACGGCTTGACTTATCGGGGCGATTGTTTGCTCGGCGCCGACAGCGGCATTGTCGAAGCCGTGATTAAAGACGGCACCCGGGAGATAGCGCCGGAAGCTTTTCACGGATGCGCCGGCCTGACTGCCGTGCGCATTCCCGCCAGTGTGGCGACGATAGGCGGCAGCGCATTTGCACTCTGCAAAAGCCTGGAAACGGTCAAGCTTCCCGAACGGCTGACCTCCGTTGCCAATTCGCTCTTCGCCTGCTGTCATAAGCTGAAGAGCGCCTATATACCGCTGGGTGCAACGCATATCGGAGACAGCGCGTTTTTCGCCTGCAAAAGCCTGCAAACGCTGCGTCTTCCCGACACCGTAACCTCCATAGGCAAAGACGCTTTTTGCGAATGCAATAATTTATCTGACATAACCATCCCGGACAGCGTTTCCGCAATATCTTGCAGAGCGTTTTCCGAGTGTTGGAAATTGACTTCGTTTAAGTTCCCGGCTCATCTGCGCACCATAGAAGCTTATGCCTTCGCCGACAGCCGTTTGCTCTCGGCTCATCTGCCCGAGGGACTGATCAGCATCGGAAACTGCGCCTTTGCCGACTGCTTTAGTTTGAGAGAACTGCATCTTCCCGAGACTTTGGAGAGCATCGGAATGTGGGCGTTCGCCTGCTGTGAAAGGTTGGAAAAGGCTGAGCTGCCGAAGGGGTTAAAGAGCATCGGCGAAGAGGCTTTTTCCGGATGCCATAAGCTTTCCGTACCCGAAATGCCCGCCGGACTCGTCAGCAAAGGGGCCAGAATCTTTACCGAAGTCAGCACATATTATTGATCAATGCCGTCAGCGCAGCCTCAGCCTATCCGAAAAACCGGTCGTGCCAGTGCCTCAGCAGAGTCATCCCGCACCGAAGAACAACTTTTCGGTATGGGATGAACTTAATTTCCGTCCGAAGCCAGGTGGTGACTTAACGCAGCGACTGCAGCAGTTCTTCCGGAGAATCCGCTTTAATTATGCGGGCAAAGAGGTCAGGTTCGTCGCGGTATTCGAACACGGCTTTCATCTGCTCAGCGGAGATATCGCCGAATTTGCCGAGCAGCACCTGCTGCAAAATGCTGAGCCGCTCTTCTGACCGGCCTTCGGTTTTACCCTCAGCCCGGCCGATGATTTTGCCTTCATTTCGGCCTTGATCCAAATAGCGCTGCCGCCAGTTGATCATATTGCCTTCAGCGTCAAGACGGTCGTCAAAATCTTTCATCGTAAAAGCTTCATCCAAAGTAGCCTGATCTCCATTCTTGATGCGGTGATAAACCGCGATCATCAATAATACTGCTCTATGTAACTGTATGCCTTATCAAAGACTTCCTTATCTTTGATTTTGTACTTTACCCATACCACGCTGCGGAGAGCCTTCTTAACTTCCTGCTTGCCGCCGGTAGTATTCTGCCAGCCGTCAAAACGCACAATTTTCACAATTTCATCAATGTCAGTAACGATGCGTTCTACAATGATCGGCGTATTGTTGTTCTTTACACCATTAAAGAGCTCTGTCAAAGCCGCCTTGCCCTTATCGATCTCTTCCTCCGGCACAACTTCTTTCTCTGCCTGTGCCGCTTCTTTGGCCAGTTCCAGCAGCATTTTCAGAAACTCGATGCTGTTTATGAGCCCCTGCTCGTGCTGTTCCCGCAGTTTTTCCAGCTTGTCGCCGAGGCGCATCCATTTCGGATCATCACTGTGCTTACGGATTCTGGCGACAAGGTCTATTTCAACCTTCTTGGCTGCTTTTTTGGCGCTCTGGTTTTTTTCGATGAAGACATCTATCAGTTCTGCATCCAGAGAGAGAATTTCTTCATCTTCATGGATCTCACCGACATCCATATTGGAATTAACTATCTCCATCGTCTTGGGGCCGAGCGCCGCCCAGATTAGCCCGCCGCAGCCACTGGTCGGTTTCACGGATTCGTATACCTTTGTCAGCCACACATAGTCCGCTTGAATTGCCGCCAGCATAGGATCGGGTGAGATGGCGTTCCAGGCGCGGTTCAGGACTTGATAGTCCGCTGCAAACTTGTCCTTCTCCTTGTTGGTAGGCAGACATTCCTGAGCAGCCATGAGTCCCTCCCAGCCGTCCACGGTACGATCCACACCCATGAAATAGCTGAGACACTTCCGCAGCAGCGCTGGAATCTGCTTCTTAACCTCTTCGATGTTGGTAATAACTTTTTTCATACTGCCTTCATCGAAATCCAGCGCTTTGGCCACGTTATCGAAGATACCGATATAGTCGACGATCAGACCGTTGGTCTTGCCTTCATCGTAGGTACGGTTGGTGCGGCAGATCGCCTGCAGCAGGGTGTGGTCTTTCATGGGTTTGTCCAGATACATGACCTGAAGGATCGGAGCATCGAAGCCGGTGAGCAGTTTTGCTGTAACTATTACGATTTCCAGCGGATCGCACGCGTCTCTGAAGCGGTCCAGCACCTTGGCTTCTTCTTCTTTGGTGCGGCGATAGGCCTTGTATTCGTCGGCTTTGTCATCGTTGGTGTCCATCACGATGGTGGAGCAGTTCTCTCCCAGCAGTTTGTCCAGTTCCTGCTTGTACTTCAAACAGCAGGGACGGTCATACACGACCACCTGCGCCTTATATCCGTTGACCCGCACTTTCTCCGTGAAATGCTTGGCTATATGAGCGCAGACCTTATGAATGCGGGCGTCGTTGTACATGATGGCCTTCATATTGACGCGCTTGGAAAGCTCTGCCTTGTCGAATTCTGATAGTCCTTCGGTGAGCACGTCAAATTCCCGATCCATAGTATCCTTGTCCACACGCAGTTCCACCGGCACCGGCTCGAAGATCAGCGGCAGCGTTGCGTGGTCGCGGATAGAGTCCGAGAAAGAGTACTTGCTCATGTATCCGCTGCGATCTTCGGCCGCCCCGAATGTGGCAAAGGTGTTCTTATCCAAACGGTTGATCGGAGTACCTGTCAAACCGAAGAAGAAGGCGTGGGGGAGCGCCGTTCTCATCTTGATGCCGAGGTCGCCTTCCTGCGTCCGGTGGCATTCGTCCACCATTACGATAATGTTGTCACGCGGGCTGAGTTCGCCGGTGACTTCCTGAAAGCGAAAAATGGTCGTGATGATGATCTTGCGGATATCCTGGCGGAGCATAGTCATCAGCTGTTCCCGGGTAGACGCGGATTCCAGATTGCCCACATCGGAGGAGTGGAACTGCGCCGTAATCTGCGATTCCAGATCGAGACGGTCGTCAACGATTATGACAGTCGGATTTTTCAGGTCCGGAAGCATACGCAGTTTCACCGCCGCGAATTCCATCAGGTAGGATTTACCTGACCCCTGGAAATGCCAAATCAGGCCCTGTTTCGGATAACCGGCGCGGACACGGCCGATAATCATATTGGCGCCCTCATACTGCTGATACCGGGCTATGACCTTGTACTTGCGATACTTGCTGTCTGCAGCGTAGAGGGTGAAGAACTGAAACAGGTCCATGACCTTATACTTCGTGAGCATGTCCTTTACGCTGATCCGCACCGCGGCAAGAGAACCGTCAGACTTATCGTCCGTCGTGTGCCAAGGACCGTATTTCGCCGCGGGCATGCAGACGGATCCGTAACGGTAGTACTTGCCCTCGGTGGCAAAGTTAAATACGTTGCTCACGAACATCTGCGGAATGCTCTGCTCATATTTGTTGATATCCTGAGCGCCATCCAGCCAAGTGACGGCAGCGCGGACCGGCGTCTTCAGCTCACCGATGACAAACGGGAAGCCGTTCACCAGCAAAACGATATCCAGCCGTTTGCCGCCTTCTTTCTTCGGATAAACCCACTGATTGGTCACGACGTACTGATTCTTTTCCAGCTTGCCGTTGCTCTCGGTGCCGAAAAAGTCGATGGACACCTGTCTGCCATCCTCGCCGAAGGGATAGGTATTTTTTTCGAAGACCTGTTGTTTAAAAATCTCGTTTTGCGTGACGAGGTTGTGCGCATTGGCGGAGAGGAAAAGCGTCCGGAGTTTATAAATGACCTCGTCTGCTCTGGATTCATCCTCGGCGATTTCCGGGTTCAGACGGATCAAAGCCCCGCGTACCATCGACTCTACCATTACGTCGCTTTCGTCGCGGTCGAGCTGGTCTGCCGGGATATACTCCCAGCCGTTCTTCACGAGCGTCGATATGATCATCTGCTCGGTAGTGTTGTCTTCGTTGAAAACCGCCACTGTTGAATCTCCTTTATGGTTTTTATGATTATATTCCAAATTGCGCTGTACTGAACAGTACCTGCAGACATCTGTTGAGATTTGAGCACCTCTGAACGGCAAATTTTGATTTGTCGATCTGTTTGACAAAATCTGTAAACTCATTTTGCATTTCCAGCGGAGGGGTAAGATAACTTAAATTTTCTAATGGTTTCTGGGTTATTTTAGGCTGTCCAGAAAAATCAGCGTATTGATGAAAATCCATCACCTTCATCAATTCTGTTATAAACTCCAATGTAAATTTGTTAGTCTTAAACTCCTTGATAAATATTGCATTATCAGTAATCCATACAGGCTCTATAACTGTACGAACATTCCCACACCACGCACCGACCCTACCTATAATCACTGTTGGATAATCTATAAGTGGTTCATCAGTAAAAAATGCAATTCCGTTCCCGCCATATACAGGAACACCATCGTAAAATCTTTTAGATTCTGGTATAACCCGCCAGATGGTTTGAGACACTTCCCCAAATGGTTTGAAACAGCT
>JAUNIO010000037.1 GCA_030535355.1 bacterium | reverse complement strand
TGGCAGTGACTGCGCTTTTCCGCGCTGTGCGTTTGACGGGCTTGGCTTCATCTGCAGCGTTGGCAGCGGCTGCGCTCTTTCGCGCTGTGCGCTTGGCGGGCTTGGCTTCATCTGGAGCGTTGGCAGCGGCTGCGCTTTTCCGCGCCGTGCGCTTGGCAGTGCCTTTTTCGGCCTCATCAGCATTTGCTGCCGCCGCTTTTTTGGCTCCTCCCCGCGGTAGGAATTCAAAACCGTGGCGCCCGGTAGGCTTGAGCACTAGATACCCTTTAAAGGGCTTGTTGAACTTGGAAGTGAAGTTCTCTAAAAGCTCGCTTTTGCCAGTCTGTAGATAAGGGATAAGCTCTTCACGCGTGATGATGCGCTTGCAGACCACTCGTGGCAGAATGAAGCCGCTCTTGTGCGCTTGGGTCTCTACGCATTTCTTTTCGCAGCAGTAATGGGTGGCCGTTTCCATGACCTTGCAGTCGGGATGGAAGGGGCATACGCCTACTGGAGTGGTATCAACCGACAGTTCTGGCAAATCGGGATTGTCCGCGCTATAGCCGTAAGCAGGCGAGTTGCCGACGAATTCAACTTCATAGCTTTGCGGGTTGAGGCGCAGCGCAGCTTTGTAGCTTTGGTTGCTGCCGCCCGGAAAGCCTTCTAATATTTCGGTTTGTCCTTGATTGACGAGTTCTTTGGCTGTGGCTGTGTCTATATAGCGTCCAGAGCGGTCTTTCCAAATAATAAATTTGCAGCCTCCGTCATCTTTGCCCGCGTTGTGCTCGCAGGTGTAAAAGCGCATCCGTTCATAGACCATGCCTTTGTGACAGCAGGGACATTCCCCCAGCGGCGTTTCATGCTCGAAAAGAGCGTCATAGTCAAATCCCTTGGTTTTGGTAATAATATCTACTGTATAGTCAGTGATTTCGTCCATGTAGGCTTTGCGCAGGCGCTCGCCGTTTTCCACTTGCTGTAAGTGTTTTTCCATTTCGCCGGTCAGAGCTGGCGAGGTTAGGCGGGCCACATCTATGCGTTTGAGCATGTCGATGAGGATAATACCTTTAGTGGTGGTGCGCAGAGCTTTATCCATGCGCTCAATGTAGCCGCGGGTGAGCAAAGATTCTATAATCTCAGCTCTTGTCGCGGGAGTGCCCAATCCTCCCGATTCTTTGAGCATGTGGGACAGCTCTTTGTCATCTACTTTTTTGCCGGCATTTTCCATCTGGGCCAAGAGGCTGGCCTCGGTATAGCGTGCCGGAGGCTTAGTCTGTTCCGCTTTTTCTTCTAGCGAAAGATTGCGGGCGGCAGCGCTGGTGGAGTTCTGGGGATAAACTAATTCCGGCAGTCCTTTGCTATCATTTTCGTCCTGAATTTGCGAGCTTCTCCCATAGACTTCGCGCCAGCCTGGCTCAACGAGGGTCTTTCCTGTAGAGCGGAAATAGTGCCCGCTGACTATTGTCGTGCGTTCGGTGTCTATCCACTTGGCCGCAGGATAGAAAGCTGCTAAGAAGCGGCGCACTATGAGGTCGTAGATTTTGGCTTCCTCTTCTTTGAGTTTGGGTGTAGCTTTAGTAACTGTGGGTATGATGGCGAAGTGATCGCTGATCTTGCTGTCGTCAAAGATGCGGTAGCCGTTATCTAAACCGTGTTTTTGCAGGTACTGGGCGCTGGCCGTGTACTGCGGAAAGTCTAGGCGGCCGCTGGGTTCCAGGCCGCGGTAGCTTTCCATAGTGCGCAGAACGTCGCCCACAGGCTGACGGTAATCTGAAGGCAGGCATTTGGATGAAGTGCGCGGGTAGGTGATCAGTTTATAGCTTTCGTAAAGGCGCTGGGCAATAGCTAACGTAGAACGCGCTGACATGCCAAAACGCTTATTGGCTTCACGCTGCAGGGTGGTGAGATCGAAAAGCCCTGGGGCTGATTCACTGCGATTTTTGCGGGTTTCGCTGGCAGTTCCTTTTTGACCGCGCACGGCATCAACGATCTTCTGCAGCTGCTCGGCGCTGACGATCCAATCTTTTTTGCGGGGATCGTCTTCGTTTTCTTTAAATTTGGGATCGTACCAGGTGCCTTCGTAAACGTGAGCCTGATCCGAACCGTCAGGCGCTGTAAACTGACCTTTGAGACGCCAAAATGGTGTGGGGCGGAAGGCAAGAATAGCCAGTTCGCGCTCGGCCAGCATGGCCAGGGTGGGAGTCTGCACGCGCCCTGCCGACCAGGAAACTTTTTCGCTGCGGGTGCGCAGGCGTTTGGTAAGCGCTCTAGTGGCGTTGATGCCGATTAGCCAGTCAGCTTCGGAGCGGCATTTAGCGGCGTCGCCTAAATTGTTATATTCTTCGCCGGGACGCATTACTGCAAAGGCTTCGCGAATAGCGTCAGGAGTCATAGACTGAAGCCATAAACGGCGCGTGGGCTTGCGGCATTGGCAGTAATCTAAAAGTTCTCTAAAAATTAGTTCGCCTTCGCGCCCGGCATCGCAGGCATTGATGACGCTGTCTATGTCTTTGCGCTTCAGCAGCTTGCTGATTATACTGAGGCGCGCACCGCATTTGTCTTTAGCGCGGAACTGAAACGTTTCCGGCAAAATCGGCAGATCGTCGAGTTTCCAGGCTTTGTATTTGGGGTCTATGTCTTCTGGGGCGATAAATTCCACTAAATGGCCCACAGCCCAAGAAACGACGTAGCTGTCGTTTTCCAAGTATTCTTTTTGATCTTCGAACTTGCCCAGAACTTTGGAAATATCTTTAGCTACGCTGGGTTTCTCTGCGATAATTAGTGATTTGGCCACGTTTGGTCGCCTCCGAAAGCGAGTCTGTAATAATATGTTGTTTGTGATTTTACTTCTTCAGAAAATATCGTCAAGAGGGTAATAGTCAATGTCGTTAAGTTAGCGATCCGCCAGCCTGCGAACTGCCGGCCTCCCTTTACAGTTCTGACGGATGACGCAATTCGGCAGGATGACGCGAAGCCAGGAATAATTCTGGCTGTATGTTAGCGGATCTGGAAATTTCTAATTTTGCCATTGTCGCCGAAGCCTCTTTTAGTTTTGGCGCTGGTCTGAATGTTCTGACCGGAGAAACCGGAGCGGGTAAATCTTTGGTGGTTGAAGCCTTAAACTATCTTTTGGGCGGCAGTCTTCGGGAAAAGCCACTGCGCACTGGCACGGAAAATGGCTTCGTCAGTGCGAGGTTCATAGATGTTGGGGCTAATGTCTATAAATTGCTGGCGGAATGGGGATTTTCCGATCTCGAAGAACCTATGGACTTAGTGCTGACCCGCGAGATTCGCAGCAGCGGACGCACCGTTAGCCGTCTAAATGGCAGGATGATAGCCCTTAGCAATCTGCGCGAGCTCGGGGCTTTGCTGGTGGATTTTCACGGTCAGCATCAGCAGTACGCCCTAATGCGCCCAGCTGTGCATTTGGGCATGGTCGATCATTTATCGGGACGGGAGCATGAAGCCCGTGTAGAGCGCTATGGAGTGCTTTATCGCCGCCACGGTCAGATTGAGCGCGAATTGGCCGATATTCAGGAGGGAGAGCGTCTGCGCCTGCGAGAAATCGACTGGTCCAATCACGAAATAGAAGAAATTGACGGGGCCGCGCCGCAGATCGGCGAAGATGTTCAGCTGGAAGAGCGCATTAAAGTTCTGTCAGCTGCTGAAGAGCTGGCCCAGGGATGTGCTGGCGCACTCCAGAGCTTAGATGGAGAACACGGCGCCGAAGAGCTTTTGGGCAGCGCGGCGGCAGTTTTGCAAACGCTTTCAGGTAAAGATAAGCGTTTACAGCCGCTGGGGCAGCTCCTGCAAGATGCGGAAATCAATGTGCGCGAGTGCATTCACGAGCTGTACGCCTACCATGAAGAAATAGCCAGCGATCCCCGGGAATTGGATAGTCTTCAGGAACGCCATGAAGCGCTGCGGCGTCTGCAGCGCAAATATGGCCCGGAATTGGCAGATGTGCTCAATTACCGGGCTGCGGCGCAGCGCAAGGTGGAGGAGCTTCTGGGACGTGGGGAACAGGGTGAAGCGCTGCAGGAAGAAGAAGGCCGCTTGCTGGCGGAAATGCACGAATTAGCTTTGCAAATTAGCGACCAGCGGCGCCGCACTGCTGTGGAAATGTCGGCCATGGTAGAACGGGAACTGGCCGCTGTGGGACTTAAGCAGAGCCGTTTTCAGGTCGATTGTCAGCAGCTGGTGGAACCGGGAAGCGACGGGGAAGATAAGGTGGAGTTTTTGTTCGCCCCTAATCCCGGAGAGGCTTTTAAGCCGTTGGCTAAAGTCGCTTCTGGCGGAGAAATGTCTAGGGTTATGCTGGCGCTCACGGTAATTTTTTCCCGTTTTAATAAGGTGCGCACGGTGGTTTATGATGAGATAGATTCCGGATTGGGCGGTTTAGCAGGTCAGGATGTGGCGCATAGTCTAATGGAATTGGCCAGCCGCGCTCAGGTTATCTGCGTTACTCACTTAGCTGTGCTGGCTGCGGCCGGAGAACGTCAGTACCACATGCACAAACGGGTAGAAGAAGGCCGCACGGTTACGGTGGGCAGCTGTCTAAATCCAGAAGAGCGGGAACTGGAATTGGCGCGCATGTTATCGGGAGAAGATACGGATACGGCGCGGCGTCACGCCTGCGCTTTGCTGCAGCGGGCAGAAGAGCAGCGAGCGGCGTTTTGCTAGTAAGCGTCAAACGTAGTTTTGGCGCTCACTAGCAACTGATGATTAATTTGGCCATTAAACTAGTTAAAACGCAAACATTTACGTTTCGCCAAACGCAGCAACAGGCATATTTGACGGCTGTGCGATTTGCTAAGAGAATAAAGGTTTAATTATTATTAACTAGAATCTAAAAAAGTTATAAATAGTTTAAGATAAGTTAATGATAATTTTAAGGGATGTTGCGCCGGGCAAAACTTTGCCGGTCTGCATACTGTTTTAGGTTGGTTGGTTATGGTCTCAAAAACGGTGCTGGACAATGGGGCAGTAATTTTGTCCGAGCGGGTGCCGGGCTTTAGTTCTTGTGCACTGGGCCTGTGGGTTAAAACTGGATCGCGCTATGAAAGTTCTCAGCAGGCTGGTCTTTCGCATTTTATAGAGCACATGCTTTTTAAGGGAACGGAAAGGCGCAGTGCCGCGGAGATCGCCCAGCTTATGGATGGCGTCGGTGCGCAGATGAACGCGTTTACCGAAAAAGAGCATACCTGTTTTTACGCTAGAGTGATCGAGAAGCATTTTGCCTTGGCCTGGGATGTGCTCAGCGATATGTTTTTGCATTCGGTATTTGCCGAGGAGGAATTGGAGCGCGAAAAAGGGGTTGTCCTGGAAGAAATAAGCATGTATGAAGATAACCCCGAAGATGTGGTTTTTGAACTGTTCCATCGCACTTTGTGGCCCGATCATCCTCTAGGGCTGCCTATTTTGGGCAGCCGTGCTCAGGTTTCCGCGTATGGGCGCAGTGATTTTCTGCGCTACATGAAGGACTGCTATACGGCGGACCGCTTGGTAGTAGCTGTGGCTGGCAATATCAGCCATGACGAGCTGGTAAAGCGCGTCGAAAAGTGGGAGCTGCCGCAGCCTGAGAGTGAGCCTAATTTAACCGTAGGCGGTTTCCCCAACGCTCAGGCCTCTAAGGCCGTACTGTTTCGCGACGATGAACAGGTGAATCTCTGCTATGGGGTTACCGGTCTGTCGGCCAGCGATCCGCGCCGTTATGCTATGCTGGTTTTGGACAGCGTTCTAGGCGGCTCTATGTCTTGTCGGTTATTTCAGGAAATTCGCGAAAAGCGCGGCTTGGCTTATGCGGTTGGAACGTTTCAGAACAGCTATCGAGACTGCGGCAGCTTTGGCATATATGCCGGTACATCGCCGGATAAAGCTGAGCAAGTTTTGGAATTAAGCCGTCAGGTCGTTGATGAACTGTGCCAAAACGGGATTACGGAAGCTGAGCTGAAACGCGCCCAGGAATACATTAAAGGCACTCTGGCGTTGGGATTGGAATCTACATCAGCTCATTTAATGCGTTTGGCCAAAACTGAATGCTATCAGGGCCGCTATATTTCTGAAGCCGAATTTGACGAGCGCATAGACGCTGTTACCCGTGCGGATGTGCTGCAGGCTGCCCGTGAAGTATTGGCACCGGGCCGTTTTCATTTAGCCGCTGTGGGGCCTTTGCGCGAATTAGATGGCTGTGTGGCGGTTAGCTCAGCCGCAGAGCTGAGAAATTGTGATCAACTTACTTGTAAAAACTGCAATTCCGTTAAGTAACGCTGAATGCTGCAGATGCCAGAGCAGCATGGCGCAAGATGTTGTTGGGCTTAGGCCGACGAGGAGAACAATATGGATAATCTCGATGAAGTACGGGTGGTAATCTCAGGGGCGACCGGGAAAATGGGGCGCGAGATTGTGCGCACGATTTTGGCGAGAGCCGATATGCACTTGGTAGCAGCTTTGGGCCATGCCCGCCATTTGGGTGAAGACATCGGTGAACTTGTCATGGGAGAACCCTGCGGAGTCCTGGTGACCGTCGATGCTGCTGAGGCTATGGAAGCAGCTAAGGGTGGAGTTTTAGTGGAGGTCTCTACTGGAACGAATGTTAAAGAGGTCGTGCTGCAGGCGTTTGCTCATGATGTGGCCTGTGTGGTGGGCACTACCAATATTCCTCGGGCTGATGAGGAGGAACTGAACTCTTTGGCCTCAGAGCATGGATATTCTTTGCTGTATGCTCCTAATTTTGCCATGGGAGCGGTGCTGATGATGCGCTTTGCAGCTGAGGCTTCGCATTATTTCCGCTGGGCGGAGATAATTGAGCGTCATCATGAGCGCAAATTAGACGCGCCTTCGGGAACTGCCCGCCGCACGGCGGAACTGATGAACCGGGCGCGGGCCAATAGCGGTTTTCGCTCAATTACGGCGGGAGAGGAAACCGTAAAAGGTGCCCGTGGCGGCAACATGGGCGGGGTGCGCATTCATTCGGTGCGCATGCCCGGAGTGGTCGCTCAGCAGGAAGTTGTCTTTGGCAACACTGAGGAAACATTTCATATTATCCACAATTCCACGGGGCGGGCCTGTTTTATGCCCGGTGTTATCTATGCTATCGAGCGGGTACATTCGATTAAGGGTGTGGTCAATGGCTTGGAGAACATTATCGAATAGGGGATAGGCGCAGAGGTACACATGAAAGATTTAGTGATAGCTGTCGTTGGGGTAACTGGCGCTGTGGGCGGCACTATGCTGGCTGTTTTAGAGTCAAGCCGGCTGCCCATAGCCCGTGTTGTGGCCTTAGCAACAGCCCGCTCGGCGGGCAGCAGTGTGCAATTTCGCGGGGAGAATCTTACGGTCCAAAATATTGCGGATTTTGATTTCGCAGGCGTGGATTTGGCGCTTTTTGCCGGCGGTGAAATTGCTTCAGCTGATTATGTTCCTAGGGCGCGCTCTGCTGGGGCGATTGTAATAGATAATTCTGCCGCTTACCGGATGTGCGCTGACGTTCCCTTGGTGGTTCCCGAGGTAAATCCCGAGCATTTGCGCTATCATCGGGGGATTATCGCCAATCCCAACTGCTCGACTATCCAAATGGTGGTGGCCTTAGCGCCTGTGCAGAGGAAATGGGGGCTGCAGCGGGTGACGGTGGCTACGTACCAATCCGTGTCGGGAACGGGCAAAGAAGCTATTGCCGAGCTGCGCGCTCAGGCCAATGCTTGGTCTCAAGGTGCAGAGATTCCCGCTCCCAAGGCTTATCCGCAGCAGATCGCCTTTAATCTGCTGCCGCAGATCGGCTCGTTTGATGCTGAGGGTTTCAGCGGCGAAGAGATTAAAATGATCAAAGAAACCCAAAAGATTTTGGATGCTCCCCAGCTTCCCGTGATGGCTACTTGCGTGCGTGTGCCGGTGTTTTACGCTCACAGCGAAGCCGTGCAATTTCAGACAGAACGCGAGGCAGAACCTGGGGAAATACGCGCAGAGCTGAGCCGTGCGCCTGGCATAAAAGTGCTGGATGAGCCTCAGTCCGGCATTTATCCTACTCCTCTGCAGGCTGAGCATCAGGATTTAGTGCTGGTTGGCCGCATTCGCCGGGATGCCAGCATAGAGAAAGGCTTAGCCATGTGGGTAGTTGGGGATAATCTGCGCAAGGGGGCCGCGACCAACGCAGTGCAGATCGCCGAAAAAATGGCTGAGATGCAGTTACTGGGCTAAGCGGACATTAACTTGACCATTAAATTAGCTATAACGCAAACGTTAACGTGCCGCAAAATGCAGCAGCAAACATATTTGACGGTTACAACGGATAAATGATGGGTATAGTAAGGGACAGCGCCGCAATGAGAATTATCGTGCAGAAATTTGGCGGAACGTCGGTAGCCGGCGAATTGGGCTGGTCGAGTCTGGCAGGGAAAGTACAGGCTGCGCTGGATGAGGGCCTTTGCCCTGTAGTGGTGGTTTCGGCCATGGGACGCTGTCCTGCCCCGTATGCTACCGATTCGCTGCTTTCTTTGATAACCCCGTATGCCGAATGTGCCGATGTGCAGGAACGCGATATGCTGATGGCCTGCGGAGAAATAATCTCGACAGTTGTGCTTAGCCACTATCTGCGCGCCCAGGGCATTAATGCGAAAGGTTTTAGCGGCCCTCAAGCGGGAATTTTTACCGACGATAATTATTCAGAAGCTCAGATAACAGCTGTCGATCCTTCGCGCCTGCTTAAGGCGCTGAACGCTGGCCTTGTTCCGGTTGTCGCTGGGTTTCAGGGGCTATCTTCGCAGCAGCGCGTCGCGACTCTGGGGCGCGGTGGCTCTGATACTACGGCTGTGGCTTTAGGGGCGGCGTTACAGGCAGAAAAGGTAGAAATATATACAGATGTAGATGGCATTATGACTGCCGATCCGCGCTGTGTAGGCGAGGCCAAAGTGTTAGATAGCTTAACTTATATGGAAGTGGGAGAAATGGCCCGCGAGGGCGCTAGGGTTTTGCATCCTCGCGCGGCGGTAATGGCTAAAACCTACAATATTCCCGTTGTAGTCCGCTCCACTTTTTCCGATCACTCTGGAACTCTGTTAGTCTCTGACGATAATTTTGCAGGTGAACAAAGCGCTTTGAAGCAGCCGCTGGCGGCATCTCATAACTCAGAAATAGCGCTGGCTGATAGAGAAGGCGCTGTCCCCTTAATTGATCGGGTGGCTGGCCGCGGGCAGGTGGCTACGGGTATTGTGACTGTTCCGGGCCGCTGTGCTATTAATGTCGACTTAGCTTGGGCCGACGATTATCAGGAAGCTCGGATGCGGGTTCTGGAATCGATGGCTAGCCACATGGTGTCTTTAGATATGATCGATGTGGTGGGCAATCATCTGTACTTTTTGATCAACCAAAGCGATTTGGTGCCCGCGCGGGAATATCTGCGGGAACTGGGCTATGGCTTTACAGTCTGCCAAAATTGCGCTAAAGTATCGGTAGTGGGGCATAATATGCGTGGGGTTCCAGGCGTTATGCGCCGCATTTGCCGAGCTTTAGCGAGCGCGTCGGTGCGTTTGCTGTACGCTACCGATTCTCATATTACCATTTCCTGCGTGGTGCCAGAAGAGCAAATGCAGCTGGCAGCCCGCAATTTACATGCTGAGTTTTCGTTACAAGATATCCGATAGCGATAATTTATGGCAGATACTGAACTCAATCAGGGATGGCTTCCCCGCTGGCTGCAGTTTACGGTAGCTTTCATGCTCCTGGGCGCTGTAGCTTTGGGACTGTGGGTGCGTTTTAAACTGGGGGTGGCAGCTGTGAACGGCACTGAAGAATGTGGCGCCTGCCATATTATGCAGCCTTATGTCCAGGACCTGAAACGTTCGGCGCATTACGGCGAAGCTGCCTGTGATGACTGCCATGTGCCGCACCAAAACGCGGTGCAGACCTACGCTTATAAAATTAAAGCAGGCGTTAAGAATGTCAGCCGTCAGCGCGAACTGCAGCGCTCTGGTCAGCTGGAGACCTTTACGCCTAAGGCCAACGCCGAGACTTTGCAGATCGTAGTAGATAACTGCTATCGCTGCCATAACGATGTTGACTCTGACCTGAATGAGGGAGTGATGACTCTGGAGCTTATGAAGCGCAGCCGCCCTCAGGTGCAGGGAGTTTCGTTAGCTGAGATAACCTCTGAGCGTAACGGCCAGCACGTCGTCAATTGCTTGGCCTGCCATAGCGGTTTAGTACATGATCAAAAATATCAAACTCCTGACGAATCTTCTTTGCCTATAACTGCTGAAGCATCTTCTGCAAATAAATAAAACGCCAAAGAGTTTATCATTCCTGTCTCTGTACGGTTCGTCTGCGTAACTTGTTTAACTAACTTGTCTGCCTACTTTGTTTGCTTAACTTGTTTATCTGTTTTATTTCACTTTCTTGTTGAACTTTATTTAAGTGATTGCTTATTGCCAGTGCCGCTGATCGTTGATGGCCTCTTTGCGCCGGAAAGCTTCGTCTAAATTGACATGGTAGCGGTTGGCGAGGTCGAGCAGATAGCTGAGCACATCGGACATCTCTTCAGCCAGCTCGCTCTGCGCTTGAGAGTTCTCTGGCGTGTCAGAGTGACTAGCGTTTTCCTGGAAAAGCCCCTGGTAATTGCGTATAGCTTTGGCCATCTCCCCGATCTCTTCACTGAAGAGCAGGAAGGTCTCTAAATTGCTGGCGCTGTCGAAACCGCGCTCGCGGCATTTAACTTGCACGTAATGCTGCAACTCTGGCAGGGTGGCCTGGGTAGGGTAAGTGAGCATAGCTATATCCTTTGCTGGCGAGGGTATTATTGTAATATATTTTATTTAGCTGGCCTTGAATATTAACCTTCTCTTATTATTGTGAGCAGGGGTTCAATCTATTCTCTAGAAATTTTCACGAATACATTAGCGCTGAATGATGGGAATGGCTTTTTTATGATAAATAATGATAATTCTGGGTATAAAGGATCGGAAAGAAAACGTTGCGCTAAAAAGACTCAGGGCTTTACCATTTTAGAGCTGATGATCTCGATGTCGATTATTTCTATAGCTTTGGTCTTTTTGATAGGTGTTTTTACTACGGGACTGCGGGCCAACCGCAAATCGGTGGACTTGACGGCGGGTACTTTGGTAGCTGAGGAGATTATCAGCCAGGAGCTTTACGGTATCCTTGCGGATGCTGATAAAAGCAAAACTTTTTTTGGAGAAGGCTCAACGACTGATACCAACAAATTGTACGTTCAAGGCACTAAATATCATAATAATACCAAATTTACCTATAAAATGTTTATTAGCGACGTCAAAAATATGGGAGATAAAGATAACGCTAATAAGATCAAAAAAGTCGATGTGCAGGTCTGGTGGTGGAATGACGAAGGACAAGAACCTTCTGCTACGCAGGAAAGCTTTCGGGCGGGTTATGGCGTGGTCAGCGTGGGGCTGACGCGTTTGGTGAATCAGCAGTCTAAGTTTTAGAGGGGCATTATGTATTTATCTAAACACGGGAAATCCGGCTTTACCTTGTTGGAAATGCTTATTACCACGGGTGCCTTTGCCGTTGTGCTGGGAACGCTGTTTATCGTCGTCAAAATGGGCAGTGATTCTTGGCTGAAGGTGCAGTCACAGCGTTCTACTCAGGTCATGCTGCGCAATGTGGAAATTTACATGTTAGATGATTTGCGCCGGGCCAGTTTATCGCAGATGAAAGTCGAAAAACTGAGCGTAGGGGGAGTAGAGAGCCAGGTCCTTTGGTTCTTAAGCGCCATGGGATATGACGACAGCAAAACGGCTGATCGTCAGGCGGTATTTACGCGCACGGTATCGGGCGAGCCGGTGTGGAAACGCAATATTGTTTATTACATGACTCCTATCAGCGATAAACTGCATGAAGCGCGTTACCATTACACGTGCCCTGATAAAGCAACATGCCCGCATAAAATGCTGATCCGCAAAGAAATCGTTTGGAAAGGCGATTCCCAGAATAAAGATTTTAAGCCTGCTGAGCTGTTAACTGCTGAAGAAGTCAAAACATTCTTGCCAAAGAGTTACTTAAACAGCATGACTGAAGCGGATGGCGACGCCGATGCCTGGGGCAATAAAGATGAGTTAAAACTACCGGGCTGCAAGAGCAGAATCTGTGTAGCGGAGTGTATGTACGATTTTCAAGTTAAGATTTTTAAAGCTGATGATGCTAAAGTAGATACAGTTTCTAACATTAAAAATTATGGTATAAATGTTTCTCTGACAGCGTTTAACCATGAAGAGGCCTCGCGCAACGTTAACGCTCAGAAGGTAATTGAAGATTATGATAATACAAAGGTTTGGGAATCCGAAATGAGCGAGTCAGACCGAGACAAGTACCTAGCTGGAAGGCGTTATCTCTTGAAATACAACTTCCGGGTGATGCCCAACAATTAACTATTGATGCAGCTGGCTATCTTCACACGCGTAGCAATGTCAATCAGCCTCCGTTAGCCTGCTTGCCCCATTCGATATGTAAAACTGAAAATGCCTCTGCAGACTTGTTTTTGCAGAGGCATTTTTAGTTCGCGTTGGAACGCATTGAGCTATGGCTATTATTTGGCCTTCATTAATGGGGCCAAGATGCGCTCCAATTCGTCTTTGTCCCGCATACCTGATTGGGCATAGACTATATTGCCGCTGCCGTCGGCTATGACTAAGTGGGGAATGCCCGTAATCTGCTGGCCAGTAGCTTTCTGCAGAGCATCCAGGAACTGGGCGTTGGTTTTGTTGGCCGCTAAGCAAGAAGGATAAGTTATCTTGAGAGCTTTGATAGCTGCCTGGTGGTCGCTGGAGCTGTCATCTGTGGAGATGCCGATAACTGTCAGCTTAGCGCCATACTTTCTCTTGAGTTCGTGCAGGACGGGAATTTGGTGACGGCAGGGACCGCACCAGGAAGCCCAGACGTCTATGATAATGGCCTGAGTATACCAAGGAGTCGGAGGCACGGTTCCCTGATTGGCGCTTATTAAATTGGTCATGGGAGGCAGTTTGCGCTCATTGCGGGCATACAGCTGCTGACCGGAAGCGGTTTCTTCAGAGGCTACAACGCCGGGGAAACTGGTCAAGGTGAGAGCGGCTAAAAGTACGGCGGGGAAAACGATCTTTTTCATGCATTGCTCCTATCTGTATTGTAAATGTGTGTAAAAGTTTATGGTAATCGCTATCAGGCTAATGCTTAAGCTAACTTGTGGGTTTTCAGTAAATTCTCTAAAATATTGGCAGCGGTGGTAGCGCTGTCGTAATTAGCAAACTCCTGCTGCAGTTCTTCCGCATAAGGACGGCAGGCAATGGTACTCTCAATACTGTTGCGCACATCTTTAACGCTAATCTGAGTTATGTGCAGCGAATTGCCGACTTTTAGATGCTTCAGACGCTGACCGGTCTCCACTTGATCGCGGCCATGCGGGATGGCCAATACTGGCACGCCATAGCAAAGGGCTTTTTGTACAGTACCGAGACTTCCAGAACATATAAGGCAGGAAGCCCGCTCCAATATGGGCGCGTGGGCGCTGAAACGGGTCATTTTGACCTTAGGGTGCTCGCCAAATTGCTGAGGATCGACGGCTGCGGTGGTGATGACCAGCTGATAACGGTCCGGATTGACTGCCTGTAAAATGGTTTTGATCATGGTGACTTCGTTTTGGAAATCACAGCTGCAGCTGGCTAAAATAATAGGTCTGCTGTCATTATCTAATGTTATGCGCTCGGGAAAGGATTCCCAGGCACTGGGACCTACTAAGCGCACATTGTCTGGCCATTCGCGCTTATACTCATAGGGCTCAGCCGTAAAGTAGAGCAGGGTGCTGAGCTTAGACGGCCATTCTAGTACGCTATTTAGAGGAGCAGCTCCCTGTGAGGTGCGCAGATCGTTGAGCGGATTCAGGGCAACGTCGTAAACTCTTTGGATCGAGCCTTTTTTCCCCAGGTTTTTTAGAGCGCTGAATGCTCCCTGTTTCAGGGGAATGCCTAAAGAAAACGGCGGAATGTTGGGAGCGGGAAATGGTAGCAGGCGTGTAGACCAAGACGCCCAGGGCAAACCGGAACCTTCAGCCCAGGCTGCGGCTCCGAAACTATGAGCATCTACGAGCAAAACATCGGGGTTAATGCTCGAGGCCCAAAAGGCCAAATCCTCGGCTTCGAGACGGCCGCGCTGAACCCGGCACAGCAAAGCTCGCTGGAGAGATTCGGCATGGCTGGTTTCTGCAAAATCATTATAGTCAGCACATTCTATAGCTTCGTTGATGGGACGCGAAAATATACCCTGAAAGCTAGTCATATTGACTTCGCATTCCGGTACGATAGCGTAAGTTTGGTGTCCCTTGTCCATCAGCTGCTGCAAGACCGGCACCATGGGATATAAACTTCCCCGTGTAGGTGCCATGTATAAGAGGATTTTTGCCATAACGCCTCCGCCAATCACTCACTATGTCGCTCTGGCAGCAGATTTTTGCAAACCGTGCGCCGAGAAAGCATAATTACATATGTTGCATTTCTATGGAAGGTCAATTCTAACCTGTTTAGTTGGCTATAATTGCTTGAGAAGTTGGTAAATATGGTGACTACGTTTAGATTAACACCATATAGGCTAGTTTACTATCATATATATTTTTGTATATCAAGCTGATTTGTGATATGGCAGAGGGGATGCCCAAAGCTGTAGGGAGAATCGGCAGTAGGTAACGCAAAAGACTGCGCATAATGTGGGTTAGGGTATCTGTAAAGGGCGTAAAGCAGGAATTAAATGTATTGAAGTTAACTTTACGTAAGCGTCTGGCATAAGCTAGATGTTTATTATAGGACATTGCTTAAGGATGGGAAAGGAGATGCCCAGCAGTGGCATCGGCAAGCAAGTGTCTATTTTTTTGCGTCTGAGGTTGGTCTAAATGGCAAAGCGCATTTTTTGGGGAGTGGCAGCGGTCTGCTTTTTAATAATACTTTTTGTAGTCTTTATGTCTGATACCTCTCAGAAAATTTTTGGTGTGCGTTTGGCGCACAATCTGCAAATCGGCAGGGCCGAAAACATAGTGGTAATCGCTCAGCTGCTGGGGGGCAGTGAAATAAGGCCTGTAAGCTCTGATGGCAACGTTTTGCCGAGTGCCAACGTTAATACTGAGAATTATGATGTGCGTCTGAGCCTTAAAGAGAATATTCAGAGCCAGGGCAGCGAAGACGTAGTCCTTTACAGCGTAGATGGCGTGGAATCTGAACAGATCGGCACTCACGGAGCCAGCGATATGATCCGCAATGCTTATCGCCTGCGCCTGCACAGCGCGGGATTGCCCATTGAGCTGAAACGCACTGAAGGCCAGCCTTCGCGAGTGTGGGACGATTTGCGCCTGCTGCAGATAATGGCTGCCTGGTGGCCGGCTATGCCCGCACAGCGGCTGCGCCAGGGTGACAGTTGGAATGCCTCCTGGGATGCTCCCTTTGTAGTGGAAGTGCTCAATGGCAAAAAGATCAGCTTGCGGCATGAGGTGAAGTACAGTCTTGACGCTGTCAAAGCTGATAAAGGGTTAAATATAGCCCATGTGACTTATAAAGGGACTGTTGAGCCTAGCGGCTGGGACGCTTTACCCGAGGGTGTGGAAATAGCGGGTACGGGAACGATTGCCGGTGACCTGTACATCAACGTGGCCACCGGCCAAACTGTCGTATGCGATGAGCGGCTGATTTGGTCAGTGGTGGTGCGTTTGCGTAAAGATGATATGGAAGTAGTGCAGTTTGCCGATCGCAATAGCCGCACATATCGTCCGCGGCTGCTGCCGCACGGTGATGCCGGTTTTTCTAAACAGAAAGCTGGCGGATCCAGCGCTGAAGGCTTGCCTACAGCGGGGGAATTTATGAATAAAGCCAAGACAGCGGCTCCTGCAGCTACTCCAGCGCCTGCCCCTTCAGCAACAGCGCCTGCCCCGGCTCAGGGAGAAAAATGAGCAATAGCATTTTGACATTGGACAATGTCATTTCGTTAAGGCTCGATGACATTGGAAATGTTGACTCATATACACCTATCGCCACGCTTATGGCCGGGTATAAGTTAGCCTATAACATAAGCTAGCCCTCGATTCCCCAACAGTCTTGCCCCCTCTCTGTCGCATTCGCGGCTTCTCCCCCTCCCATCCTTTAGGGGGAGTCAGATAGTTTCGTAAGTTAGCTGATCGCTAACTAAATGATATTAGACATTGGAGAAATGAGAGGGAAAATTTGACATTTTTCCTTAAATCATTATAATTCTATCGAAAATTAGCATTTAGATTAGCTGAGCAGCAAACATTTTTCGCGTAAGTCCGGGCTGGGCTTTATGCTGGAAAGGTTTGCTGTTTTATTATGTCGATTACAGCTAGGGCTGAATCTCAAGTGTCCCTCTCGTTTGGCTGCGCCGAACGTAGCAATTCCCGCGCTTTTATGTTTCTGTTTCTGGGAGCGCTTACCGCCTTTGGTCCTTTTGTGACCGATATGTATCTGCCTGCTCTGCCAGCGATGACCGGATATTTTAATACTACTGTTTCTATGGTTCAGCTGGGGCTGACGTTTTCCATGCTGGGGCTGGCGCTGGGACAGCTGGGGTTTGGGCCCTTCAGCGATCGCTTAGGACGCCGCGTCCCTTTGCTGGCTTCTATGCTGATCTATATATTTTCTACCGTGCTGTGTATTTTTGCACCTAGTATTGAATGGTTTTTATTTTGGCGTTTTTGGCAGGGCATTGCCGGAGCTGGCGGGATTGTGATTGCGCGTTCTATTGCTGTGGATACTTTTGTGGGGCAGACGCTGGCGCAGGCTTTAGCGGTAATCGGAGCGATTATGGGCGTGGCACCTGTGCTGGCCCCCGTAATAGGTGGGGCGTGCGCCGATAAAATAGGATGGAAGGGAATATTCTGTATCCTTTTGGCTTTGGGGTTTATTTTGCTGCTGCTGTGCCTTTTATTTAAAGAATCCCTTCCCCCCGAACGGCGTTCCACCCAGCGCTGGTTTGCCGTATTTTCCATGTATAAGCAAGTTCTGCAGCGCAAGCGCTTTGTTTTTTATGTACTGCAATACGCGGCGGCTAACGGAATTTTATTTGGCAATGTCGCTTCCTCGCCTTTCATGGTGCAGGAGCATTACGGATGTTCGGCTTTAGTATTCAGTGTTTGTTTTGCGCTCAACTCACTGGCTATCGGGGTGGGAGCGGCCATGTCTATGCGCTTTCAGCGCTCGCAGGACTGTGTTAAATATAGCTGTGCTGGTATGATCGTTAGCTCACTGGCGGTGGCTTTGGGCATGTATTGGGGCTGCTCTCTATGGCTATATGAAACGCTGATAACGCTGGCCTGCTTTACAATGGGTATGACTTTTACCGCTTCTACCGCTTTGGCTTTGGAATGTGTGCGCGATTTGGCGGGAACGGGGGCGGCTGTTCAAGGCTCGAGCGGTTATATCTTGGGCGGCTTAGTGGCACCGCTTATCGGTTTAGGCAATATTATGCTCTCCACTGCTGCAGTATTTGCCGGTGCAGCGCTGCTCTCTTCGATTTTTGCTTATTGTGCGCACCGTTCTCCGGCATGTTTGACAGATGCTTAAGCTGATTCTTAAGCTCAAGGCAAGGTTATAGGCAGTTATGTTTAGCGGCAGAGCCGTTATCGCTTCTGCCGCTAAACATAACGCGGAATTTTATTGGTTTAAACGCTTGCTGATAAGTTCCGCCAGCACCGCTGCCCGCAAGGTAGCCAGTTCTTCCACGCTGAGCAGAGTGAGGAACTCATCTTTCCAGATAATATTTGTCTCTTCGATCTGGCTTTTGAGATCTCCATAGCGGTTGGTGAGATTTTTGATCATTTCGACGCGCTTGGCCAGATTGAGTTCGCTGACAAAGGTGAGATGCAAGAGAGCGATCTGCATTACAGTGCCGTCTTTCATAATCGGTATAATTAAAATAGGACGGCGGTCGTTGCGCCCATGGCCTACATAAGAGCGCTTGTTGTTGACTACCCACTGTTTCGTACCTACGATGGGCGAGGCCTGATCGGAGCGGGAGCGCATACTGCTCGCCAAACCGGTTTTTTTGACGGCCTGGATAGTAGAGCTGTCGATTACCTCGTTAAAGGCATTGAGTCCTTTTACCGCGTAAACCGTAGTGCCTACGACATGATCGATGGCTAAAGACAAAGCTTTGATAAAGGCCAGATCGCGGTAAGGAATATCCTCGGCGCTGACATCAGCTTCAGCAAGGGCTGTGAAGACGGGGCCTTCCAATAATTCTTGCGAACGGGAGATACCCACGGTTATGGTCTTAGCCTGATGCTTGATGGCGTCGATAGGCCGGGAGAGTTCCTGAATCGCTTCAGAGAGCACGGAAATTATAGTCTCAATTAAATCCTTTTTGCCTTTAAAATCTGTGTAGAACTGACGCAAAGAGCGTCCTTCGGTAAAGTAAGGCAACAGATGAGCTACGCGCATAGCTACATCTACGGACATGGAACTATTGTATTCGCCTTTGCCCATCTTATCTTCAACGGTGCGGCTAATTGACAGCATTTGCTTCATTAAATGCTGCGTTGGCAGCAAACCGCCGGAGTTTACGTGCTCCACGGAAATAGCCCTTCCCACGCGCAAGGGATCGGCACTGTCGTTGATAGTCATGGCGCAGTAGTAACCCCACAGATGACCGACTAAAGTGTTGAGCAGTACTGATGTGTGCGTTGAAGCGTTGGGAACGTAGATTATACCTGCAGCTTGGCCTTCAAATCCATCAAAGCCTTCAGAGCAGATAACGATCGGTATCGATTTATGCGATTTGAAAATGCTGACCTCTTTGACGGCATCGCGCAAAGCCATGACAGGCAGCCCCGCCGCGCAGATGATGGTCAGCGGCTCCGAAGATAAGTCGATATGCTTTTTATCTTCAATATAATCGGTAGCTATGGATTTATAGCACAGTTCGCTGAGCTTGATGCGGATCTCATCGGCGGCAGCCCGGGTTGGGCCGCTGCCGACTACGGCCCAATCGTGACGGGTGGTAGCGTATTTCTTGGCTAAATTATGCACCAGTTCGCGGTTACTGAGAACAATACTCATTTTTTGCGGCAAGTTCTGCAGCTCTTTTAGCTCGCGGCTTATGTCATCAGCCGACATGGTTTGCAGGAAATCGGCTATATAAAGGCCGATAAGGTAGCCGGCTGCCACCTGGCTGTAAAAGGCTTTGGTGGAAGCGACCGACATTTCGATATCGCGTCCGTCGCTGGTGTACAAAACGCCATCAACTTTGTAAACTAGATCGGAATTGCGGCGGTTAACAATACCTATAACGATGGCTTTTCTGGCCCGTACCAGGTCGATGGTGCGGTTGGTGTCGGTGGTCGTTCCGGATTGAGAGACTGCGATAATTAACGTGTCAGCCATATCCTCTTCTAAGGCGTAACCGGAAAGCTCGGTAGCTTTGACAGCCCGTATGTCGAGGTCGGCGCTGAGCAGGGCTTTGCCGAGCATAGATGCGATAGCTGCTGCAGCTATGGCCGCAGTGCCTTGGCCAATAAGGCGTATGCGTTTTATCTCTTTATGGAGAAACTTTTCTTTGAGGAGCGGCGGGAAAACTTCTGAGCCTAGATTGACGTGAGCTAAACTATGATCTTTTTCATCTAAGAATATTTTGCCTAGCAGAGTCTTGGTTACCGATTGCGGGGATTCGTTGATCTCTTTTAGCAAATAATGTTTATGCTCCCCGCGGTCTATGTCTCTGGTGGTAATTTCGGCTGTGCGGATATCTTTTTCGCTGATGGCCAAAGGAGAGCCGTCGAGATGGTAAGCCTGCAGCCCCTTTAATCCTGTGCCGTTTAGCGAGAGCACAAAAACTTGGCCAGCTGTTTCCGGTTTACCCGGCACGGCTTCGTGAGTGCCGTCGAGGCGTATGAACCGCGCTGTCTGTTCGACCACGCCGTAAAGCTCTGACGCGAAGGTGTAGCCGTTTTCGCAGAGACCGATGAATAGCGACTGCCCGCTGCCTTTCAGAGATAAATAAATATGGTCCGGGTCTAAACTGCTTTGCATAACCACGGCCGCAGAGCCTTCACATTCGCTTACAGCCTGGCAAAACGAAAGGCATAAATTGGCATTATGCTGGTAATGGAAATTGACCAGCACCGGGATGATTTTTGTATCACAGGTGATGTTTTTAGCTATCCTCTGCCCAGTGCTGCTGTGCAGATGCTGGGCTAATTCGCGGACGTTATCGACATCGCCATTGCAGGCCGCCGCTATCCAGTAGGTGCGCTGCCTTTCACTGGGATCATCGTAGCACAATTCATCGACGGGATGGCAGTTGGGTTCGCTAATAATTCCGTTGGACGCCCAGCGGGTATGGGACCATACGTTCACCTGGGCATTCGGGGCAGATAAAGCTTCCCAGAGAAGCTCATCGTCGCGTATGTATTGGCGCAAAGCGTTAACGTTGTCTCCTAAGGCGCCTATTTCTTTGGCGGTCTTGTAGATGAAGAGCAGGGAGGGAGACGCTGTTCCCATGTCATAGCGAATCGTGTAATTGCGCAGATCGCGGTGGCTAAGGCGTTCACTGAAAGAATTCGCGTGAGTATTAGCCCAGCTTTTGAACAAATTGCTGCACTCTGCCGCGTTGGTATAATGAACTTCTACGCCGATGCCCAAACTATCTCGGCCACGCACCTCGAGACGCCCTATATTGCCCAGGACAATGGCAATCTTCCAGGCATTTAAATTTGGCACATGCTGATAGCGTTCGGGCATGAGCTGTTTTACGCGCCCGAGGCTGGCCAAAACTTCATTATTTATAGTCCAGGCTATATCGCGCAGGCGTACCCAGAGAGAATTCCAGGATTCGATCAGACTGGTGCTTAATGGTGCGGTAACTTCGGTTACTGCCTGTTTCGTATCCTGTTCGAATTTTTTGAGGAATTCAGCGCCGTCGCTGAGAATGCTTTGCTTTTCCTCGCTATTCCACAGTGTGGCCCAGGGAGCGTATTCGCGCAATCCTTCACAGCTTTGTTCTACAGCGGCAATAAGCGCTTCTGGGGGCTGAGCTATATCTAAAGACCAGCGGCGCAGAGCATCTAAATTGGCCCATAAAGCTGACCAATCAAAACTGTCGGTGTATTTGGAACTATAAACTATACCGGCAATGCCACACACGATATTTATTCCTCAATAATACTATAATATTGGTAGGAAAACACTGAATAAGCCAAAGTTTCCCTACCAAGCCTCTTGGCAGCACTCCGCAGTACGGTAGCACCTGCAATTAAGTTCGTTTAACAGCCAAGTCAATGTTTAATTCTTCCTTGTAAAATACAAGAATTGGGACCGGATTGACAGCTTGACCGGTCCCAACTACATAAACCCCTGGTATGGGTATTGCTTTTTTAGCTTGACTTAAAACTATACGGTTTGGACAGCTTCGCGGGCCGCTAAGCGTTCTGCGCGTTTTTTAGCGAAGATAGCATAGCGGATAATGGCACTGCTCTCCTCTTGAGTGACATTCTCATACTCAACTTCGCAGATGTGTTTGTTTTTGATGGTGGGGTGCGCTTTGCTGCTTACAGCTTTGCCTTTAATGGAAAAGTCCGGGGCGTTGGGAATCTCTATGTCTAAAAGTAACTGCGTTCCTGTAGGAACCGGCAGATTGGTCGTAAGCATAAGACCGTTATTGGCGACAGAGTAGGTGTTAGCCATTTGGTTGTGAGCTGAATTCATGGCCCGATATTCAACTTTAATGGCTACTTCCAGCTGATGCTCGTCATCGAACGAGGGAAGAGGCTCTGCTTTGATATTGCTGGGCAGAGCAATATCAAATTCACGTTCTCCGGCGTCTAAGACTTTAGTTTCAAAAGTGTAAACGTTATTGTCTTCAACTACCGTTAAATTGAGCATCTGGCCGGGTATCATGCGAATGGGACGCCGTTCTGTCCCTGGAGATCTTATGATGACTTTCTTGCTTTGCACATCGAGGACTTGGGTGAAGTGAAACTCGTAACCGGTGTCTTCGTTAAATAGCTCGACCTCCACTTCTTGGCGCTGTTTAAGTTTTAGGGCAGCACCTTTCGATTTCTTGAACAGGCCAAAGAACAAGAACATAACTCCTCCAAGTTAGACTAGCGCACAGGCGACAGACATTCTTAGTTGTTAATTAATTTAAACTAACAACCTATAATAAATTCTGTTAAAATATCATTAATCCTGCGTTAATAATGCTTTCCTTTGATTATATTTTAACCAATGTCATTTAGGTGGGTTCGATGATATTGTAAATGTTGACTTATATACAATTATCGCCACGCTTAGGTCTGCGTATGAGCGGGCACTTTACGAATGCTAGACCTCGATTTCCAAAACAGTCTTGCCCCTCATCTGTCGCAGCCGCGACTTCTTTTCCCCATTCTTTACTTTGGCCATGTCATTTAGTTATGTTTCGCGAACGAGTTATTGTTGGGATCGTCTTCCGTCGTCCTGGCGTTGCGGCAGTTCTGCTAAGCGTAGCATCTGAGCGTAGCGAAGCAGCGCGGCGGGCAGAAGCTGATGCAAAAGAGTCAGGCGTCTTAGGCCTAAAGGAAGCGGCGATTCGCGTTGTCTTGCGTGTGCAACAGTAAGCGCCAAAACTACGTTGGACGCTTACTGTTAACGTTTAGCTATATTGGCTAAACAGATGTAATCCCGTCCTTCCTGCGCTCCTAAAGCGTCCAGGCGTTTGCGCACATCGGCTCGGACATAAGGGTTGCTGACGGCCATAATTATAAATTCATGGCCGCGCAGCAGAACCTGATCGGCGCTCATTACGGGAAGGCCTAAGATGTGCTGGCCCTGCCGGGAAGGGCTGTTATCTACCCAGCCATGCGGGAATAATCCGTGCTGGCGCAAAGACTTGACTAAATCCCTGCCGTTGCTGCCCGCTCCCCAGACCAGGACGGGACGATGAAGTTTAGCCTGTCTGCCGGGACAGCATTCGGGAAAAAATGTATGGATCAGGTAAAAAATTTTAAGGCTGCGCAGGCTGTTATGCTGGCAGCGCGCGTCGGTATGAGTTAAGCGCTGAGGCGTATCCCGCCAATATAATAAAACCTCTGACGTTTTCGCGAAACGCAGCTGGCGCTGCCACATGCGCATCCATAAATCGTAATCTTCAGGCCAGGGGCATTGGCGGTAACCGCCAAGTTCAAGTATATCAGCGCGTCTAAACATCACCGAAGGGTGTACCAACGGGCTTTCCACGAAGATATCGCGGGCTAAATCTTCGCTCTCACAATATCGGTTAAGCCAGCGCTCATAGCGCCGTATCCCCAAAGAGCGGTTTTTCCCGGGGAATATACGGATTCGGCTGCCCATTGCCGCTATTTCAGGATGCGTCTCGAGATATTGCCATTGCCTTTCCAGGCGCTGCGGCGCGGCGATATCATCGCTATCCATGCGGGCGATCAGCGGAGCTTTACAAAGCTGCAGGCCTTCATTGAGCGTTTCCACCAGGCCGCGATGGGGGCGGCTGATTATGCGCAGGCGCCGATCCTGTGCGGCAAAATGCTGAGCGTAGCTTAGGCTGCTATCTGTAGAACCGTCGTCAATGATGAGCAGCTCCCAATCCTGCCAAGTCTGCCAGAGAATAGATCGAACAGCGTTAGCGAGAAATTTTTCTCCGTTATATACGGGCAGTAATACAGAGATGCGCGGCATAGAAAACTTAATTTTATTAAATTAGCGATTCCAAGAAGCGCTGCAGCTTAGTTTTGTTCTGTGCCCGTATGGGCGTACCCAGCTGATCCGCTAAACGGCGAATCTCAGCTAAAGCCTGATCAGGATTGGGCGTTTCCACTTCTAGCTCGCAGTCTGTGCGCTTAGGGAAATGGCTTAGATCCAGCTCCCATAATTCTCCGTTAGCGCGGCGAAAACAGCAGCGAGTATTGATAAGCTGTCCCATGAACTCGCATACTTCAAGGCGTTTTTCGCGCAAAAAATCGCCCGGGGGCGTTGAGCCTAAAGCGGTGAGATCGCCGCGCAGTATCCGGGCGGTTTGACGGCTATCCATATCTGCTTCTAATTCGAGAGAGCGAAAATAACCGTTCTCCTGAGTTAGGCCTTGCTTTAGCGTAAAAATAAATACTGGAAGCGACGGGGACGCTGAACTAAAATATGCGCAGGCAGTCTCCAGATCGGGGGCGCTGATAACGCGTTCAATTAAATTGCCCGCAGCGCTTAGCAGTGAAGCTGCAGGCAATTCGGTACGCAGGCGCAGAAGCAGGGGAGTAGCTTCGTTTGGTAAGCTGAAACTATCGAGCTGCGGGGAACGCAGATATAAATTTAATTGATGCTTTACATTTTCCGGATGGCCCAAAGCTGCCGACCAAAGAGCAAATTCTCTCTCTGCTCCCAAGGCTATTTTGAGTTCGTTTTCCCGTGACGGCAGCTCTATGGCCTGCTGGTGTTTAATGCTGTCTGGCATCCTAGAGGCGATCATTCTCTTGCTGGCGCTTTTCTTGCCCTTTGAGCCAGTAGCTGGGATGCATTTGGCATTTTTCAAAACCGGCGCAGGCGAGGCAGCGTTTGGTGCGCATATTGATCTCGCGCACGCGTTTGTCGCGGCATTCGGGATCGAAAAAGTCGAAATTGTCGAAGTACTTTTTCAGATATTCCTCTTTGTATTCCATGGAGAATCACCTTCAAGATATTGAGCGTTGGTATGTTTTCAACAGCTAATGAAAAAACTGCATAATAGCATACTCTATTTAGACAAAAAAGTCCAGATTATAATTAATGTCATTTTTTTTCATTGTCTTTGCCCGTGCTGGCCACAATAGCTACGCCGGCGCAGATGAGCAACGTTCCCAGCCAGCGCAGGGGAGAAACGGTTTCTCCCAGCATAGGGCCGGCCAGCAATGCGCTGATTACATAGGTAATGGCGGTCAGAGGCATAATGAAGGAGACGTCTTCGCGGGCCAGCAACATGGACCAGAGAGCGAAAAACAGCGTAAAACAGAGGATGGCAATCCAGAAAGAACCCTGGCTGAGCACACTGTGCGCTAGGGGCAAAATTTCAGCAATACTGCTCAGGCTGATGGCACCTAAATGGCTCATAGTGCGCGAAAGCAGCACATCGCCAAAGGAATTAGAGGTCATAGCTATGAGCAGAAATACAAACGTGGGTAATTTGTCTTTAAATGTTTGCATCATTAAACGTTTGCATAATTAGTTTGTATCATTAGATTGAAAAAAGTATTGCCATAATTGCTGCATATGGCTAATAAAAAGTTCAAAGCCGCTGAAAAAACAGGCCCAAAAGACGCAGGCGAATTTCTGCGGCGTACTGAGGCGAACCCGGCGCTGCAGGGCCTGAGGCCCTAACTTGGCCAGCTTTTTGGCGATGCCGCGGTAGATCATGGTCATGGCGCGCAGGCAGGCCCGGCTTTCTGGATCGATGTAGCGAGGCAGGGCAGAGCAATGATGGTAATAACTATCGATTAGGGCGGACATATGATTATATAGCTGTCTCATGCCTGGTGTGTCGCGTTTTTCCGCTATGTCTTCGGAAGTAACGCCAAAGCGGTCCAGCAGCTGGCTAGGCAGATAGCACCGCTGCATAGCGCAGTCCTCGCTCACATCGCGCATGATGTTGGTCAGCTGGAAGGCTATGCCTTGCATTTCGGCCATGCGATAGACTTCTTTTTGGTCGGCTTCAGAAAAACCGAAGATGTGCACGCAGACCAAGCCCACTGTAGAGGCCACATGATAGCAGTAATTATAAGTATCTTGAAAGGTACGGTAGTCGCATGGCTGCACATCCATGGCCGTGCCTTCTATGAGCTCATACAAATAGCGGCGGGGAATGGCATATTTTTCCAAAGTATGGCGCAAAGCTAAAATACCTGGCCAGGCTTCAGGAGAGGTGTCATCGTCAAGGCGCAGTTTCCATTGCTCTAAGCGCTGGGCGCTGTCCTGACCAGCTTCGTCGTCAGAGATGTCGTCGCAGTCGCGGCAGAAAGCGTAAAAGGCGCAGGCAGCAAGACGGCGCGGTTCTGGCAGCAGACTTAAGCCGTAATAAAAGTTTTTGGCGCGTTCCTTGGTGAGCTTTTCGCACCAGGCATAAGAAGCGCGCAAATCTGCGTGGGGAGAGGGGATGGGGATGACTGTGCTCATATATATTATCCTTGCGCTAATGGAAGACTGATATATTTTATAAGTAATGGAAAAGCCAATCGAGCAGCTGGGCGCAAAGAGCGATCAGCTGTGACGAGGGCTGCAGCAGAAGCTGAGAAAGTATAGTACCCGCTAAGGTGGTAGCTGCTAAAAAAACTACCATGATGTGGATATGGTGGAGGGGGCGTTTGTCATGAACGCACTGGTCGGTGATATGCGCTGCCGTGGGATCCACTAAGATACTAGCCAAAATGGTAGCTACACCGTTGATGATAGAGGAAAGCAGTGTAGCTGTGCGGGCAAGCTGGCCGCTGAGCTGCGCCCCGGCCAGAATAGCGGACAGCACCCCTATGACGTGAATGCCTACTACTACCGTATTGGCCAGCAGGAAACCTTTGGGCATTTGTTTTAGATCGCCGCGCGTGACACCGAAGAGCTGAGGGGCGCGGATGCAGCGCAGTACGCGCAGCCAGTTGGAGGGATACAGCAGATCTTTCAGCAGCTTGGCCATAGCGCCGCCGCGTTTTTCCAAGGCTGCGATTGCTTGATTATATATTTCAACAAAGGTGGGAATGAGCAGCCAGCCTAGGATAGTTCCCGCTGTGGCTGCCCAAACTACCCAGCGGAACAGAGGCAGAAGTTCGCTGGCCGAGGCCTGACCGTTGATTACGGAATCGCGTACAGCTCCTAGAATAGGAGCATAAACTTGGGTGGCCAAGCGCGTGATTAAAAAGAAAACGTTGTAGATGGCTAGCGATGTGGCTACTTTTTTAGTGATAACCGCCGATACCCGGGAAGATAAAGCGGTGAGCATCAGCAAGGCTGTCATAGTGTTTAAGCCGATGACTAACCACATATTTCCCGACATTGATGTCTGTCCCAGCTGAAGCGTGGCCCATTCGATCATCGCAATGCCTACGGGAAATACCGCTAGCCCCAGCAGGCCGCCCAGGAAATTCCCGGCTCCCAGCCAAAAGGTCATGGCTTGAACGTCTTGTTCAGGGCGCTGGCCCTGTACGGTTTGATCGGTGATAACTGCCGCTTTGGGATCGACGAAAATGGCAAAAGCGATAGCGGCAAAAGAATTGACTAAGCCCGACAATAAAACGGCGGTGGCTTCCAGCTTGGGAACAGCAGCGCTTACATAGAGAGCGCAGAGAGCGCCTACGGTCCAAATAGCCGTAGCGCAGACATTCCAAATTAAAAAGGGCCCACGGATGCGGGAACTGCCCTCTGTCCAGCCTCGCAATAGCAGCGGGGAGCGCAAGCATCCGCACAGCGCTTTGAGACCGCGCGGAGTAGGCAGTCCCAGCAGCACGCGGAACATAGAGCCGCGGCTCTGTACGCCAGCAATACCGCGCTCATAAACAGCGCAGAAAGTCGGCAGCATCATCCAGGACATGAGTGCGCCTAAAGCGGATCCGATGACCACCCACTGTATCTGCTCGTAAAGCACATTTACCGCTCCCGTGCGCACGGCTTTATCTACGTAACTGCCCAGAATGGGCAGGTAGAACAAATTGGCAAAGCGGGTAAACATGAAAAAAATCGAGGAGACAGCCAGGGCTAAGGCGACCTGTTTCGTATGGACGGCGGCGGGGCGGGCGGCCACGTTGAGCGTCGTCAGCATGGAAACTACCCCAGCCAAAAGGCATATAAATACTAAGCGTCCGTCGGCCAAGAGCGCAAAATCCATGGTGAAAGCTTATCCTTGCTGCTTCTCCAGCAAACGATCAATTACAAAGGTGGCTACGTGATCGGCGTAGGTGCCTTTGCCGAAACCGCCGTCAAATCCCAATTCTAAGGCCAGTTTGTTGCTTATACGGCTGCCGCCTACCAAGATTATGTACTTTTCGCGCAGCCCTCGGGCCTGCAAAATTTCGATAAATTCGGTGAGGTTTTTGATGTGAATGTCTTTTTGGGTGACCACCTGCGAGATGAGTATGGCATCGGCACCGACTTTTTCCGCATAATCTATGAGCTTTTCGTTGGGAACCTGAGCGCCTAAATTATAGGCTTCGATTTCGGGGTAGCGCTCTAAACCGAAGTGGTGGTTATATCCTTTCATGTTCATGATGGCGTCTATGCCGACGGTGTGGGCGTCAGAACCCGTACAAGCTCCAACAATCACCAGCTTGCGCCCAATTTTGGCTTTGATTATTTCGTTGGACTCATCCATGGAGTAAACAGTTTCGCCGGTAGCTTCTTCTACTTGGATGCTATCCATATCGATGCCGACTTTAGTGTGGGCGTAGGCGACATAAAAGGAATATTTATCGCTGAGAGCGTGGGAGTGCACGATCTCCACTTGATCGAAATTCCATTTTTCCACCAATTGACGGGCAGCTTCTCGTCCCTGGGCGCCTTCGGGTATGGGCAGGGTAAAAGAAAGCTGGACTGCTCCGTCATCCAGGGTGTCTCCGTAAGGTCTTGCGATCATGGCGTATCTCCTATTAAAGTAAAGCTTCAAAGTCGTGGGGTAATCCGGGCGTTCTAATTCCTTTTAGGCCCCAGGAACTAAAGAGGCGATGTTATTCGCTCAGCTTCAGTTCGCTTTTAAGGAACGTTTCAAAGGGGTTAAAGTAGTCAGGCCCTTTTTCCTGAAGGCCTTCTAAGCCTTTGCCCATATCGCGGGGACGTTTGATCTCCGCGAACAAACCGCGTTCCATCGCCTCCATGAGGCCGATTTGCTGGAGCTGCTCCATGAACGCTAAGGTCTCATCCAATACGCTGTGAGCGCGGCTGACGATTATGCCGTTGGGATTGAATTCAATTTCCGAGGCTAAATCTTTCATATTGTTCATGACGTAGCGGGCATTTTCCAGGGCTAAGCCGCGGTCCATCATAAACGGCGTATGAATGGCTTCGGTCATCATGCCCAAAAGGTGTATGCCTTGATTGGTCGCCTGGGAAATGAAGTTGAACATAGCGTCTTGGACGTGGCCTTTAAATATATTGCCGGTCATCCATTTGGTGGGAGGCATGTATTTGAGAGGGGCTTCGGGGAAAATTTCGCGGGCCATCAGGGCTTGGGCGAATTCCAACAGGAAACCATTAGTTATAGAAGGATCCATCTCAAAAGCGTGTCCCAGTCCCATGAGCCGGGCGGGCAATCCTGCGTTATAGGCGAAACGCTCGTTGAGGAATTGGCTGGCTAAAACGGTATAAGCCTTTTCAACTGCATCTGAAGTGGTAAGGTAATTGTCTTCGCCGGTGTTGATGATGATGCCCGCATAGGAGTTGATCATGCGGCTGAACTTCTGATCCACAAAGGTGCGGTACATGTTGATGTCGCGGAAGAGAATACCGTACATGGAGTCATTTAGCATCATATCTAAACGCTCTATAGCTCCCATGGCGGCGATCTCCGGCATACAGAGGCCAGAAGCGTAATTGGTCAGATAAATGTAACGTCCCTGTTTGGGTATTTCCTGGTCCAAAGCCTCGCGCATGATGCGAAAATTCTCTTGGGTGGCATACGTGCCGCCGAAACCTTCTGTAGTGGGGCCAAAGGGCACGTAGTCCAGCAGGCTTTGGGCCGTGGTGCGGATGACGGCGATAACGTCGGCTCCTTGACAGGCGGCGGAACGGGCCTGTTCCACATCTTCATAGATGTTTCCCGTGGCTACGATTACGTAAAGCAGGGGGGAATGGTTGCCCTGTCCGAATTCCTTTTGCAGGTCGCTGCGCTTTTGGCGCTGGCTGGAAACTTTTTGGGCAAAGCTTTGCACCAGCTCTTGGCTTTTGGCGCTGATAGCTGCTTTTTCCCCCAGGGGGAGGCTACTGATATTTAATCCGCCGGCAATCGCTTCGTTTAACTGCTGAGTTGTGTAGCCAGTGCGCACTAAGGCATTGACATAAGGCAGCAAAGCGCCGTTTTCCAATTTGTCCCGGACTTGGTCGACGATGATGTTGGGTACAGGCACTCCTTCGGAGTTGGCACCGCTGGCTCCAGCTAAACGCAGAGTTGCGCGCTCTACAGTTACCGTGGTGTGATCGGCTATGAAATCTTCTACCGGCTGGGCGATATCGGCAGCCAAATGGCGGGCGCGCTCGATTTTATCTAAGGGAAGCCGCAGCTTAGGAGTGTAACCTGTGCTCATGGGGAGGAACCCTTTCAGTAAATTGGATATGTTTATAAATGAATAATAAAACCTATGAAAATTTGCTGTTCAGCGCTGAAGCCCTTTTTTATGTAAATCCTAATATAGTTGAGCCAGCGCTTAGCTAACCTGTGAACTATCTGACTCGCCTTTCTGAATCGCCCTAAGGCCCGAAATACCCAGATTTCTGGCTTGACGCAATAAGCTGCTGTCTAGCTTGCTCTGTTATAGAGGGGGGCACTCCCAGCAAAGCAGCTATTGTCAGAGCGTCGCTGCTGTCCAGCGTCTCTGGATCCGGCTGAATGCGGTAATCAATCAGCGAGCTTATTTGCTGCAGTCTCTGCTGTAATGATTCTGAGCATTTATAGCCGCTGGGGAATTGGCCGCTGCTAGAATCGGGAGCGCTGTCCAGCGCGGCGCGGTTTACCCCGCGCATTTTAAAGAAGCCCACTTGAGGCAGGCGGGCAATTCCGTGAAAGTGGCTGGAGAAAACGGCGCGTACCGTTGGCCTGGCTGCAATATCTGCTAATATGGCGGAAATGAAGGCTTCGGCTTCGCGGGAATTAGTGGTGCGGGCAAACTCGTCGAAGAGCAGTAAAGTTGGCTCTGCCAGATGGCTATAGGCTTCGCAGAATTGGCTGACCTCGTAGCCAAACCCCGATAGGCCTTGCTGGGGCGTATCTAAACGGCCTTCGCCTATGTAGCGAAAATTGCGGAACAGGCAAGTGCGCAAAGTCTGCGCCGGTACGTAAAGGCCTGTTTGGACGCAGAGCTGCAGAAATGCCAAGGTCTTGAGAGCGATGGTTTTGCCGCCCATATTGGAGCCGAAAAGCACGGCATTGGGCTGGCTGAGCTGCCAGTCTAAAGGTATATAGACGGTATTTAAGCGTTCACACTGTTCCTGGCAGGGAATAAATCTGCCCTTTTCTATCACTATGGGTTCTGAAAGCCTGGCATTGAGCTGAGGCCGCTGCAGATCATATTGCTGGGCTAACCGCGCCCTAGCCAGCGCCATATCGAAGGCACCAATGTTGGTGCGGCTGCGGCAAAGTTTGGGCAGCTCGGCGCGTATGGCTTCCGAAATATTTTCCAGCACGTTCTGCTCTTCGCGCCTTTCGCTGTGGGCGAGATTTTGGCGCTGTTCTTGCAGAGCTAGGAAGCTGCCGGACTGATGCGGGCGGACGGCATAACGCTCGCCGTCAAAGGGCTCTATAACGACCAGCTTCTCTAAAAGCTGAGGCTGGTGCTTTTGGGCTTCCAGAACGCTGCTTTGGGATACCAGAAGATATTCGCCGGTTATATCCCAGCCCCACTGGAGGGCAATTTGCTCTAACTGGCTGCGCCGGGCGTCGGCTAAGCGTTTATCTATAGCGCGTATTTGCGCCCGGATTTGGGCAAGCTGTTCTGAATAAGCGTCGGCTACATAAAAAGTGTCCGCATATTGATCGCCGCAGCTGAGCAGTTGCTCGAGATCGTGAGAACTGTAATCCAGTGCAAAAAAACTGCGCTGCTCAGCGGGCAGCAGTTCTAAAAGCCGTCTGTAATTGCTGAGAAATTTTTTGTATTCAAAAATATCGGCTTCATCGTAACAGGGCAGCGATTCGCTGCGGAAACGGGGCAGGCGTTTCAGAAAATAACGGATACGGCTTAAGTTTGCCGCAGGAGGCTGCAGCAGCTGGGCTGCGCGGTCACTGCTTTCCCACAGCTTAACTAGTTCTGCTTCTTCACTGTAAACGGTGCGTTTTTGCTTTAAATCTTTTCCATAAGGGGTGAGCGGTTCTAAACGCTGCCAAAAATCTTCAAACTGGGCGTAATTAATAAAGCTGTCCATGAAGAAATTGTATAAATTTGGCGTTAAATGGTCAAGCATATAAAAGATTTTGTCTGCCAGTGCAGAAGTAAACTATTTAGTTTTTTTCTTTGTCTTTATTTTGTTGTATGGGAGAACAGTTATGGCGTTTTTTCCTTCGTTTGCTCATTTATATGAGGAGGCTGGCTACGGCAAAGCCAATAAGCCTAAAGATGAGCCGAGTGTTGAAGAAAAGAACAGCCCTCCCTCTGCCAAAAAAGAAAAGATGGGAAGCAAGAAGAAACCTAGAAATCGCGCACTTCTCGTAGCTAAGCCGGGCGCTCCTGTGTCTTCTGTAGCTAAGCCGGGCGCTCCC
>JAUNIO010000036.1 GCA_030535355.1 bacterium | reverse complement strand
GGCTGCTGCTGTCCGTGCTGCTGTGGCATAGGCTGCTGCTGTCCGTGTGGCTGCAACATAACAGCCGGTTTGCCAGGCATCTGCATAGGAGCTGATTCTGCCTGCATTTGCGGGTTGGGCACGTTTGGAGCAGCGCTAGAGTTCGCTTCTTTGCCTAAGCTTAAATTGGGAGGCGTCTGTGCTGAAGCTTTAGATTGACTGATCTCCAGCATTGGAGGCGGAGTCGCAGAAGAATTCAGAGCTGCAGAGGGTGTCTCTTCAGGCTGCAGCAAAGGTAAGTCTGTAGAACTCCCCTGACTGCGGCGGGAACTGCGATGAGTTGCGGAGCCGCCTTTTTCAAAATTCCATTCCAGTAAACGTTTTTCAGCATTTTGTACTGATGCGTCTGGCGAGTTGGGCATTTTGCTGCGGTTGCGCATTAAGAGGCCTAGTGTACCGCCAGCTGTTTTGTTGCGCAGCAAACTGGTATTGCCTTGAGCGGCATTTTGACTGCCTGCACCTGAGCTGTCGCCTGATACTCCAGAGTTCGTTCCGCTGAAATGTTCGCGCTGAGGCTTAGCGATGTCTTCTTCTTTAGAATCTAAACCGACTTCTAATTCGTCAACAATATCGTCTGCTTCGGCGATGCGCTCAAGAGGATCTGCGGTCATACAGCGGGCGACTAAAGTCTCCAGCCAAACGGGCAAATTGGGAATTAGCGCTCTAAGGCGGGGCATCTGCGGCAGGGCTGGGCCGGGCGACGAGACCATGCCTTTAGCGGGATATTCTCCAGTGAGAAGGTGGTATAACAAAGCGCCCAGGGAAAAGATGTCGCCTGCCGCATCGGCATTTTCACCGTTCCATTCTGGAGCGTGAAAACCCACGCGGCGGGGATCCTCGGCTATAGAGGGATTATGCGCTGCTAAAACACCGGACACTCCAAAGTCGGTAACCACGACGCGCCCGGTCTGTTTTTCTATGACTACATTTTCAGGTATGAGCCCACCATGGTATATTCCGTTGCGGTGAGCGTGAGCTAACCCCACAGCTACTGCCTGGACAATGCGGCAGGCCTGGGTAAATTCGAATTTTTTATAGTGCTCTAATAAAGCTTTTAACGCTACGCCATCGACATACTCCATGGCGATGAAATGGTAACCTGTGGCTTTATCGCTATCTATGTCGTATACTTTAACAGCATTTTGATGTTCCAGACTTGAGGAAATGACTACGGCACGATGCAATGCCTTTAACACTTCATTGTTTTTCTGAAGGTCATCGGAGAACACTTTGAGAGCAACTTGTTTGCTGGTGGTTCTGTTGATGGCCTGAAAAATAGTCGCTGAAGGTCCTTGGCCCAGCTCTTCTTGCAATTCGTATGCGCCCAGATTCTTTGGAATCACTTTGGTCACCTTACACAGTCAAATATCAGGCATTTGCAGCTCACTCGCTCTTGGAGCGGATTCTAAGCACACAAATACAAATTATTTATTTGTTCACTTTTTTTATATTACCTGTTGGAACAAGAAAATATATTTTCAGCTTCGTGTTATTCATGATCTCCCGTCAACTTGGCGTTGCGGCAGTTCTGCTAAGCGTAGCATCCGAGCGTAGCGGGCAGAAGCTGACGCAACAAAGCCAGGCACCGGGCCTAAAGGAAGCGGTGATTCGCTTTATCTGTAGGTACAGATGCTATATTTTGCTTAACTGAATGACATTGGTATTGATTAGTACTGCGGTTTTATGCGGAATAACAGGAGATTATCCCCACTCTTCCAAAAGGAAAGTAAGCGTCAAGCGTAGTTTTGGCGCTTACAATCAACTATGTGGCGCAAAACGTAGCAACAAGCATATTTGATGTTTACAAAGGAAAATAATGAATACTCAAGATGAACAATTATTCGCTCAGGCTTTGCAGTACCACAAATATCCTGTTCCCGGCAAAGTCTGTGTGACTTCCAGCAAACCGCTGCTGACTCCTCGTGACCTCAGCTTAGCTTATACGCCCGGTGTAGCTGCTCCGGTTTTGGCCATCAAAAAGGACGAAGCGCAAAGCTATGAATATACAGCCCGCGGCAATTTAGTAGCTGTGATCAGCAATGGTACTGCGGTCTTGGGCTTGGGTAACTGCGGTGCCGCAGCTTCTAAGCCGGTTATGGAGGGCAAGGGACAGCTGTTTAAAAAATTCGCCGGCGTTGATGTGTTCGATTTGGAAATCAACTGCAGCGATCCCGATCGCTTTATTGATATTGTGCGCTCTTTAGAGCCGACATTTGGCGGCATCAATTTAGAGGATATTGCGGCCCCCGACTGTTTTTATATAGAAAAGAAACTGCAGCAGGTCATGAATATCCCCGTTTTTCACGACGATCAGCACGGGACCGCTGTCGTTTTGGGAGCAGCTTTTGTCAACGCTGTGCGTCTGGCTGGCAAGAGTTTAACGGATGTGAAAGTAGTTTTCTCAGGAGCGGGTGCCGCTGCCACCGCCTGTATGGAAATGCTGCTCGATTTGGGAGTGTCTTTGTCAAATATAACGGTCTGTGATGAGTACGGCGTTATTTATCGGGGCCGAGAGCATATTTTCCCGCATCAGGAGAAGTTCGCCAGAGCGACAGAACTGCGCACTTTGGCAGAGGCTATGCGGGGAGCTGACTGTTTTGTCGGCCTTTCTGTCGGCGGTATAGTCAGCCAGGAAATGGTGCGTTCGATGGCTTCAGAACCGCTGGTTTTAGCTATGGCCAATCCTTTTCCTGAAATAACTTATGAAGCTGCCAAAGCTTCACGCTCTGATGTTATAGTCGGTACGGGACGTTCTGATTATCCTAATCAAATTAATAACGTTTTAGGCTTTCCGGGTATTTTCCGAGGCGCTTTGGATGCGCGGGCTAAGTGTATAAATAAGAATATGAAAATCGCGGCCAGTTTGGCCTTGGCTCAGTTGGCGCGTGAGGAAGTTCCCCAAGATATAAAGGAGAGGTTTGCCACTCCGAATTTATCGTTTGGCAGCGATTATCTGCTGCCCAAACCGGGAGATCCGCGCGTTCCCGTTTGGGTAGCGGCGGCTGTGGCCGAGGCTGCCGTGCAAAGCGGGGCTGCTCAAGTCTCCTTAGATATAGAGGCTTATAGGCAAGAGCTGCGGCAGCGTTTTGCCAAAGACTGCGCAAAAGGGAATGATATTTCTTGACGAATATTCTATCTTTTATTATTTAGATAATAGTAAAAACGCGGGCTGCGCCGCGTTGGTTGGAGTGCTTAAACTATGAGGATTTTTTCTGGGATTCAGCCGACAGGAGCGATTCATATAGGCAATTATGCCGGAGCTATTCAAAATTGGGTCCGCCTTCAGGATGAGCATGAATGTATATTTTGCATTTGCGATTATCACGCTTTGACAACGGTGAATGACGGAGAGAGACTGCGCCGTCAGGTGGCAGACGCGGCTCTGGATTTGCTGGCCTGCGGCTTAGATGTGCATAAATGCCGTTTGTTTGTTCAGTCTCAGGTGCCGGAACATACCGAACTGGCCTGGATACTCAGCTGCTGCGCTTCAATCGGAGAGCTGAACCGCATGACTCAATTTAAGGAAAAGAGCGAGCGTTCTGAGTTCGTCAATGCGGGTTTGTTCACTTACCCCATTTTGATGGCTGCTGATATTCTGCTTTACAAAGCGGAGCTAGTGCCGGTCGGGGAAGATCAGCTGCAGCATTTGGAAGTGGCCCGCGTGTTTGCCCGTCACTTTAACAATGTGTTTGGTCAGACATTTCCCGAGCCGCAGTCGCGCCTGACCGCAGCCACCAGAGTAATGGCGCTAAATGATCCATCCAAAAAAATGTCGAAATCTATTCCCGGCTCTACCATTATGCTGACCGACAGCGATGAAGTTATCCGCCGGCAGATAAAAAAAGCCGTCACCGACGTCGGTGGGGCGGGGGAGACTATGAGCCCTGGCGTAGCTAACTTATTTAATCTGCTGAAGATCTTTTCCACTCCGGAGACAGTCGCTTTCTTTGAAGAACAGTATAAAGAGGGCGCTTTGCGCTATGGCGATCTCAAAAAGACTTTGGGTGACGATATCGCGGCTAAATTGAGCGTTATTCGAGAGCGCCGCCAAGAATTGGCCAAAGACCCAGGCTTGGTTGAAGATATGTTGGTTGATTCTGCTAAGCAGGTGCGGTGCCTGGCCCGTCAGACTTTGGACGAGGTGCGTGAAAAAGTGGGGTACAGCCCGCTTAAGAGCTGTTGAGTGTTTTTATTTACTTATTAATATACTTATTAATTGTTAGTGAGAAATAATTAGTGAGCATGAAGTACTCTGCTGGTAAGGTGTAAAAACTTTACTAGATGAGCACGAGGAGGCGCGTATGCAGCGTAGTGTTAAAAGATATATCAGCAAAGTATGTTGCAGCTGTTGGCTGATCCCTGTGGCTGCTTTAACTTTGTTGCTGGCCGCCGGGGAGGCTGTGCAGGCTTATCCCGGAGAGTATGGCGAGCATCACCGCCATCATGAGCACATTAACCCTCGGGAAATTGACGGCAAGATCAAAGTCGTCAACGATACCGAGTTCGATATGTATGTTACCTGCGACGGCCGCAATTTGGGGCCGGTCACGCGGCGCAGCAGCGAAGAGTTTTGGGTAAAGTGCGGCAGTCAGTATATCTTGGCGGATATTGAGGGCTATAAGTGCGGGAAGGATGTGGACATCGATCCTCGCCGCCGCCATGAGGAAGTGACGTTTAGCCCTAGCGATTTTATGCGGCTGCCGGAGCAGCGTTAGCTAATAGTTAGTATTGCTCAGCGCAAGAAAAATCCCTCAGGCTTAACGTTCGCGGAGCTTGAGGGATTTTTCTTTGTTATACTTATGTCTAACAGCGATCTATTTGTTGTCGATTACTTTTTCATCTTGGGTAGCTTTATCCAGGCGTCCCTCTCTGTCGACGGTATTGACGGTGATCACGCCAGAGCGTTCGATATCGATGCGCTGCCAGCGCACGGCGTTTACATCTTTTTCTCCTTCTTCGAGGGAGATCGATATGCTGCCCGCTTTGCGCGGCAGGGAGTTGGGCTGGAAGATGATGCGCGCTTTTATGTCGCCTTCAGACAAACGGGTTTGCGTTGCGTCCAATACGCCGCCTAAGACGACGTCAGGAGTCTCCATTTCGTACAGATCGATCCAAACTCCCATATTAACTTTCTTACTTTTTTCCTCTTGGAATGTTTGGGTGGTTTGGACGTTGACGAGTCCGCGCTTGCAGATAATGCCGGAACTGCGGATGTATGTAGGTGCCTTAGCGTCAGGACTCATCTTCTCTTTGAGAACCCAAAGGCAATATTTGTTGGTCATAATATTGGATTCGTCGTCTTGTTTTTGTGTAGGGGCTATGCGTTCGCTGTTGGTCTCGCCTTCAATGTTGATCATTCCCAGTTTCTTGGCTGTAGTTCCCGCCTCTTTAAGGGTGGCAGTAAACATTTCCATATCCTGGTTGAAGGTAGAGCGCGTTAAGTTGCGCGACTGGTTGTACATGGTCATGCCGAGAAGTATGGCCAAAATAGCAATAACGACCATGGTTTCTATAAGGGTGAAGCCCCTCTTTGATCTATATGAGAAACTCTGCACGAGATTAGCCTCCTAAGTTTATTCGAATTTGCCTATTGTTTGCGTTTGTTGAAGAATAAGACTAAGAGTAGGCCCACAACTAATATGGCAACGCCAATCATTATGAGTTTGGTATTGTCATTGCCGGTCTGCTGAGGCTCAGTATCTTCTGGATTGAGAGTAGTGTCGTGGTACTCAATGCTATTGACGTTTTCTTCTGGTTCGGGAGTCGCTGCCTTGGGGGTATTCCCGGAACTTGGGTTCGTGCTGCTGTACTCGGGATTATCGGGCTGGGCTACGTTTTGATCGGGATTGGCGACGCTGGTTACTACAACTTCACCCTGGGGGCCGTCGACGACTCTCGGTATGCCTTCACCCGTGACGACACCTGCCTGAAGGTCGTTGCTGGCTGCGAGAAAAAATATAGACAAGGCTGCTATACACAATAAAAATGTATGGGCTTTACGCTGGCTGGACATAGTATGAAGAAACTGCAACATCTTGGATTATGCCTGCTCCTTGCATGTAGTTTTTATAATTATTATAGCAAATGAAGGCAGACAAGCCAACAGGGTAATTTTATAATAAAATAAAAAATAACTTATCTATATTTATAAGGTGCAGTGATGTGCATTATTTTAGCCCAAATATTATCTTATGGTCATTATGAAAACTTGGAAATTTATTATTTAACTTATCCTTAAGAAAGGCTGTATTTTTTCTCTTCTCATAAATACTCAGTGTCTGTTATAATGCAACAAATAAGGTGGTATGGTGGTAGCTAAAACTTATAGCTTAATGCGCACCTATATAATTTAAGGGAGTGTAACATATGCATGTAGGTTCTAAAATTAAAAAACGAAGCCGCAAGCATGGCTTAACCCTTTTAGAAGTGCTTATCTCTATATCGCTGACCTGCACGGTTATGATCGCCTTCGCCGCAGTGTTCCCCGCCTCTTTCCGCATGACCCGCAAAACCAGTCAGGCCAATCAGGCGTGTTATTATGCCTCGGCAGTGGCTGAAGAACTGCGCAATCGGCTGATGGATAAGCCAACTAATACCTTATATTCTAGTGACAGAAATGGAAGATATTTAGAAGATTTTTGCGGTGATATTAGTCAGCCTGCAAAACGCACACCTCTTACTCTGCAGGATATGAGAACTTTTAACTTCCCAAAAATTGTCATTCCCGAGCCTTTTACTTTGGTAGACCCTGATCATCCAAGTAATACTGGGATTGTAGTTTATAGCAGTGATAATGTTGGCAAAAAGACCTTCTGGAATATATCGGTAACTGTTTTTTGGAAGGAGACCAGCCCCAACGGTCAATTAGTTCACCATTCTTCTACGATCGTCAGCGCTAAGTCTTCTATGGTAATGAAGACCTAGCTGTGAAGTACAATATTGTGGAGAGAGGTGATTTTATGATGGCAAACTGTTGCTTCCGCCGGAAAGGCTATACCTTACTAGAACTCTTACTGGCTATGGCCGTTTTTGTCTCTCTAGCGGGCGGGCTGTCCTACGCTATTATTAGAACGATCAATGCTCATAATTTTGAGACCAGTTACCGCGAAGCAACGCTGCAGACCCGCAACGCTCTCAGCCAAATGATTGAGGAACTGAGGGTAGCCTCGGTGCCTCAAGACCTGCAGGCTCAAGCGAGCAATCAATATGCTATACCTTCTGCGGTGTGGTTTCCCGATGCCTACGGTAATGGTGGGAGTGTCGCGGGCTATGGTTTAGCTCTTGAGAAGCGCACAGTAAAGATCGATGGCAATGAGAAACAGATCGATGTCTATAAAGGCTATAATCGTTTGGTTTTTACGCGTTCTAATCCCAATTATCGCGATGGCGACAGCTTAGACGAAAAATACGTTTTCGTAGATTGGTTTGTTTCCACTACGAAACCAAACCGTCTGTATCGCGTAGTTCGCAAGCTGACCATGTCCAGTCCTCCTTATCAGTTTGGAGCTGGTAAATATCGGTTTGCTAATCCAGAGTCTTTTCTGGGCAATGGCGGTGATAAGCTAGGTAGCTTGGCCTTCCAAACCGGCAAAGCCCGCGATTTTATCGTTGTACAGCTTCCCGGTCCCTATGATAGAATTTGCTTCGCAGTCGAGCATAACGCTAATGAGAGCATTTACGCCTCCGGTGTTTCCGGGGTCCGCGATAAAAACAATGCTTTGTATGATCCCAATTTGTTTAATATCGTTATGAAATCTACAGTCTATGACAAAAGCATAGACAAAAAAGATATAGCTACCAATAGCAGTAACGATCCCAATCTTAATCCAGACAATAATCCCTACATAGATCCTACTGATCCTGATCGTAATGATGAGCAATCCATTACGTCTAACAAGCGAGTGATTGTTTATAAAGAACAGGCACATATCAGTCATTAATAGGAGGCTATCATGAAAATACAAATTCGAAATTCAAAACCCAAAGGTGTGGCATTGGCGTTTGCTTTAATGACAGCCTTGCTTTTAATGACCCTAAGCACTACCGTTGTCGGTTTGTCCATGCGACATGCCCGTTCGGGCAGCGAAAGTGATTATGCTCAAGAAGCTCTATACGCAGCTGATTGGTATCTCAACGCGGCCTTGGACTACATGAAAGCGGGCGGTATTACCGTTAACCAAAAAGTATCCGGTTTTGATAACCCTTATACCGATACTTATGACATGCAGTCTATTGGTTACGGGGCTAGTAATCCCGTATTGGGCAGGGCTGATGTAAGCGCTACGGTTATCGATTTAGATTCTGCGGAAAAAGCCAAGGAGTATGGCGTGGACCCCGCTAACGATCCTAAACTGTTGCGTTTTCGCCAGCTCGAAGGTCAGCCGTTAGTTTATTTTCCTTCTGAGGATGTCGCTGATGCCTATAACGTCAATGATCGTTTTGCCGTCTGTGATGTAGTTGTCGAGAAAGGCAATCCCCAGGTTGGTCAGTTTAACACTAAAGGTACTGCAGGTTTTTACCATCTGACCATTTATTCCCGCGTGTATGACGGCAGTGCTGCTGATGCAGTGAGAAAAGTTCAGCAGAGCAGCAAAACCGGCATAGGTGACTATCCGACTGAAGGTTTGCTCTCCACCCGTGTCGTCGATGTTGTTGCCCGCAACGAAGGCCCTCTCGATTATCTGCACATCATTCAGGATTGCCGCTCCTGGCGCGCTCAGGGCATCAACCTTGACGGTGGTGACAATAGTTTGTTCAGCAAAATGCTAAATACTACTAACAAAAGTGATGTAGATAAATACATGAAGAACGGTTTAGCAGTCTGCGGTCTCCCCGATGGTTATACCGAAAACGGCAGATTGAGAATCGACGGCGGTACCCGCATGAGCCGCGAAAATATCGAAAAGTATGGCAAGCTGAACTTTAAGAATCTTAAGGATTCTGAAGGTAACGATATCTATATCGACGGTACTGCCAGATTTTTCAATAATACCAATAAAAACTATGCTAAATTTAATGGTGAACTCACGCAGCGCTATAGCTTAGACACCATGAAATATACTCAGAATTTGTCTGGCAAAGGTGCTTTGAGCGATATCTGTGGTGGTGGTTTGCGCGACAATGAAGATAGCATCGGTTTGCCTCAAAACGGCGAGAATCCCAACTACGACAAAGACGGTAAGCGTATCGTCAAAGCCTATAATGAACGCTATACCTATCAAAAATTTGCTAGAGAAAAGGCTGCAACAATTGATTCTGGCTCTAACGGAATGTATTCAGCAGTTTTCGATATCAAAGGTAAAGTTGGTAAGAAGAATACTGCAGCGAGTGGTGTTTATGTCGGCAGCGTGCCCGAGGGTGTTGTTCCCGACGTCTATAATGACGGAACCGGCAACGATATTCGCCCCAGTTTTGCTAAGATAGTCGTCGAATTGGGCGATAGTGGTGGCAAGACTAGTGCTAACAATGTGTTTATTTACAAGGAAAACGCTGGCAAAAGACAGCTTATTAAATCTATCAATTCTAGCAAGATCAACAACGGTATTCTGTCAGTCACTGGCGGAAACGTAGAGGTTAGATCCCATAACGGTCAGGAATTCGACGGTGATTTGACCATTGTCTCCGACGTTGAAGCTACCCGTGAAGATTCTCTCAATCTGTTTGGTGTTAATGATGGCGGTGATTTTTCTAAAGAAAGCGGTGCTAAGCAGCCCAGCGCGATTAGAAGCAGAGATTCTATCTATTCCGATGCGGCCAGAGCTTTTCACGAAGAACAGCAGAATCGCATAGCTGCTTTTGGCAGCGATCCTAGTAAAGTAGCCACGCGTACCGTTAACGGGAAAAAAGTGCCTATGGTTCCTCCTTATACCATTCAGGAACTTAAAAGTGGCATGACTAAACTCGGTATAAAAAGCGGGAATGATCCCGTGCTTTCTGCCTATAACATTGGTAAGAATCCTACCGCGTACGTTTGGCCAACTCCTACTTCTGAAGCTACCGAGCGCGAAGGTAACGTTTACATTACCAGCGATATTAAGTGCAAAACTACCAACGGTAAACGCGGTACTGTGGGCATCGTAGCCAAAAACTACATTTCCCTTAACGATAAAGATATTGCTAAGAAGACTGGTAACCAAGAGCTGAGTATCGAGGCTATGCTGTTCAGCTTTGATAAGTCTGTGCAGTTTGACTGGAACAACGATGCTCAGAATCCTAGCTTTGCTAAACTCAAAACCGGAGCCAACAAGCGCAAATTCACGTTAACTGGCTGTGTAGTCAGCAGCAACCTCGATATCGAAGGAAGCATCGATCCTACTAACAAACAAGATAGCGGCGTAGGCTACTTGATCCAAGAAGAGCGCAGCAACTTGAGCGTGGACAACCCCGCTCCCTTCCTGCCCGGCTATGCCAACGGCACCGGCCGCTGGGTCATCGTCAGCTACACCGATACTGGTTCCCGCAACTGGTTCTAATCTAAGTTAATCTAACTTAAAAATCCTCTGGCCTAAAGCCAGGGGATTTTTTGATCCCCAGGCTTCCTTTTCCTTAGCAAAGGAGGCCTTTATTAACTGCCGAATCCCCGCATGTTCCATAACAATACGAAAGGTGGCTATTAATGCGCAACTCAGTGACTTCTACAGCGGCTTCGCGCTGGGATTTATCTCCTTTCCTAAATGATCCCCACATCGAGGAGCGTTCGTGTCTCGGGCAGCTGCAGCGCGATATGGAGCATTTTATTAAGCATTTCGCAGAGACTAAAGCCGCGGCCCTAACAGTTTCGCAGCTAGCTGAAGAGATACTGGTCCTGGAAAAACTGTCTTCCCAGCTAACCCATTGGACCTCTTATGCGCTCTGCCGCCATTCTGAAGATGTTCACGATGAAAATGCCCAGTGGCTCAATTCCCAAATCGGCGAAATGGCTTCGCTGTACCGCCAAGCGGAAATAGCCTGCCTAGCGCACCTGCGTAAATTTAATGACGCTTCTTTTGCTGAACTGAAAAATGACCCGCGCTTAAGCGGCTTGGCTTATTGGCTGGAGCGCTGGCGCTATGTCTCGCAGCACAGTATGGAACCGGCTTTAGAGGATCTAAATGCCGAGCTGAGCGTGTCCGGCTTTAGCGCCTGGGAGCGGCTTTACGAAAATGTCGCCGGTCGCTTAGAATTCGATTACAGCGACAGCCAGGGCAGGGTAAGGCATGCCTCGATGAATTCTAAAGTTAGTTTATTAGAAGACCGCGATCCCGCAGTGCGCAAAACCACCCTGGAAAATTCCAATCTCGCTTGGCAAAAAGTAGGTGATGTTATCGCGGCCTGCCTAAACAACATTGCTGGCTACCGCTTAAAATTATTGCAGCGCCGCGGCATAGAGCATCATCTTGATAACGCGGTTTTTGAATCGGGGCTCAGTCGGCGTACTCTCCAGGTAATGCTGGATACCGCTGCGGAAGTGCGCCCTATGCTGCGCAGTTATCTTCAAACTAAATCCAAAATTTGCGGCTTACCGCGCCTGGGTTTCCAGGATATTTTAGCACCTGTCGTTAGTGAAGGGCCTGGGGAAACGTATTCCTGGGAACAGGCGCAAAATTTGGTGCTAGCGGCCTTTAATAGTTTTTCTTCCGAATTTGCCGATTTTGCCTCCTTAGCTTTAGAGCGCCGCTGGATCGATGCGGAAGTGCGCTCCGGCAAATCACCCGGCGGTTTTTGCACTTGCTCTCCGGAAATTGAAGAATCCCGTATTTTCATGACTTACCGCGGCAACTATGGCGATGTCGCTACCCTGGCGCATGAATTGGGCCATGCCTGGCACGAATGGCTCCTGAAAGGAGAGCGGCAATTCTCGCGGCTCTATCCCATGACCTTGGCGGAAACCGCTTCAACATTTGCTGAACGCGTCCTGGGGGATTATATGCTCAACAGTGCCCAGCTCACCCGCTCTCAGCGAGCGGCTATGCTGACGCGCCGTCTGGACGATGCTGTAACATATTTGCTCAATATCCCTATGCGCTTTATCTTCGAAGATCGCTTCTACGAGGAGCGCCGGGCTGGGGAAGTTTCGCTGCGGCGGCTGAAAGAACTCATGGTTAACACTCAAATCGATGTCTTCGGCGAGGCGATCGATCCTCAGCAGCTCGACCCTTGGTTCTGGGCTTCTAAAGGCCATTTCTATATTACCGATATTAGCTTCTATAATTTTCCTTATACCTTTGGGTATTTATTCAGTTTAGGCGTGTATGCCCGCGCCCAGCGCGAAGGCCAGCGGTTTTTAGAAACATACAAACAGCTTTTGCGGCGTACGGGCACTGACAGCTGTGAGGGCGTGGCCTGGCAGGTGCTGGGGGCTGATTTAGAAACGCCAGGTTTTTGGCGGGAATCCTTAGATTTGGTGGCACAGGACTGGCGCGAATTGCAAAGTCTAATCTAAAACTTTACAGGGGGAGCTATGAATAAGGTTCGTTTATTGGTCACCGGGGGCACTTTTGACAAAGAATACAATGAACTGCAGGGCACTTTAGATTTTAAAGACACGCATGTCATGGAAATGCTGCGCTTGGGGCGCAGCAGAGTAGAGGTCACAGTCCGCACTCTGATGATGGTCGATAGCCTGGAAATGAGCGATGAAGACCGCGAGATTATCAAAGATGCCTGTCTGCGATCTAAAGAAGAGCGCATATTAATTACCCACGGCACAGATACCATGGAAGTTACCGCGCGCTATTTGGGAGAGCGCGTCAAAGATAAGACCGTGGTGCTGACGGGGGCCATGGTACCCTATGTGTTCGGCAGCTCTGACGGTCTGTTCAACTTAGGCAGTGCTTTGGCTTTTGTGCAGGCCTTGCCCCACGGAGTTTACGTTGCCATGAACGGGCGCTGTTTCTCCTGGGAAAATGTGCACAAGAATCGCGCTATCGGTATGTTTGAGGAGGTAAGCCGCTAGTATGGAAACTACCATTAAAAAAGCTGCCCAGATACTTGCGGCTGATCTCTCCATTGCCGGAGCTAAAAAAGCGTTAGCCGTTTTGGGGCTGACATTCCCTAAGTCTTGGGAAGTCAACCCTTACGATTTAGGAGAACCTGGGACTCTGCCCGATGGGCCGGTAGTTCTCAAAGTCTCTCAGCCTTTTATAGCCCATAAAACTGAAGTCGGCGCTGTGCAGGCCGTTTCCCAGGTCACAGCGGAAGGATTGCGTCAGTTTGCTGATTCTGTTTCGCCAAAAATTGGCCAAAACGTGGAAAAAGTTGTCCTGGAGGAAAAAATTGCTATACCCGAGGGCGGCGAAGTTTTACTGTCTGTGCTGCACGATGAAAGTTTTGGGCCAGTCGTGGTCTTTGGAGAAGGGGGGCGCTTAACCGAGCTGCGCCGTCAGGTAGCCCGCTGGCTTCCGGGGACGTCTGCGGAGAAGATTGCCTCTTTGCTGCAGGGTATGCCTTTATCTAAGTTATGGTTTACTGAGTATCGCCAGCAGCCAGCGCAATGCGATTTGCAGTCTTGGAGTATTTTTTTGCAGAGCTTCGGGCAGATGCTTGCAGAGTTTTATCGCTTGCGTCCAGACGTGATCATCCGCGATTTGGAAATCAACCCCGTGGCCTTTACTGGCGGCGCGCCGCGGGCACTCGATTTGCTTTTAACCGTGGAAGCGGTAAAGAAAAACGATACTGTTATGGCTAGGCCAAGTTTAGAGCGCCTCCAGCGCTCGCTCACGGGGGCGAAAAGCGTAGCTGTGGCTGGAGTCTCTACCAGCGATAAAAACCAGCTGGGAGCCGTGATCTATCAGCGCTTGCTGCGGGAATTTGCCGGAGAAGCTTGGGCCATTAATCCCAAAGGCGGCGAAATTGCTGGCAAAAAAGTATATACCAATGTAGCAGAACTGCCGCAGGCTCCCGATGTTTTGGTGGTCGCTCTCGCAGCGCGCTTCACGGCGGCAACCTTGAAACAGGCTTATGAGGCCTTTGGGGACGAACTGGGCACAGTGCTGATGCTGGCATCTGGCTACGATGAGACTTCTGGAGGCGCTGATTTAGCTAAAGAGCTCAAAGAGGTCATCTCCCAGGCAGGCGCTACGCCGGTGGTGGGGCCGAATACGATGGCGCTGTTTGCTCAGACCGGCTCTGCTGGTGATGTTAAGGTAGATTTCTTGCCGCAGGGCCGCGTCTCTATCCCTTCCTTTACCGATCCTGCGCACAATAATGTGGCCTTGGTTTTGCAAAGCGGGGCGCGTTTTGCCTCCTTCTTGGATCGCCAGCCCCATATAGGTTTTCGCTGGTCCATTATGGTGGGTAATGCTTATCAGGTCGATGTCGCTGACGGTGTGGCGTTAGCTGCTCAGGATGATGCTGTAAAGGTCGTAGCTGTCTATTGCGAAGGTCTAAGCTGCGGAGCGGGGAAACGCTTGGTGGATGCGGTGGCGGCCTGCCGCCGCGCCGGCAAAGTTGTAGCGATTCAGAAAGGAGGCCGCACTGCCCAGGGGGCGGCTACGGCGCGTTCGCATACCGCGTCTATGAGCGGTTCACATGCCGTTTTTACCGATTTGCTGACTGCGGCTGGGGCTTACGTGGTTGAAGCCGAAACCGAGTTTTTAGACCTGGTGCGCATCGCTTCTCTGCTGGCTGAGAAAAAATCCCGAGGGCCTAGAGTATTCGTGATCAATGGCGCCGGCTATGAAGGTGTGCTTTCCGCCGACGAACTTTCGCGTTACGGCATGACCCTGCCTAAGCCGCCTGCTGCGGTAACCGAGGTTTTGCAACCTGTCTTGGGAAAAATCCTGGACAGCACCAACAACCCCGCCGACGTAGGGCCGGCAGCACCGGATCAGGTCTATGGGCCTGCGGTGGAGGCTGCCTTGGAATCCGACGTCTATGACGCCTGCCTGTTCACAGTTATGCCGCATGGCAACGGGATGCAGGGGGTATTGCCTCCCTATGAGGGTGACGATTCGCTTTTGGGACCTTCAATTGTGCGCTTAAGCCAAAAATTTGCTAAGCCTATCGTGGTCTCCGTCAATGGAGGAGCTAAATATGATGGGTTCCGCAATTATTTAGCTGAACATTCTATCCCCGTCTTTCCCGATGGTGAGCGGGCCGCTAGGGCGTTAGGTCTGTGGTATAAGCTGACTAGATAAATGTATGAGTATCATACCGTTCGCAGGTTAGCTGATTGCTAACTAAATGATATTAGCTGATTGGAAAACTCTCACCATAAATGCCGCAGCCTTTCAATAGTAACCGTCAAATATATTGGCTGCGGCGTTCAGCGATATGTTGATGGGTGCGTTAAAGATAATTGAACGCCGCTGTTCCTGGCAGAGCAGCGGCGTTAATTGTGTGTTTTACTTTTTTCTTACAGCAGCTCTTCTACAAATTCTTTGAGGCGCTGCAAGCCTTTGTCGATTTGCTCTAGGCTGGTAGCAAAGCTTAGGCGGATATGGTTGGGAGCCCCGAAATCTTCGCCGGGAACTACGGCCACATATTTGTGTTTTAAGAGGGACTGCGCGAAAGAAGCAGCCGTATCCAAGACCTGCCCTTCCCGATCTTTTTTGCCGAATAAGGCGGAAATATCGGGGAGAATATAAAACGCTCCAGTGGGCTGAGCGCATTTCAGGCCTGGGATGGCGGTTATCAGCTTATAAATGTGCTCGGCGCGTTTGGCGAACTGGCTTACCATCTCTGTTACAGCGTCCTGCGGCCCCGCCAGGGCTTCGATCAGAGCAGGCATAGTGCAGGCGGTTATACTCGAAGTCATGTGTCCCTGCAATTTGGTCATGGCTTTAATGATGGCTTCATCGGCTACGGCATAGCCGACGCGCCAGCCGGTCATGGCGTAAGATTTGCTGACACCGTTAAAAGTGACCGTGCGCTGAGCAATCTCGGGACTCAGAGAAGCAAAGGACGTGAACTGCAAACCGTTATAGACGAGGCGTTCGTAAATCTCATCTGAGAAGACCATGAGCTGAGGATGGCGAAGCACTACTTCGGCGATGCCTTCCAGCTCTTGGCGGCTATAGACTATGCCCGCTGGATTGGATGGAGAGCAGAGCATGAGTATTTTGCTCTGGGGGGTTATAGCTTTTTCTAACTGCTCGGGGGTTATTTTGAAATTGTTGTCTAGCGATCCGGGAATAACTTTGACAGTGCCGCCTGCTAGCTGGGCCTGCGCTGGATAGCTTACCCAATAGGGGGCCGGCAGGAGCAGCTCTTGCCCGGGATTCATTAAGGCCATGAAAGCTATATATAACGCGTGTTTGGCCCCCGTAGAGATAATGACGTTTTCGGAGCGCACATCGCTGCGCTGAAAGCGCTGTCTAAAATAATCCGCGACCGCCTGGCGCGCGGCGGGGGTTCCGGCAGTGTTTTCGTAGCGAGTTTTACCTTGTTTTAAGGCCTGGCATCCGGCTTCCACTATATTGGCCGGAGTGTCGAAATCGGGTTCTCCGGCTCCAAAACTGACGACATCGCAGCCAGCTTCGCGCAGTTCACGGGCTTTGGCGGTGACGGCCAATGTCGAAGAAGGTTTGAGCTGTAAAACGCGCTCGGATAATTCAATCATGAAAAAGTGCTCCTTATTGATATTACCTATTATGCCCATTGATTTACTTCGTAGATATGTTTAAGGAACCTCTAAAACTAGAGACGCGCTGAGTAATAGTGTCACGCGCTTTAACGTTATGTGCCAATGTTAAAATATATTCATAAGTTGATAGTGAGCGTCAAAACTACGTTTGACGTTTACTTGGCGTTTACCTGGAGCGGGCGGTATGCTAAAATAGACTCAGGGTTCAGCTTAGGGTGATGGTGAAAAGAAAGGTGACAATATTATGCGTAAACGCTTTTATTATATAAGTCTATTGGCAGTCTTGGCTGTGTCTTTAGCCTGGCTAGCTCAGCCTGTAGCTGCGGGTGATAATTCCATTCGCGCTGGGCAGGGAGTAGGTCCCATTAATTTGGGCCAGAGCTTGGCGCAAGTGAAGGGAATTTTGGGAGCACCTGCTAAAGTGGTCAAGAGTCCCAACGACCCCAATGCTAAATTTCTCAGCTATCCCCAGCAAAAATTAGCAGTTTTTGTGGGGTCTAATGGAGTGGTGATCGGAGTAACGGTGCTGGGAGGCCCCTGGAGCACGCCAGAAGGCATTAAAATAGGCTCCTCCAAAGCGGCGGTTACCAAAATTTACGGCCAAGGTTTGCTGCGCGGTCAGGGCAACGTTAACTATGCAGAGCGCGGCATAGCTTTCGCTTATAAAAACGGAATCGTCAGCACTATCTATGTGCAGAAGACCGAGGACAATAAGGCTCTGTTGGGAGATCGCCTGATTATGCCCGGCCAGCGCTGCGGCAGCATAAAGATTGGTATGCCCGTAAACGAAGTGGTGCAGGCTTGGGGGCAGCCGGACAATGTGCTTAACCTGCAGGGCGGCAGCCACATCTACCAGTATAAAGAAGAGATGATGGGCTTTATCGTGCGCCAAAATCGGGTGAATGGCATGGTCATCGAAACCGGAGATTTCATTACTACGCATGGGTTAAAAGTCGGTTCGGCCAAATCAGATGTGCTGCGCATCTTTGGCCCGTGTAAAGAAGCTGATAGTCAGCTAATATATGACAAGAAAGGCATCGGCTTCCGTATCTTGGATGGCCGGGTACAGCAAATTACGGTGTTGCCTAGAGACTAAAACGTTTTCTAGGATAATTCATAAATAAGTGCGTAATATAGAAGCGTCATCGGGTATCATTTCGATGGCGCTTTGCTTTGTGTATGGAGGTTCTAAATGATAGAGCGCAATGGATTTCGCTACAGCGAACCTAAAACTGTCACTAGCGATGCCGAAACAGCGGCTTGGAAACGGCTTGATCAAAAATGTATGCCTCCCCGGGCTATGGGCCTGCTGGAGCGGGTAGCGGTTCGCATAGCGGCTATTCAGAATACCGATGCCCCGCAACTAACCAATCCTGAAGTTTTTATCGCCGCCGGCGATCATGGGGTTATGGCTCATAAAGTCAGTTTTAGCCCGCAAGATATTTCTTGGCAGCATAGCATCAATATGGCGAAAGGCGGTGGCCTGTGCGGTCTGTTTGCCAAAAAATACGCTTTGCCTTTGCGAGTCTTTGACGTCGGCGTCAAACACGATTTTTCTCCTGAAGACGGAGTTGTCAGCTGCAAAGTGGCCTATGGAACAGAAGATATGCTAGAAGGCCCAGCTATGACCCTGGAACAGTGCCTGAAAGCTATGGAAGCAGGGCGAGATCAGGTGGCATCGGCAGCAGCCAGGGGATGCAACACCATTATTTTCGGGGAAATGGGGATAGGCAATACCACGCCGGCAGCAGCCCTGACGATGGCCATTCTGCATAAACCTGTTGAAGTCTGCGTAGGCAGCGGCACAGGCATGGGCCCTAAGGCCTTAGAGCATAAGCGCAGTATTGTGAAAGCGGCAGCTGAGCGTCACTATGACGAAAACTGCAATGCTATAGAGCTGATGGCCCGGCTGGGCGGTTATGAATTAGCCTTTATCATGGGTGGTATGCTCGAAGCGGCAGGGCAGGGCATGGTGATCCTGCTGGATGGCTTTATCGTTACAGCTGCCGCGCTGCTGGCTCATAAGCTGGATGAACGCGTCCGCGATTATATGGTGGCCTGCCATGTCTCCAATGAGCCTGGTCATGCCCTTCAGCTGGAGCATTTGCGGTTAGAGCCTATCTTGCGGGCTGGATTCTGCTTAGGCGAAGGTTCCGGGGCCATTTTGGCGTGGCCTCTGGTTAAAGCGGCTGTCGATATTCTCAATGAGATGAACAGCTACGATGATGGCAACTTGGATAATGCCACCGAAGCTCTAAATCAGGCTAAAGCGCAAGACGATTCTCTATCTCTATCGTAAATAAGTAAGACCATGGGCAGGTGTTAAAGGCGAGTTTAGCGCCTGCCCAGCTGCTTCCGAAGTCTTTTATACTTATGGGTAAGTCTGTGGGTTTATTGAATTATCGCAATGGCCATGGTCAAAAAAAATGGCGTTTGGGAACTACCAGCTGTGTTTATGAATGTCCGCTGCTGGATAATGTGCGGCGCTTAGCTGGCAGGACCGAGGATATTGAGCTGATTTTTTACGATAACCAATGGGGGAGTAATTGGCCCAACAGCGAGGAGCTAGCAGAGCTTAGGGAGCTGGCCGGCCAGTATGATTTGTCTTACACGGTCCATATACCCAGCGCTTTGGGCACCGTTACCTGCGATTCTAAGTGGGAAGAGCAAAATTATGCGCTGGTTGGCCGCACTATAGATTGTCTGGAAGAACTGCATCCTTTGGCTTACGTATGGCACTGGGAAGCCGAACGCTTTGGCAAACTGCCGTCAGCTAACGTAGAAGGGTGGAGGGGAGCGCTACAGCGCGTGGCGGAACGCGTGGAGAAAGCGCATTGGGTGGCTCCTCAGCGATTGGCAGTAGAGACTTTGAGCTATCCCTTTGAGCTGATCGCTGATTTGGTATGCGCTTATGATTATGGGATAACCTTAGATATAGGGCATCTCTGGATAGGCGGCTACGACTGGGAAAAAGCCATAAACAAATACGGGGCCAGAACTAAGACCGTGCATCTTCACGGTATAGAACCATTTTCTCAGAAAGACCACCACAGTTTAATACACCAGCCTGCAGAGCAGCTGCAGCGTTTGGGCACACTCTTAAGTTCTATTGTCGGGGAACAGCCGCGATCTATTACGCTAGAGGTGTTTACGGAAGACGACTGGCTTTCATCTGAACACCGCCTGCGCCAGCTGTGGAGCTGATTTATTCGCCTTTATAATTGTCGCGGCATATTTCATCTATTTCATTTTCATAATAATCGGCTGTCTGATTAGTTAGGCAGGCGAATTCGATGGCCATAGCCTTTCTCGTCTGTTTGAGCATGTTTTGTTCTTTGGGAGATAATTTGCGCTCTAAAGATAGTATAGTGAGATCGCGCACGACTTCGGCCAGCTTATAAATATCGTTGCTTTTGAGTTTTTTGATGTTGACATTATAGCGGTCCGATGATTTGGCAGGGACGCTGTCGCTGGGAACTTTTAAATACTCTAAAACTTTTTGCATTTCGCTGCTGGATATGAGCGGGCGGATCATGCTGCCTTCACCTTCAGCGCGGACATTTATACTCAGCTTAGCCTCGGCAAAATAAATACAGGCAAATACGCCTTTTTGCCCCATGATTTCCTGCTCTTCGAGGCTTTGCACTATACCTAGACCGTGAATGGGATGGATTACCTGACTTCCGACAATAAACATACCCACGAACTCCTTTGCCGATAATTGCAACCTGAGAGTTAGGCAGGTGTGCATATTTAGCAGCGTCAAAACAGCGATTGGTAAGATCGCCTGGTTAGCCTAAGCCATTTTTTCTATATAAGACTGCACTTTATCTAGATTAATATTGGGACAGACCGCTAAGCGAGTCTGTAGTGTTAATGTAGCACAGGCTATTCCTCGTTTAACCGCTTCACGGAGACTTAACCCTTCTAACAAACCGCTAATCGTGCCAGAGGTGAGAGCATCGCCGGCACCTACGGTATCGGTCACAACTGTGGAGATCGAAGATAAAAATTCAATTTCATCTTCGGTGGCGTAGAGCACGCCTTCAGGGCCTAAGGTGATGATCACCCATTTCAGACCTACATCTAGCAGGACCTTGCCTGCTTTTTTGACGTCTTCAGCGCTGGCTAAAGGGAACCCGACTAGTGCTTCCGCTTCTTCGCGGTTAGGGGTTACCATAGAGAGCTGGCTTAAATAGGGAACGATCTGCTTAGCGCGGGCAACCGATACGGGCTCAACGCAAATAGGTATATTTCGCTCTGCGCATTGGGCTACGCAATATTTTAGGCTTTCCGCAGGTATGTCAGCATCGATTACTACAAATGAAACATCATCAAATAGTTGAACGTTTTCTTTTAAATAATCTACCGTGATCAAAGAAATGGCATCTAAATCGGCGATGGCGGAAACTAAATCTCCATAATGATTGAGAATGGCCACAAAGATGCCTGTGCCGCATTCATCAGTAATTTTTACGTGGTCGAGATCGACGCCAGCTGCACGGGTTGTCTCTAAAATCTGGCGACCGTATAAATCGTTGCCGACAACGCTGAGGAGCGTAGCTTTAGTTCCTAAACGGGCGAGATTCTCAGCGATATTCCGGGCTACTCCACCAGCACTGTTGCGCACTGCCCCGGGATTGGAGGTTTTGTCTATGTGATATGAGTGTGTTTGGCCCTTAATATCAAAATTTGAAGCGCCGATTACTAAAGCGTGAGGTTGCTTATTTCCCATATCTCCTCCATTTGTGCAGCAGTCAATGTCATTTAGTTAATACTCAATGTCGTTAACTTAAGGCTCAGCGACATTGAAAATGTTGACCCATATACAATTATTGTCACGTTCATGCCCGCGTGCAAGCAGGCGTATGATACAAGTTAGACCTCGATTCCCCCCCCAACAGTTTTGGGCACCCCCTCTGTCGCATTCGCGGCTGCTCCCCCTCCCATCCTTTAGGGGGAGTCAGATAGTTTCGCAAATTAGCTGATCGCTAATTAAATGATATTAGTGCAGCAATGTATAAAGAAAAAGGAGGATAATGTTCCCCCTACCTCTCTCTCTAACTTATTAAATTATTAATATATATAATATATTAACTTTTAACTATGTTTTAACTCTACCAAACGTATTAACCAACGTATGACTGCAATAATACTAAATAAACGCTATTTTTCCTGCGTTTTATGGCAGTGCAGCCATATCATTTAGCTAAGCGAAATCCAGCTGCCGCATATGCGGTTAAAGCGGGGTGTCAGTTCCGCGCAAGGTATCTCTGAACTGGGCGAAGCCGCCCGGCCCGGAAGCTGGTGCGCCTCGTTTGCTTATTTTTTACGCAGGCATAGGCGGGTCAGCAGGAGCTGTATAGCTAACAGCGGGTCTCGGCCTTTTTTGATGTGGTAGTCTGACAGGCAAAGAGCGGTGAAGGCGGTGTGCAGGCTCTGGGAGGTCCAGGTCTGCAATTCTTCGAGGCTTTTGCGCACCTGATAGTCTTTTTTGCCGGTTTGCTGGGCGATCGCGCTGATGTCCCGGCCATGTTGGGCGGAAAGATGCTGCAGCTGCGCTAAGGAGCGCAAATAGGTATTGATATAAGAAAGCAGACCCAGCGCCCGTACGCTGACTGGAGCATTGTCGTTCTTGCCGGAAGTGCCGCGGCTGAAATCTACGGTGCGGTTGGCAGTGTCGCTGGCCAGCATGTCCTGAGCTAATCTCCAGGCCTGCTGCATATTTTTGCTTCTTATGGCTTCGGTCAGCTCCCAGCTCTTGATCTCGATGCTTTTGCGGATAACCGTTTTTATATCTGCGGAGGTTACTTCTTGGCGCTCGCCCAGATACTGCTTCAGTTTCTCCAGCTGAGTCTGCAGAAATTGAGTGTCAGATCCTGTACGCTCTGAGATTTGCCGGATCAGCGTGGGCGCAGCGTTTAAGCCGAACTGCTGCAGGCTGTGGGCGATCCAGCTCTCTCTTTCGCTCTCTAGAAGCGCACAGTCATAGACTATACTGGCAAAAGCCGGGCTGTTAACGGCCATTCCTGCCAAACTGTCCTTCTTTTTTGTGTTGCTGACCAGGATGACGATATTGGTGTGATAGGGCAGGTGGTTTTGCAGAGAAGCGGCGATAGCTTTGCAGGCTGAGCTGGATAGTGCCTGAGCGCTGAGCAGAACTAGCAGACGCTTCTCGCACATCACCGGCAGCTCGCACAAAGCGTTGGTTATAGCCGCTGCCGGAGGATTGTTTTGACAGTCAATAATGTCGAAGTTAAACTCTTCATCTTCTGGCTTGATGAACTGCCGGCTTATCAGTTTAATCATTCGGCCGCTGAGGCAGCTGTCGTCGCCTAAAAGCACATACAGATCAGCGGGTTCGACACAGCCGCTGATAATCGCCTTGGCGGCGGAATGATTAGATTCGGAAGTGCGTTTGGCCATGTTTAATTAAACGCTTGCGCCAAAGTCTGAGCGTAGGGAGGACGGAACACGCCGCGTTCGGTGATAATAGCTGTGATCAGTTCTGGCGGTGTGACGTCGAAAGCCGGATTATAGACGGAAACTCCCTCAGGGGCTATGCGTTTTCCCGCCAGTGTCGTCAGTTCATCGGGATGGCGCTCTTCGATAACTATGTCGTTGCCGTCGTGCAGTTTCGGGTCTATGGTAGAATAGGGAGCGGCTACGTAAAACGGTATATTATGCACTTTACACAATGTCGCCACCGTGTAGGTGCCGATCTTGTTGGCGACGTGACCGTTGGCAGTTATGCGGTCCGCGCCGGTGACAGCCAGATCTATGCGTCCCTGTTTCATCAGAAAACCGGCCATATTGTCGCATATCAGACGGCAGGGTATTCTATCCTGCATTAATTCCCAGGCGGTTAGGCGGGCTCCCTGCAAAAATGGCCGAGTTTCATCGACCCACACCATGTCCAATTTGCCCTGCTCGTGAGCCGCGCGTATGACGCCTAAAGCGGTGCCATAATCCCCAGTGGCTAAGGCACCGGCGTTGCAGTGGGTTAGAATCTTAGCTTGTGGGGGGACCAATTCGGCTCCGTGCCGCCCCATCGCCCGGCACATCTCTTCATCTTCGCGGGCGATAGCGCAGGCGCGGTCAATTAACTGCTGGGTCAGGCCGTCTGCACTTTCAGCATTTTCCCAAATTTTGCGCATCTCTTGCAAGGCCCAAAAGAGGTTGACGGCGGTGGGACGGGTGCTCTGAATTATCTGGTGCGCCCGCGATAATTCGCGCTGCAAACCTGTCAGGCTGCGGTCAGAACAGCGCAGGGCTGCCAGCGCTATACCGTAGGCGGCAGAGATTCCGATGGCAGGTGCTCCCCGGACTTTCATCGTGAAGATAGCGTCTGCCATCTCATCGGGAGTGCGGCAAGTGAGCCAATCTTCTTTTGTAGGCAGGGCGGTTTGATCTATAAGTTCGGCGTGGTCGCCACACCAGATAACTGGTCGCATACTGTCTCCTTGCATTCATTTGTATGGGGCTTAAAATAACGTTCTATTTCGCTGAAATAAAACCGGCGGTGAGGGATGGTCACCGTGAAAGCTGTTATAAAGCGGTGAAAGCGCTGATCAGCGAGCTAAGCTGTGGTATTCGTTTTCCAGCAGTCCCCAAATCATAATGTCTAGATACTGTCCGTTCTGAAAATAGGCTTGGCGCTGAGTTCCTTCGCGGATGAAACCGCATTTTTCAAATAAATGAGCGGCGCGGGGATTGTTGGAAAGAGTAGTAGCGTAGAGGCGGTGCAGGCGCAATTCTCCAAAACCAAAACGGCACATAGAGCGGATTGCTTCTGTCCCATATCCCTGTCCCCAAAACTGGCGCTCGCCTATAATTATGCCTATTTCCGCGCAGCCGCAGCGCAGGTCTAAGCCGCGAAACTCAATGTTGCCCATATAAGCGCCTTCGTGAGTCTTAATGGCGAATATATGCTGTTCGGGGTTGAGATTTAAATTGCGAAACCACTGCTCTACGTCCTGAGAAGAGCGCGGCAAAGGGGTAGCTCCTGCCAGTCGGGTTAGCTCTAAGTCATTGGCCCAAGTATAGTTTTTGGTTAGGTCTTGGCGTTCTATAGGCCATAAGCAGAGGTGTTCGCTGACGATCACTGGTACGTCTCCTTGGTAAAAATCTGAACAAAAAAACATACGTTAACGACATAGGCTAATGCAGTAACATTGTCTTTTTGTAACATTTTCTCTTTGTTTTAAGCTTTCCCTATCTCTGTGGCGGCAACTGGGAAGGAAGAGAATCGCAATTTAAGAAACATAAATGTTTATAATTATTCTATTGTTCAGTTTTCTTGCTCAGTCTTTAGGCAAATGTCTTGAGACGTATGCCGTATGCCGTATGTCGTATGTCGTGGCGTATGCCATGACGTATGCTGTAAGGCGAATATCTTTAGAGCAGAGCTGGGCTATGAATAATATATGGAATGTGCGGACAGTGCGTATCAGCTTCCGCTATGTTTGTATAACGCGAGGAATGGTCGACAATGGCAGAGATAACCGTCTCTAATTTGCAGAGATACCAAAACATGGTGAAGTTCCATCCCAACGATCCGGACGCTTTTTTCGGTTTGGGTATGGCCAATGAAGAGTTAGGCAATAATGGACAGGCCGTTAAAGCTTATGACGCTGCGGTCAAACTCAACCCCCAGCACGCGCGGGCCTTGCTGCATTTGGGATTTATTTATGCCTGCAATGCTGAGCTTAAAGCAGCGCTTAATTTCTGGCAGCGCGCTCTTGATGCCGATCCTCACGTCATTAACATCTTTAGCGATCCGCTCACGCAAAGCTTTTATAAAGCCCGTCTGCAGGCGACCATGCAGGCCTTTGAACGGCCTATTTCTGTTAACCCTAAAGATGGTTACGCTTATTATCAGCTCGGCATAGCGCAGCGCATGATGGGGCGTCCTGAAGTAGCCCTGCGCACCCTTAATAAAGCTATCGACGCTAACCCTCGCCTTTACGAACCTTACGAAGAAGCCGGCAACATTTACGCGAATTTAAATCAAAACAGCCAGGCTATTATGTATCTCCGTAAGGCGGTAGATATTAATAATAGTTCTGATGCAGTTCACTATAGACTCGGAACTGTCTATGAAAAAGAAGGCCAGCTGAACAATGCGCTGCAGCAGTATAATCAAGCCCAGAAGATTAAACCTAAAGAAGTGAAGTACGCTTCGGCTCTGGGACATGCCTATCTGCGCGCCAATGAACCGAAATTCGCTATGAAACAGTTCCAGCAAGTCGTTACACTGGAACCAAATAACGCTGAAGGTTATTTGAATTTAGCCACCTGCTGCCGCAACATGTATCGCCCCGACTTGGCGATGAAAATGTACGAAAAAGCTGTGCAGCTCAAGGATAACTACACCGAGGCCTGGACTGGGCTAGGGCTGATCTCTACTCAGATGGGCGACTGGAACAAAGCGGCAGCCGCGATCAAAAGAGCGTTGGAACTCGACCCCGGTGATTACGAAGCTTATTTCAATTTGGCGAAAGCGCGTCAGAATTTAGGGGACCTCAACGGTGCTATTGACGCTTATAGCTCAGCGCTGAAACTCAATCCCCGCGACAGCTTTTGTTATTACAATTTGGGCAGTGTTCTCCTGGAACTTAAAAGGTATGGCGACGCCATTGCGGCCTTTTCCAAAGCCGTTGAATTAAAGTACAACGATTCCCAGTATCACACCAGCTTAGGCAAAGCTTATGCGGGAGCTGGGCAGCTCAGGGAAGCTACCGACGAGCTGCGCGTAGCCGCCAATATCAATCCCAAAGATATTTCTGTTTATTACGCTTTGGCCTCGGTTTACGATCAAGCCGGTGAGCACACCAAAGCTATAGCTGCTTTAAAGCACATACTTACTTTGCCTTTGGAAGATGCCGAAATTGTAAATACTACTTACAAAATCGGTTTGTCTTATATGGAAACCAAGGATATTCAGAATGCCTATGAATCTTTCCAAAGGGTGTTTGCTCTGCAGCCTGACCATGCTAAAGCCCTATATCAGATGGGCTTAATTTACTTCCACCACCGCAACAACCCCAACGTCGCTATTGACTTCTTTAAACAGGCTGTCTCTTCCGATCCGCATTATGTTGAAGCCTATATCGAACTGGCTGAATCGTATGTGGCTATGGAAAAATTGGATTTGGCGCTGGAACAGTTCGAAAGAGCGGAGAAAGTCAACAGCGACAATTTGACCTTGCGCTGCCGCTACGCTGTGGTTTTGGCGCAAAGCGGTCAGGTCAGCCAGGGCTTAGAAATGGCCCAGGCGGTCCTGCGCCGTTATCCGGAAAGCTTGGAGCCGCGTGTCAGCTTAGCGCAAATCGCTTTGATGCGTCAAGACTATTCCGAAGCTATGGACCAGTACCAGCGCTTGATGCTTCTGGAACCGGACAATTTAGAATTCGTTATCAATGCGGCCCGTCTGCAGTACAAACTGGGGCACACCGAAGACGCCAAAAAGTCGTATTCCAAAGTGCTGGCTTTGGAACCTGATAACGCTGAAGCCAGCGAACGCTTAGAGATCTTATTCGGAGAACGCGCAGCGGAGAGCGAAACCGCAGAAACTCCTATCAGTCTTAAGAAGGATACCGAACCCGATATCCATGAACACGCAGCGGCATTCGCCGCTGAATTGCCTGCTCAGGCTGCAGCTCTCTTTGAAGCAGAGGAAGATACTGAAGAAGAGCAGATTCAGGAAGAAGCGGAGCCTGTCGCTGTGCATTCAGCCGTCGCTGAGCGCACGACGGAAGCTCCTGCTGAGCGCTCTGTTCCCACTGAGCATAAGAGCGACTCTGAAGAGCGCTTCCGCGAAGCTTTGATGGCAGCTGCTCTGGGACGCTCTGAAGATTCTCTGCAGCAAATTTTGGCTATTCTCTCCGACGACCCCGCGTACTACCCCGCTTATTTGTATGCGGGACGCAGCTTTGTGGGCACTCATGATTTTGACCGCGCTGAGTCTTACTTCAGGCGCGGGCGCGGTTTTGCGGCTGAAGCTGGAGACAAGGTCTTAGTTGGTCAGTTTGATGAGGAAATGGCCAAGAGCAATGTGGAGCGCATACGTTTAGAAAGCCAAAAAGTTGCCGAGCTACAGGCTGAAAGAGAACGCGCTGAGCAAGAGCGTTTGCAGAAAGAGCATGAAGAACTTTTGGCCGCCCAGGCCAGCGCGGCGCAGGCTCAGGAAGAAGCTGCGGCGGCGATGCCTGCAGTTAAGACGGTCTCCAAACCCGAAATCAGCGATGAAGAACTCAATGAAGTTTTGGACTTGGTGCGCGACTTTATCGATATGGAGCGTTACGACAGAGCGCGCAAACGCCTGGATCAGATATTGTCCGAGCGTCCCAATCATCCCGGAGCTATGCAGCTGATGGGCGATATTTTCTTAGCGCAGGATGATCGCGATCAGGCTATCGCCTGGTGGGAACGGGCCTGCAAACAGTCGCTCGACGAAGTTACGGGACGCAAGCTGGCAGCTGTTTATCTGCAGCGCGGGGAGACTCAAAAAGCCGTCGATCTGTTGCTGGCTGTTCAGGAAATTGCTGAGGATAAATCCAAAATTGCCGAGGATATTGGCAGTATTCTTCTGGGACAAGTCTCTGAGAACGAAGCCTCTGGCGACCTTAACGCTGCCCAGCGGGTGCTTTATCAGCTGCGCGATATTCAGAAGGACAACGGCGCAGTGGCCCGTGAACTTCAGCGCTTGTATCAGAATCGCATAGAGCGGGCGGAAGCCGAAGGCAACTATGCAGAGGCTATTAGAATCTGCCAGGAGCAGATTAAAGACAATCTGAGCGTTGCCGACGCGGAAAACAGCATTGTGCGCTATTATAATCTTTGGTCTCGCCAGAAGGAAGAACAGAATGACTATGAGAGCGCTATTTTGCTGCAGATGGAGCTGCGCGAGCTGCACTTAGATAAAGCCGAATGCGAACCCTTGGCTATTTGCGACATCGTCAGCGACTGGGCCCGTGCTCAGGCGGCTTCCGGAGACTATGCGGGCGCTATTCAGACTGTCGTTAAATATCTGGAAGAAGACAAAGATAACGTCAAAGCTAATGAAGAATTTGATAATTTGTATGTGCAATGGATTGAAAGCCAGCGCAAAGAAGGCGACTATGAAAAGGCTATTGAGCTGTGCAGCCAGTTCAGGGAGGCTAAGCCGTCAGAAAAGGCCAGCGATTTGCTCATAGACCTGTATTTGGATTGGGCCAAGTCTTTGCACGATGTGAACGAATATGAGTCAGCTCTGGTTGTCCTGCAGCAATTTGAGAAGTGTTATCCGGGCCATCCAATCGTTCCGCAAAGAACTGCAGAATACGCTTTCGACTGGATTAAGGATTTAGTTAGTGCTGGTCAGCTGGATGCTGCAGTCAGCGTTACGCGTAAACTGCTGGAAGTACAGCCGGAATCTGAGGAGGCGAACGCCGAGCTTATGCGGCTGTATGCGTTGCAGGCTGAAGCGCTGCAGAATCAAGGCAAGTACGGTGAGGCCCTGGCCGTGCTGAAAGCTTCGCAATCCGACAGCGATAGCTCAGATGCGCAGGCTCGAGAAGCGCTTAAGGCTGTTTATCAGCGCTGGATCGCTTATGAAGAAGAAGCTGGCCGTACAGATGAGGCTATTAAGGCGGCCCGGGAATACGCTCAGGACTTTGCCGGAGAGGCGGATATCTCCAGCGAAATGCAGCGCTTATATCAAAAGCTGGCCGAGGAGACTTTGGCCCGTAAGGATTATGAAGCGGCGATTGGCGTTTACAAAGCCATGGAAGAAGCTTGTCCCCAGTGCGCTGACACCGAAAAATATATTGTTGAAGTTTATAGACGCTGGTCGCAGGCCAAGGAAAATCAGGGCGATTATGAAGGCGCTATTGCTGTTTACGAGCAGCTCCAGGCCAGTGAGCACGGTTCATCTTTGGCGGAGCAGAATATTGAGCTGCTCTATTCAGCTTGGATTGCGGAATTTGAAGCAGTTAATAGCTATCGCGAAGCTTTGGCGGTGGTCGATAGAATGGCTCAGCGTCTGCCGCAGTCTGCAGCTGTGCCGGAAAAACGCGTCAGCATTGCTATGGATTGGGCGGCTGAACTGGAAAGCAACCGCGAATATGCGGAGGCTATAGCTTTGCTGACTAACCTTCAGGAAAATCTGGGACAGAGCGTGGCCCTTACGGCGAAGCAGCGCGATTTGTACTTTAAATGGATTGACGCTTTGCAGGAAGAGGACAATGAAGCCAAGGCTTTGCAGGTCCTCGATGAATTCCAAGCAAAGGAACCCAATTACGGCGAGGTGCGCAAGCGCCGCTTCTCCTGGTTCTACCGTAAAGCTATGCGCGCTGAGCGCAATGGCGATTATGCCGAGGCCATCGGTTCGATGCAGCGCTTGCTTGAAGTCGATCCCGGCAATGCGCAGGGACTGACAGAAGTTGCCCGTTTATACTCAGCGCTGGCAGACCAGTGGGCACAGAACGGCGATTTCGCTACAGCTGTGGCCACTTTAGAGCAGGCCAAAGCCGCCGAGGGCATAGATCGAGATGCTCTCGATAAGGAACTGCTGCGTCTGCGCAAACTGTGGGCAGCCGATGCTGAAGCCAATGGCAGATATGCTGATGCCGTGGCTATTGTGGCTGCCATGCCGCAGGCTGGCGAGCAGGAAGTAAACGGCGAGCTGCTGCGCCTGTATAAACTTTGGGCTGCGGCTGCTGAGTCGGATGGTGATTTTGCCCAGGCGATCGAAACCGTGACTAGAATGCGTGGCCTTACTGATGATAGAGAGGTAGACGCCGAACTGCTTCGCTTGCACAAGCAGTGGGCTGCGGCCGCCGAGGAAGCTGGTAACTTCGAACAGGCTGTGGCTACGCTGGCTAAACTGCGCGGCGGGACAGTGGATGCTGAAGTTGAAAACGAGCTACTTCGCCTGCACAAATCTTGGGCTGCAGCCGCTGAGGAAGCTGGCCGCTTTGACCAGGCTGCAGCTACAGTGGCTAGAATGCGAGGCTGCGGCGTTGATGCTGAAGTTGATGCTGAGCTGCTGCGCATACATAAGGCCTGGGCTGCTGCCGCCGAAGAACAGGGTGATTTTGCCCAAGCCGTATCTATCATGGGAACTATGCTGGGTTCCAGTGTAGATAAAGAGGTTCAGCATGAACTGCAGCGCATTTACAGCTCTCAGGCTGCTGTTGCAGAAGCTGAGGGAAGTTATGCTGAAGCTATCCAGGCTGCCGAGCAGACCCGCGTTTATGGCAGCGAGCAGGCAGATGCTGAGATCGCCCGCCTAAGGAAGCTGTGGGCCAAGAAAGCCGAGCAAGATGGCGATTATGCTTTGGCTGTTGAAATTTGGGATAAACTGCGCGGCTCTGAAGAATCCGCTGCTGCTGAAGTCTGGCGTCTGCGCTGCGAATGGGCTCGCGCAGAAGAAGCCAGGAAAGACTTTGAAGCTGCAGTCGGCATTATTAATGAAACCGATAGCTCCGCTGTCAGCCCAGCGGAGAAGGCGGGTGAGCTGCTGCGCATTTATAAAGCCTGGGCTTCTGAATTTGAAAATGTCTGTGACTATGAAAAAGCTATTCAGACAATTCAGAGCTCTGGCTTGGATAATGACGAAGCCCAGCAAGAAATTCAGCGCCTTTATGTGGAATGGACTAATAAACTGCGCCGCGAAGGAGAGTATGCCGCTGCGGAAAGCGTTGCTCAGCGCTGTCTGGCCCAGTTCGCTGATAATGAGGCCCAGAAAGCTGCCTTGGCGGAAGTCTATAGCGATTGGGCCGCGCAGTTGTGTGAACAAGAGCGTTATAACGAAGCGCTTGGTGTTTTGGGTCAGCTGTCCGCTTGTGACGCCGCTTATCCTGAACTGAAATTGCGCACTATTCGCGCTAAAGTAAGTTTAGCTAACCAAGTGGAAGCTTCAGGGGCGTATAAGGACGCAGCTGAAATGTATGCCGCTGTTTTAGAAGAAGCTGACGATGCTCAGGCTCAGAGCGATTTAGATCGCTGCCATACTGCCTGGGCTCACGAACTCCAAAATCAGGGACGTCCTTATGAAGCGATTGCCCTCTTGGAAAAAGTCCTTCAGCACCGTTCCGGCGATCAGGAGCTGCTCACCGAAATAGAGAATCTGCGCTTAGATTTGGCTGATATGAAACTGTGTGATGGCGACATCGACGAAGCCAGAGAACACCTGTTTAATCAATTGCTGGCTGAACCCGAGCATGAGCGTTCTCTTCGCAGCGTGCGGCTTATTTTCAAACCCGAGGATAAACCGCTTGAATACGTCAATTTCTTTAAAGAGCTGCAGAAAGCGCAGCCCGATAGTCCCGTGCGCCATGTTCAGGTAGCTAAAGCGTACTGCGAAGTTGGCAAACATTCGCTGGCTATCGTAGAGCTGCGCAAAGCGCTAAAGTCAAACTTTGTGCCGGAATTGGCTGAACAGCTGGGTATCGCTTATATGGGCATTCACAAATTCGATGCTGCGGCACAAGCTTTTGAAAACTGCCTGGAGCAGGGAATGGAAAAATCTTCGGTTTGCCGCCAGCTGCTTACCTGTTATCGCGAACTGGGAGCTGCCGAAGAAAGAATTGAATCTGTCAGCAAGCTGTTGGCCGCCTGCGAAGAAAAAGAAAAAGCTCAGGCTGCCGCCAAAGCCGCTGAGAGAGCCGCCGCTGTGACCGAGCCTGAAGCTGCTCCTGCTGAGCCTGAGTCTGCGCCTGTTTCCGAGACACCCGCAGGGACCGAAGCACTAGCCGAAAAGGCTGCTGCCGAGAAGCCGGCTGAAGTATCCAAAGCTTCCGCGAAGCCGAAAAAATCGAAGTCTGGCAAGAAAAAGGCAGCATCTGCAGCAACTGCTGAACCTGCAGCTGTTGCTGAACCCGCAGC
>JAUNIO010000035.1 GCA_030535355.1 bacterium | reverse complement strand
CTAACTTGCGAACTATCTGACTCCCCCTAAAGGATGGGAGGGGGAGAAGTCGCGGATGCGACAGAGGGGGTGCCCAAGACTGTTGGGGAATCGAGGTTTAGCTTGTGTTATGCTCTAGCTTATACGCAGGCATGAACGTGGCGATAATTGTATATGAGTTAACATTGGACATTAATAGTTAGGGTGATATATATGGGTAAAGCGCGAACGGTATTTGTGTGCAGTCAATGCGGGGCGCAATCCCCGCGCTGGCAGGGCAAATGTTTTGAATGCGGGGCATGGGGCACTCTGCAGGAAGAAAAAACGGCTGAACGGCGGCTGGGCGGTATGGTTCTGGGGTTGGGGGCTGTCTCGGAACGCATAGCCCTTGATCAGGTCGAAAACTTACAAGAAACGCGTTTTTCTACAGGCGTCAGCGACTTAGACCGCGTTTTGGGCGGCGGTCTAGTGAATGGGTCTTTAGTTTTGTTAGGCGGGCCGCCGGGAATCGGCAAATCTACCTTGCTTTTGCAGGTGGCAGCTCATGTGGCGAAGAGCGGTGCAGAAGTTTTGTATATCAGTGGCGAGGAATCGCCTCGGCAAATTCGTATGCGGGCTGAGCGGCTGGGAGCGCTGCGGGATAAGCAGGGCAGCTCTAAAATAACTTTATGGTCGGAGACGGCTCTAGACAATATCGAAAACCATTTAAGGGAAAGCCAAGCCCATTTGGTAATAGTCGACTCTATTCAGACTTTGTACCGCTCAGATTTAGCCCCCGCTCCGGGCAGCGTTACGCAGGTCCGCGAATGCGCGGCGGCTTTGATGCGCTTAGCTAAAAGCTGTGCAATCACTATCTTGCTGGTAGGGCATATTACTAAGGGCGGGGATATTGCCGGCCCGCGGGTGCTGGAGCATTTGGTTGACACAGTGCTTCATTTTGACAGCCATGGTATGCACAACATTCGCGTTTTGCGGACTTTAAAAAACCGTTTTGGCAATACCAATGAAGTTGGATTTCTGTCTATGGACAGCGAAGGTCTGCATCCTCTCCCCGATGCCTCTGCGTTTTTTCTTTCGCAGCGCGCTATTGGGGCGCCTGGTACGGTCGTCTTTCCGTCTATGGAGGGCACGCGTCCCGTGCTGGTGGAAATTCAGGTATTAGTCAGCGATAGCTACGCTTCAGAACAGGGAGCGCCTCCCGTGCGCCGCACTGTAGGCCTAGACGTCAACAAGCTCAGTTTGCTGCTGGCCGTTCTGCAAAAACGCTGCCATAACTATGGGTTTGGCAAGAGCGATGTCTATGCCAACGTGGCAGGGGGAGTGCGTCTTGTAGAGCCTGCTTTAGATTTACCGCTTAGCCTCGCTTTGGTTTCAGGCCGTTTAGGAAAGGCTGTTAATGCTGATTTAGTGGCATTTGGCGAAGTGGGACTGGCTGGGGAAGTGCGAGCGGTGGGCGGCTGTGAAGCCAGAATAATGGAAGCCGCTAAGCTCGGATTTAAAAAAGCGATGCTGCCTCAGCAGTCTATAGATGCAGGTTTGCTTAAGAGCCTAAAACGCAGCGGTCTGTCTATCGAGCTTACAGGCGTTTCTTCTCTGGCGGAAGCTCTTAAAATATGCGGAATGAGCAAATAGTTTGAGAAGGCTTAGCTTGATATTTCCAGAAATTATTCTATTTCATTATGTTTATTCAAGGTGTGAGTACAAGCAGCTTATTGAGGCGTAGATGGCCAAGATAGTCAAATGGTTGTTATATATAATTTTTATGGTCTTTGGAGGTCTGCTGGGGTACAGCATCTCTGAATATACCAGTGAATTTTTCAGCATAGGGCTTACCAGCGGAGGTATGATCGCCAATACCTTGGCGATGATCGTGCTGGGTATTTTTCTAGGTTATATTTTGGCTCCGCTGTTCGCCTGGCTTATCGTAAAAATTATAGACAAACTGGCTAAAATGCTGCAGTCTATTCCTGTCCAAGAAGTGCTGATGGGGGCTATAGGCCTGCTGTTTGGGCTGATCCTGGCCTTTTTTATCAATTTGGCCTTGCAGACGGTATCTTTTAGTTCCATTCCTGTGATTGGCGCTTATTTGGGCCCGCTGTGCGCGATCATGATCACCCTGTTCTTTGGCACGTTTGGAGCTTATTGCGGCAGCCGTGTGGTCTTTATTCACAGTTTTAAACGCATGTTAAGCGCAGGTGTGCAGGGCCACTACATCAGCCAGCGTCTCATTCTGCTGGACACCAGCGTAATTATCGACGGGCGCATATCAGCTGTGCGCGATAGCGGTTTTCTTGACGGCATTTTAATGGTGCCGCGTTTTGTGCTGCAGGAATTGCAAACGCTGGCTGATTCTGATAATAATCTGAAGCGCAATCGGGGGCGGAGAGGTTTAGATTTGCTCAGCAATATGCGCAAGAATCATGAAATCGAAGTAACCGACCGCGATTACGATGATAAAGGCGTCGATGCTAAATTAATCCGCATGGCTTTGGATATGCGGGCTTGCTTATGCACTACGGATTTTAACTTAGCAAAAGTCGCTATGGTCCAGGGAGTTACAGTGCTCAATATCAATCAGCTGACTAACGCTTTAAGGCCTGTGGTCATTGCTGGTGAGCTTCTCGATGTAACCATTATCAAAGAAGGCAAAGAAGCTGGTCAAGGAGTTGGCTACCTAGATGACGGAACGATGATAGTCGTGGAGGAGGGGCGGCGCTATGTCGGCGAAACGGTTAAAGCCGAGATTACTTCGGTTATGCAGACTGCTGCTGGACGCATGTTTTTTGCCCGTTATCGGCCCAATACGGCTAATTAACACCGCAAAAGCTTAATATCATTTAGTTGGCGATCAGCTAACCGCGAACTATCTGACTCCCCCTAAAGCTTGAAATATCGATATTTCTGGCTTGACAAAATAGATAGGATGGCAAGGTCATTTAGTTAGTGTTTCGCGAACAAGTTATCGTTTGTACTAACTTCCGTCGCCCTGGCGTTGCGGCAGTTTTGCTAAGCGCAGCATCTGAGCGTAGCGAAGCAGCGTAGAGGGCAGAAGCTGACGCAAAGAAAGCCAGGTGTCTGAGGCCGGCCTTAAGGAAGTGATGATTCGCTTTATCTGTGTGTACTTATTGTATGTACAGATGATAGACTTTGCTTAACTAAATGACATTGCCCCTAAAGGATGGGAGGGGGAGCAGCCGCGAATGCGGTAGAGGGGCATCCAAGACTATTGGAAAATCGAGGTATAGCGTGTGGCATATGCTTGCTCGTGCGCGGACATAACCGCGATGATAATTGTATATGAGCCAACATCCCCATGCTATCGAGCCTTAACTAAATGACATTGCGCTAAAGCGAACTGATGAATATTTATTGCCGGGAGGTTAGTAAAATGAGCGGGTTTGTCTGTAATCCTCAGGAATACGATCTGCAAGAAAACGGTGAAGGATATGCTATAAAACGCTATAAAGGCGTTGTCGTTCCTGACAGCTATAACGGACGTCCTATAACAGCCATAGGCACCAGAGCTTTCAAAGACGCCCAGTCGCTGAGCAGTGTTACTTTGCCGGAGAGCATTACGGAAATTGGTGAAGAGGCTTTTGCGGGCTGCTCCCATTTACAAACTTTAAATTTACCTGTTTCGCTAAAAGTTATAGGGGCCGGCGCTTTAGCTAATTGCGCCGAGCTGCGCGAGATTGTGCTTCCCGAGGGCTTGCAGTCCATTGAAGCGCACACTTTTCAGGGATGTACTTCATTGAGCGAAATTATTATACCCGGTTCAGTGCGCCGCATCGGGGCTGGGGCTTTTGCAAAATGTTCCTCTTTAAAGCGCGTGGTCATTCCCGCTTCGCTGACGTCTATTGATGAAGAGTGCTGGGCTGAATGTTCTGAATTGACGGAAGTTGTAATACCTGCTTCGGTTACACGTATCGCCGATGGCGCATTCCGCGGCTGTTCTAAACTGCAGTCCGTTATTATACCATATACTGTCGGTTTTATCGGCAGAGGAGCTTTTGAAGGCTGTAAAAGTCTGCGCGAAATTGCGGTTCCCGAGTCGGTAACGCTGCTTAACGACAGTGTTTTCCGCGACTGTATCAGCCTCACGCGGGTGACTTTGCCTAAAAGCTTAAATGCTGTCGGTGAAGGCACTTTCCGCGGCTGCACTAGCCTGGCCGCCTTGGAGCTGCCGGAAAGTCTAAATTCTGTGGGCGCTAAAGCTTTTCGCGGCTGCCGGGCGTTAGGAGAAATTAATTTGCCTGCCTCTTTGGTAGATATAGGCTTTGAAGCTTGGCGCGATTGTTCTAGCCTGCGCACTGCAGTGCTTCCGCCCCATCTCGCCTTAATAAGCGACGCTATATTCCAGGGCTGCAGTTCGCTCAGGCGTCTTCAGCTGCCCAGTGGAATAAATGCCATCGGTGCCAATGCCTTTTGGGGGTGTGCGCAGCTGCGCGAAATAATGCTGCCTAAAGGCTTGGAAAAAATTGGAAATTGCGCATTTTTTGACTGTTCAGCGCTGCAAAATATCAATTTGCCCAATTCGCTTAGCTTTATCGGCAAAGGTGCGTTTCGCGGCTGCTCATCTCTGCGCTCTATTAAGTTGCCCGATAGAATTACAGCTATTGCTGGGAGAACTTTTGCCCGCTGTACATCGCTTAATAAGGTGGAGATACCCAGTTCGGTAAAAACCATTGGCGAAGATGCTTTCAGCCGCTGTTCCGCCCTTCAGGAGTTAACTATTCCCCATTCTGTAGAGTTTTTAGGAAAAAGGGCATTTTGGGCCTGTTCGTCTCTGCAGAGCGTGGAGATACCGAGCAGCGTTTCGGTTTTGGAAGATGAAGCTTTTGACGAATGCACAGGCTTGCGGACTGCAGTGGTTAAGGCTCAGATAAAAGTTTTGGCTGAAAGTTTATTCCGCGACTGCTCGGCTCTTCATAACTTGGAGCTGCCGGAGCAATTAACCGAGATCGGCGATTGCGCTTTCAGCGATTGCAGCTCTTTAGAAAATGTCGAGCTGCCCGCATCTGTAGTGCGCATTGGCGAAAGCGCTTTCAGCGACTGCGATTCTTTGACAGCTGTGAAGTTGCCGGATAATCTAAAAACTATAAAGGCGAATGCTTTTGCTGGGTGCTGTAGCCTAACTTCGCTGACGATTGGGGCTATGGTCTCGTCTATGAGTTCAGGAGCTTTCAGCGGCTGTCCTTTGCTTAAGCTGCATATTAAAGCTAATCCCCGTGCCGTGCAGTATGCCCAGGATGCACAGCTGAATTACGACGAGGAATAACTGTGACTGCGCATTGCCAATCTGATACGTTTATCCAGCCGCGCTTGAGCGTAATAATTACGGCTGCTGGGCAGAGCAGGCGCATGGGCGTCAACAAACTGTTGCTGTCTTTGGGTGGCAAACCGATCCTAGCGCACGCTTGCGCTGCCTTTAATTCTCTGAAGATGGTGAGCGATATTGTCGTAACGGCACCTTCGGGTTTGGAAGCTGAATATGAAGAGCTACTGCGCCATAACGGAATCGATAAACTGAGCAGGGTGGTTACTGGCGGCGCGGAGCGTCAGGATTCTATCTATGAGGCTATGCGCACTTTGCAAGCTGGCGAGAAAGATTTTGTCGCAGTGCACGATGCTGCCCGTCCTCTGATCAGCGTTAAGCTTATTGAAACGATCTGTGCTGAGCTATCCAGCTGTGATGGCGCAATTCCGGCAGTTGCTGTGAAAGACACGATTAAACGCGTAGATGCCAGCGGTACGGTACTGGAAACGCTGAAACGCTCCGAGCTGCGGGCAGTGCAGACGCCGCAGATATTTCGCTATGGCCCTTTGCGCCGAGCCTATGAGTCAGCTTACAAAGAGAATTTTCTGGGTACTGACGATGCTAGCCTCATAGAGCGTTATGGCGGGATGGTGCGCATAGTTGAGGGAGATTACCGCAATATAAAAATTACTACTGCCGAGGACTTAGCGATCTTAGAGAAGTTTTGGGCTGAGAGCAACAGCTAACGAGACTTTGCCTATTTACCTATACTAGCAGCGAGGTGCATTATGGATACCCCCAATCAGCAGCCGGCTGCCCAGCGCAACCCGCATAGCAAACCGATCGATCCCGAAGTAATTGAATTAATAAAGTATTTAGATGAAGTAATTGAAGACTACCGCATTCGCGTTGAGGCTATAGGCAACATGAAATATGCAGCGCCTCAGTTGCTTTACTACCGCGACGAAGTTCAGGACTTGCTGGAAGCGTTGGCTTCTGAGCGGGTCGATCTGAAATCGCGCTGGGCTAAAGTACGCGATCTTGATTTGAAACTGCGAGGCAAAGCTTCTACCTTTGTCAACGAAGTGGGGCACTCTAATTTTAAACAGTATCAGATCGTTAATGATCCTCCTTTGACGCGCTGGTGGTGGTATCTCAATCGCACCACAGTCAACCGCGATAAAGAATCGCCTAAATGGATGTGGTGGCGTCACTGAGCTGCCTAGGCAGGAAAGATCATTTAGTAGCGTTAGCTAACTTGCGAGCTATCTGCCTCCCCTAAAGGACGCAAAGACCTCGAGCCTTAACTGAGTGACATAGCCTTGGCAGGAAATGCAGATGATAATGAGAAACCATTTAATCTTATTTGGCTCAGTCGTCGCGGGAGCGGGCGTGTAATATCTGCTTCAAAGCGCTATGCTTTTCTGTTTGCGGTCGGGCTGGCAATTTTCAGCCTCAACGGCGATTTGAAGCTTATAATCTTAGGGAGCGCTCCATAATGGATATAAAATACGGTTGGCTGAGTCTTCTCGGGGTCGGCGTGGTTTTTACGATTGCGTTTAGTGCTCAGCCCGCTTACAGCGATGCCAATGCCGTCAGTTTGCCTACATATTGTGAAACTCAGTCCGTTGGCAGCAATGATTTGCTTCCGCTGCCTGTTGAGCTTAAAGCCCAGGTCAGCCACAGCCGTCCTCCTATGGCCCGTTATCGCCATCGCGATGATCGCCCGGTGAGCAGCGTTATGCCGGAGCGTTTACAGCTGAAGGAAAATCCGCAGCCTTCCACAGTCTCTGGCAAGACTGAAGCAACTTGCGCTCTCAAAAACAGCGCTAACACCGTAAAGATATATGCCCGCCCTAAAAAAGCTGAGACCACTGCCTCACCCGCGTTTGACCCGAAAACTGTGCAGCTGGGCGATATGCAGACCGCTTGGGGATACGGTCCCCGAGAAAATCAGTATAACGCTGCGATTTTAAAAGCTTCCCAACAGCATTGGCCGCATCAGCGCGTACCTCTGCATCCTCTGCTCTTTAAATCATTGGTAGCGAATGAGAGTGCCTTTAATCCCACCGCTGTAAGTTATACCGGTGCTACCGGGCTGACTCAATTGACTCCTGATACCATGCGACGCTTCGGCTTGAATTGGTCGATGAGCCGTGATCCCCAGCATGCGGTGCCCGCAGGCGTTAAGGTTCTCGCCGAAAAAGCCCGGGTGATATTAGAACCGCAAAATTATTGTAAGATTACCGGCCTTAGCCCTGAACGCTGTCCGTATGCGCAGGTGGTAACGGAAGCTTATCAAAAGTTGGGCGAGCCTACGCCTGAACAGTCTTGGCCCTTAGTGCTGGCTGCTTACAATGCGGGTGGCGGCACAATTTTACGGGCTATGGCGAAAGCTTATAAGCAGGGCAAGGACCCTCGCGAATGGAGCGTATTGGTAGGCGATCCCGCTAATTGGCAGGCGTCTCCTTTGTATAAGGCCTGTCAGGAGATTTTCCCCAACAGCGCCAGCGCAAAATATCGGGAAATCTCGGCGTATCCCGATAAGATCATGAAATTATACCGGAACAGTCAGCCGGTAGCCATTTAGTAGCAAGCATCAAACTTCGGTTTGATGCTTTGTCTTTTTTATTGACACTTATTAGCTATTATTAATTTAACTATTATTAACTTTTTGTATGCTATTCCGGTCTTGGCGAGGTCTTGGTTCATTGGGCAAAAAACGCTTTATTATAGGTTTATTAACGCTGTCTGTCTGGTTTTGTCTAGGAGGAACGGCGCAGCTTTGGGCTGAGCCGGAACCTGAACCTTCACCTTCTGCCAGTGCCGACGAGGAGCGTCAGCCCGAAGCTATACCCGTCAATAAAATAGGGGAGAGAATTGGCCGGCTGACAGCCCAGGCTCATGATGTAGAGAGAATTCTGAACGATAGCCATGCGGCTGAAGAAGTAAGGCAGCAGGTGGCTGTTATTTCTGAAAAACTCAGCAAGTTTGCGGAAGAGCACAATAATTTACTGCAATCCAACACCCCTTCTGATATTTGGTATGCCAGAACGCAGCAGCTTGAAGATTACCATCGCCAGGTGCGCGATTTGGCTGAGGTTTTGCAGAAACGCACGGAAGAATTGCAAAAACTAGGAGAAGAGCTGACCTATGGCCAAGAAGTTTGGAATTTAACTAAAATTTCAGTTAAGTCGGTCAAATTAAATAATTCCGTTATCGAAGACATCAATAAGGTGCTGGATACGCTATCCCAGTATGAAGAGCAGGTGCGCCGGCATCAGAGTGAACTGCTTAATTTGCAAAATGAAGTTTTTGCTCTTAACGATTCCGTCGAAGAGCAGAAAAAAAACCTTCAAGCTGCTATTGAAGAAGCCCGCAGCCAGGTGCTGCAGCGCAATTCCGATTATTTATGGGTGCGGCTGAATGCGGCGGTGGCTCAGGAAGCCCAAGAAACCTGGTACTCTTCATTAAAAGCTCAGCTTCACGATTTGCGGGTGTATGGAGACAAGAACAGCGTAAAGCTAGTTGTTTATTTGCTTATATTCGCGGTTGTTTGGCTGATTTTACGCGAAGTATATCGCGTTGTGCGTCCTTGGGGAAGTCACAGCGGCGAATTGCAGCACGCTGTAAGATTGGTGGAAATGCCTATTCCTATTGCGGCCCTGGCCGCAGAAGCGTGCTTTTTAAGCGGCGAGGGCGCTACGCTTCATATAGTCAAGGCTATTGCGGGCTTAGTTGCTATAGTGCCTGCGCTGATCGTGCTGCGCCGAATCTTGGATAGCTATCTAACGCCTCTGCTCAATACTGTTCTCATCGTTTATACGCTCGACATGCTCAATCAGCTGGCTTACGAATCCCCAGCTGTTTCCCGGCTCTTTAATTTGGCAGAAGCCGTTTGCATGACCGTGTTCCTGGTCTGTTATCTGCGCTCGGCTGTGTTTGCCAGTTTGGCTCAGATTAAGGGCACTCGGCTACATCGGGTGGCTTCTATTGTGGGCTATGGCTTTCTGGTCTTTTCCTGCTTGGCTATTTTGGCTAATATAGTCGGTTACATCGAGCTAGCGCGCCGCATTGTGAGCATTTTGCTGCTTTCCACAGTGTCGGCTTTTATGCTCGCCGCCGCGGCGCAGTTTATTGTGGCTATGGTTCTTTTCTTCGTAACGGTTCCGCCCCTTTCTCTTTCAAATTTAGTGCAGATACACCGCGCTGATATTTTACGCTTAACCAAAACGATTCTGTACTGGATTGCCCTTTTCATTGTGCTCGACAATGCCTGCGGTTTAGCTGGCTATGTGGGAGCTTTGCGCAATCTGTCCCAGGCTGTTTTGGACTGCCATATAGCTTATGGCAGTGTCAACGTCACGATTGGGCAATGTCTGGTAGCTATTGCTGTGCTGGTGATATCCTATCAGCTCTCCAGATTATTTACGGCTGTGGCTGAATGCGATGTTTTGCCCCGCTGGAAGCTGAAATCGAATGCTTCCAACGTTTTGCTGTTTTTTGCCCGTTACGTCCCTTATATCATCTGTTTCTTTATAGCCTGCGCAGTCTTGGGACTAAGCGTAGAAAACTTAGCTATGGTAGTCAGCGCTCTGAGCGTCGGCATCGGTTTTGGCCTGCAAAACATTATCAACAATTTTATTTCCGGTCTGATACTGCTGTTTGAGCCGCGCATTGCTGTAGGCGGAGTAGTGGAGTTTGGCAACTATAGCGGCGTCTTGGTTAACGTAGGTATGCGGGCCAGCGTAGTTCGCATGTTTGATGGCCGGGAAGTGATAGTCCCGAATTCGGAGCTTATCAGCAATAAAGTTGTCAGTATAACCAACACTGACGCTGTCCCTTACCGCTGCAGTATTTCCTTTTCTTTGCTGGGGCCAGTGGATATAGCTAGAGTACGCGAGGTCGTAGAGAAGTGTGCTGCCGAGCATGAGAATGTTGTGAGCACTCCCGCGCCTTTGCTGATACTTGACGCTATGGAAACTGGGTATCCCAAGTTTGTTCTGAAGTTTTGGACGCGCTCTTATGATCTTTTGATCGTTACCCAAAACAATTTGTCATTTCAGATTGTCAAACGCCTGCAGGAAGAAGGCTGGCAATTAGCAGGCCATAAGACCGAGTTAGTCAGCGGTGAAATTGAGAAATCGTTACCAATTGTTAACACCAAGGACAGTTCTTTGCCTTGACATGATAATGAAAATTGATTATCATTCCCTTTCGAAGTTAGGATGTGGCTGTGGGGTCTAAGGCGCGGTCATACCATAAAAATCAGCGCTTTGATATATGTTTATAAGCGCTTAAATATGAACAGTTGGGTGTGAAAGTATGTTGAGTACTCAGGATATTAGCGTTAATAGCATTTCAGCTATGGGCTCCAGGCAGGAGGGCAAAGGCATGCGGCTGCGTGGCCTGGATATGCTGGGGGTTGCCTTATCTACTGCCTGTTTAATTCATTGCACTCTTTTGCCTTTAATTTTAGCCCTGCTGCCCATGTTCGGCTCGCACTTCCATTTGGATGAAAAATGGCATTGGATTATCACCGGGCTGATAGTGCCTGTGGCGCTGATAGCTCTATTTACTGGCTGGAAACGCCATCACCGCAATATTGTTCTGAAATTAGGTGCTGTTAGTTTGGTTATGATCTTGGGCGCTCCTTTTTGCCATGAATGGTTGGGCCACATTTTTGAAGAGTGCATAGCTACGGCTGGAGGGCTTATGCTGATTAGCGCTCACATTATTAACCATAAAACTTTGCACCAGCTTGGAAGCAAATGCGGCTGCTGTTAAGGAAGAACTGATCTAAATGGCATTGGAGATTTGGCGGCAATACTGATTTGGCCAATGCTGCCGCCAAATAAAGAATTGGTTGCCAAAAAATAAATAGTTTATAAAAAGACGCCCTGTGAGCGTCTTTTTTAATTTTAAGTGCTTATGAGTCGCTGATCATTTTTTGCTTTGTTTCATGTATATGCACAAACGTTAAATTGACGAGGCGTGCAGATTGAATATCTAAACATGTATATACATTAAAACTCTGTTTTTTGTGGCTGTGAGTGAGTTTTGAGGAAATGTTAATTTACTGAATTATTCCCTGGTAAGGCTTCCCATTGCCGTTGGCAAAAACAGAAATAATCACTATATGCTGTAAACTATATTTTGAAATAATCAATATATAGCGATTGTTTGTGATAAATAAGTTTCAATAACGGTATCAGCTGTGCTTGAAGAACTTTGTATATTTTGATATTATAGGGCAGTCGTGGAGCGAAATGGAGAGAAATGTTATAAAAAGGAGGATGTAGGAACTGAGAGTTCACAGCCCGTTCAGGAGAATGGCTGTGGATATGCAGGCCAGGTTAGGCGTATGCGTTTTTTCTCAGGCAAGTACTCTCTAAAAATCGATAAAGGGCGTTTTAACGTTCCTTCCAAATGCCGCGAATTGCTAGGTGAAGACGTTTATTTGTACGCTATCTCTGATAGCCGCATTCAAGTTTGGTCTCAGGAGGCTGCTGAGGCTGGACCGTGGGCCGATTTAGAGCGTGAATTAGCGCTTCATCGCGATGATCCATCCAAAGGCTTGAGTTACTCGGAATATACTACTATTTTGAGCAATTACATTCCGGTAACCGTTGACAGCCAAAAGCGCATTTTGCTACCTCCTGAATTGCGCGAAACTGCTGCCGGCGGCGAAGGCAATCGAGTGCTGACAGGATGTGGCGATCATTTAATGCTGCGAACGGTAGATGATTTGGAAAATGCTCAGCGCAAAGCAAGTGCTGCCATGGCCAGATTTAACGCGAGGTATGACTAAAGAAAGTGATTCAAAACGAGGCTAGAGCGATGAGGTTTTATATAAATAGGGCTCAGCTGCCGTTTATGGTTGAGTTGCCTTCTAAACGTTTTGCTGACGAGGCCTGGCGTCGATTACCTGAGCGTAGGCGTGCGAATGGCGGCGTGGCTGAGCAACAGCGTTCTACGCACTTCCAAGGCTCAAGCGAAGGTGCTCCTTCCGATCATGAACGCTGAGTCTAATATTTATCATATTCCTGTGCTGGCCGGGCGAGTGGCTGAACTGCTGCAGCCGGCTCCGGGAAAAGTGTACGCAGACGGTACCTTGGGTGGCGGCGGACATGCGGAATTGTTGCTTCGCCGAGGAGCTAAGGTGATCGGATTCGACCAGGATATAGAGGCTATACATCAAGCGCGAGAGCGTTTGGGTCAATATGCGGATTTTACGGCAGTGCACCGTAACTTCGCTGAGCTAAACGAAGGGCTTGATGAGCTTGGTATTGCTGAACTCGACGGCATTCTCTTGGATTTAGGTGTCTCTTCGCATCAGTTGGATGAAGCAGATCGGGGTTTTTCTTTTAGGGCTTCTGCTCCGCTGGACATGCGTATGGATACCCAGAGCGAAGTGAGTGCCAGAGATATAATTGAGAGGTCCTCTTTCGAGGAATTAAACGCTATATTGCGAGATTACGGTGAAGAAAGATATGCGCGTCAGATAGCGCGGAAGATAGTCCAGGAACGTGCGCTTACTCCGATTGCTACTACTGATCGCTTAGCCGATATAGTGTCGGGGGCTGTGCCCGCTGCTTATCGGCATGGGCGTATCCATCCGGCAACGCGAACATTTCAAGCCTTGCGTATAGCGGTGAATGACGAACTTGAGGCCTTAAAAATAGTTTTAGACAAAGCTTGGAAACGGTTAAAGTGCGGCGGCAGAATAGCCGTTATCAGTTACCACTCTTTAGAAGACCGTTTAGTAAAACGGTCTTTTCAGTCTTTGCTGGGTAAATGCACTTGTCCGCCGGGACTGCCCGTTTGCGTATGTGCTAATTCAGGCCGTCTAAAGCTAATAAATAGCAAGCCGATAATTCCAGAAATAGACGAGGTAACAGTTAATCCTCGGGCTCGTTCGGCAAAACTACGGGTTGCCGAACGCATTTAGCAGTGTGCTATTAACATATGGGGTGGTGGGAAAGCGATGCTGCAATTGCCTTCCGAAAAAATAAGTGCTGCTGAGAGCAGCTCTGGCATGAAGATGGCGGTAGCGCCTTTGCCGGAAAATCGTTTAGATGCTTTGCATAGGTCAGCTGTAGCTGCTGTGAGGCGTCCGCCAATGATACCTGACAGTACCTGGTCTAAGTCTCAGTCACAGGAATTGCGCAAAGATCAGTCTGGCAGCAAAGATGCGCGGCTATATTCCGCTGAGGGTATTAAGGCTTCGGTCCGCTCTAAAGACCAGCGCTCAAAAATAGTTATGCGCAGTATTAACCGCAGCTTGCCGGTCCGATTCCTCAGCTACAGTGTTTTTAGTCTTCTGATTATAGCTGTTGGGTTTATTGTTCTCCAGTTTGCGGGGCTAGTAGAACTGCGCTATCAAGCGGATATGAAAGCTAAGCAGCTGGCAGCTCTACAGCACCAGCAGGACGAGCTGACAATAGAGTTAGAGCAGCTTACCGCGCTCAGCAATATTGAGAAGCAGGCTAAAGATTTGGGTATGGTTTACCCCAATATGCCTAAACAGCTCGACATGGGTTTGGCTAAAGCGTTAGAGACACAAAAGGTGTACGCTCTGGCGCAGCGTCGGCGCTAATGCAGCGCACAGTCTTTTCTGAAGTGATTGGTTGAGTCTGGCATGGAAGGTTTTCAGTGGGAACAGCGTTTTAGAAGGCGTATCGGTTATGTCGCCGGCGTTTTAGCGTCTCTTGCGCTGGCCGTAGTGGGTAAACAGGCTTCGCTACAGCTTTTCAATTATGGCCAATATGCTGAACGTGCGGCTGGTCAGCAAATAAGTTACGTAACAGTGCGCTCTAACCGCGGTGACATACAAGACCGCTATGGCAAGCCTTTGGCTACTAGCAGCGAGTGGAAGAGCATTGCTGTTCGTCCCTGGCAGGTTAAGCAGCCCGAACTGGTTGCTGAGAAACTATCTGAAGCCCTGCACATTGACAAAGATAATCTGCTGCAGCGCATCCGCAACGAAAAGACGTTTTTCTATGTCAAACGAGTCGCTTCTGACACAGAGCGTTCTCAGCTCCAGCAGTGGCGCCAAGAGTATATAGATCGGGAGAAAGAGCGCGATCCAGATTATGAGGGGGATCCTTTAGAGGGCGTGGAGATCGATGTTGAGTCGATCGGTAAACGTTTTTATCCCCAGGGTCGGGTAGCTTCTCACGTGTTGGGTTTTGTCAGCGATGACGAGCGGGGTCTGGAAGGCGTAGAAGCTTCATATAATGAGGAATTGGCCGGCGTAATTGGAGCAGAACGCCATCGCATCGATGTCGCGAACAATTCGGTCGCTTCAGAGCCAGTGCTGCTGACCAAAGCAATTCCGGGCAAACACGTTCAGCTTACGATTGATACGGTAATCCAATATACTGCAGAAGCCGCTTTGCGCAAAGCTGTCGCTTATCGCCACGCTAAAGGCGGTATATGTTTGGTTATGGATGCTCATACCGGAGAAATTCTAGCTTCTGCGGTAGCGCCTGATTATGAGCCGACTCATTTTGAAAAAGCCGATAAAAAGGTGCGCAGAAACCGCGCTATTACCGATGCTTATGAGCCTGGCAGCGTCTTTAAGACGTTTACGGCAGCAGCAGCGCTAAAAAATGGAGCTAGCCCTAATACAGTCTATAGCTGCCCTTCAACGATGACTATAGACGGCTGTACTATAGGAAATGCTTCAGATGGTCTGTACACGAAAGGAACAGAGACCTTAGCCGATATAATCCGTTACAGTTTTAATACTGGCACAGCGTATGTGGCTATGGAACTGGGACGCGAAAAATTGGCCAAAACCTTTTATGACTTCGGTTTTGGTGAGGCTACCGGGGTTGGGCTGCAGGGAGAAGCTGACGGTATTTTGGGCGATTGGCGCGATTGGTCCAATATTGACACCTGTACGCGTTCATATGGTCAGGCTGCTACAGCTACCCCTGTCCAGCTTTGTTCGGGTATGCAGGCTATCGCCAATGGCGGAGTGCGTATGCAGCCTCGTTTGATCAAAGCTATCGTAGATGACGATGGCAATGTGGTGGAAAATTTTCCTGTACAAGAAGTGGCTCGCCCTATCAGCTCAGCTAACGCCCGCGATCTTACGGAAATACTCTGCGGTGTGGTAGCTTCGGGAACAGGAAAACCTGGAGCGGTCCCTGGTTATAAGGTCGCTGGAAAAACCGGTACAGCCGATGTCGTAGATGAAGAGCGTGGCGGATATGCGCAGGGCCGTCACAATTCCTCATTTTTGGGGTTTGCTCCCGCCGATGACCCTCGCATAGTAGTGCTGGTCAAATTAGAAGACCCTACGCCTATCTATTTTGGCGGCACAGTCGCCGGTCCCGTGTTTAAGGAGGTCTGCAGTAAGGTGCTTCCCTATTTAGGTGTGTCACCTACAGCCGGATATGATCAGGTAGAAGTAAAATAGAATTCAATGCCGCTGAGCCTTAAGTTAATGGCATTGGGCAGAGAAGGAGGTAGAATTGCCAGAAAACATGCAAAATAGTCGCAGCCAAAATTATCTAAGCGATAGTCAAGCGCCCTTACTCGTGGCGCCTTTTTGCCGTAATCTGATGGCTTACTGCCGTTCGCATCGGCTGACTTCTGAGCTGTGCCGCTCGCATATCAATTCGGAGACCAAAGGAAATAGTTTAAAGTGGGTGACCACTCTGACTCCTTGGGTAGCTCTAAATGCTGGGGAGATTGCGGGAAAAAATTAGTAATAATTGGGTATTATTTATAGGGATTATTTATAGTTAGCTATCAAGCTAGCTTGCCAACAGACTGACTCTCTCTAAAGGATGGCAATGCCATTTAGTAAGCAAAATACAGCTACTGCATATACTGTTAAAGCGGATCGTCAGGCCCGCGCAAGGCGTTTCTAAACGATGCGAAGCAGCGCTGCGCGGAAGCTGGTGCAGGCGATAATTTGTTTTCGAAACGCTAACTTTTTCGAAACGCTAACTAAATGATATTGTGAAGGATGGGAGAGGGAAATGGCCTTGTAACTTGGGGAAGTCGCTGAGTGGGTGGGCGACTGTGGGGAGGAATAATGAAGAATCTTGCCGAGCTGGCCAGCGCTGTGGAGGATGCGCAGGTTTACGGTATGGCCGATGTTACCGGCGTATGCTGCGATTCGCGGCAGCTTAAGCCGGGCGACCTTTTTGTATGTGTGTGCGGATTTGCCAGTGATGGGCATCTGTTTGCGGCCGAAGCCGCCGCTAAGGGAGCGGCCGCCTTGGTAGTGGAGCATCCCGTTGAAGGTGTGGACTTGCCTTATATTTTGGTGCCCAACAGCCGCCGGGCCTTAGCGCAGGTGGCGGCTTCTTTCTTTGATTGGCCTGCCGGAAAACTGCTCAACATAGGAATCACAGGGACAAACGGCAAGACAACCACTGCCTTTTTAACCGAGGCGGTGCTGCGCAGCTTAGGCTATAACCCCGGGCTGCTGGGCACTATAGAAGCTCACATAGGCGGTGAGGTGCGCCATTTGGCCAATACTACCCCGGAATCCCTAGACCTGCAGCGCTATTTCAGCGAGATGGCCTCCTGTGGTCAGGATAGCGTGGTTATGGAGGTGTCTTCTCATGCTCTGGCCTTGGATCGCACTTTCGGAATTCCTTACGATATTGCTGTTTTTACCAACCTTACTCAGGATCATTTGGACTTCCATAAGACGATGGAAGACTATTTCAGCACCAAGCTCAAGCTATTCAGCGATTTGGGAACGCATACTGGCCGTCCCCGCAGCCCTTTTGCGATCATCAACATAGACGATCCTTATGGCCAGCGCCTGTACGAAATTCTGCAGCAGCGTGTCCCCGTTATAACCTACGGGGTGAACACCAGAGCTGATGTGCGCGCTTACAACGTGGATGCTACCCCAAACGGCCTAACCTTTTTGGTGGAAACGCGTTTGGAAGTTAGTCAGGTGAAGCTGCCTATGTCGGGTATGTTTAACGTGCACAACTGTTTAGCGGCTATTGCCGTGGGTGTCGCCCTGCGTGGCAGTCTGCAGCGCATCGTCTCAGGCGCGGAGTCGGTTAGTTCTGTTCCGGGAAGATTTCAGCTCGTGCGCGAGGGCCAGCCTTTTACGGTTATCGTCGATTATGCCCATACGCCTGACGGTCTGCAGCATGTGCTGGAGTCAGCGCGCCATATTACCAGCCGCGAACTTACAGTGGTATTTGGCTGCGGCGGTGACCGCGACAAAGGCAAGCGGCCACTGATGGGAGAAATTGCCGCTAATTTAGCTGACAAAGTTATCGTGACGTCGGATAATCCCAGATCTGAAGATGTAGATGCTATCATAGCGCAGATTATGGAAGGCGTGCAGCGCAGTTCTGCGCACCCTCAAGTGGCGGTTGTACCCGATCGCGCTGAAGCTATAGCTAAAGCAATTGCGGAAGCCAGTGAAGGCGATACAGTAGTTATAGCTGGTAAAGGACATGAGAATTACCAGAAATTCAGCGATCGCACAGTGCATTTTGACGATGTTGAAACTGCACGCGGGAATTTGCGGAAGAGAGCGGATTTGGCCGCTCTGAAAGGGTGTCTGCCCTCCGTGCGTTTGGCCATTAATTGGGACCGCAGCGTATTGCGCACCAGTGAAGAGATAGCGCAATACATCGCGCAAAAACGGGTAATATAGGCATATTTTGATTGATTTATAAGGATGCTGTGAGCAGTGGGCAGTTGGACGTTAGATGAGCTTAAAGCGGCATTGCATTGCTGTATTGCGGAGAATGTTGTATATCCCGAGAATTATGCGGGTATTTTTACCGATACGCGGGCTGTAGTTGCTGGGGGAGTTTTTGTGCCGCTGGTCGGAGAGCGCTTTGACGGCCGTAATTTTGTGGCTCAGGCGCTACAGGCTGGGGCTGGCGCGGCGCTATGGGCTAGGTCTGACGTCCCTTCCGAATTAGCTGCTGCGCCTTTGCTGAAGGTTGAAGATACCTTGGCGGCCTATCAGGCCCTAGGAGCTTTTAATCTGAGACGTTTGCACATACCCGTGGTGGCAGTTACAGGCTCTGTGGGCAAAACCACTACGAAAGATTTAATTCGCGAGCTTTTAAGCCAGCGTTATAATGTTCATGCGACTCCGGTCAATCATAATAACGATGTGGGCGCAGCTAAAACTCTTCTGGAGCTGGGGCCGCAGCATGAAATAGCGGTCATTGAAATGGGTATGCGGGGACGTGGTCAGATTCGCCGTTTAGCGCGTCTCGTAAATGCTCGCGTTGGTGTAATTACGGCTATTGGCGAATCGCATTTGGAGATATTAGGTTCGCGCCAGGCTATAGCCGAAGCTAAGGCTGAGCTGTTTGAAGAGATGGACAGCGCTTCGTTGGCTGTCTATCCCGAAGACACTCAGTTCACCTCGGTTTTTCAAGAGCGCATTTCTGGGCGCAGTTGTTCTTTTTCTGTACATCCCGATAGTCCGGCGGTGTGGAGATTGTTAGAGTATCAGCCTCGGGTGACTGAACATGGCTTGGGCAGTTCGCTGCGGCTGGCTTATCCCGGAGGTGAGATAGAGGTCTCTTTCTCGCGTCTCGGACTGCACAACGCTTCTAATTTGTTGGCTGCTTTGGCCGTATGTGCTGAATTTGGGCTTGCACCTGACGAACTGCGCCCTGCTATGGAAAATTTCCAGCCCACAGGTATGAGAACTGAGATAGTGCAGTTGCAGCGCGGTATGACCCTGATAAATGACGCGTACAATGCGGCGCCCAGTTCGGTGCGCGGCGCTTTGGAAGTGCAGGGGCAACTGGCGTCATATCGCGGTACACATTTGCTTGCGGACAAACGCCGCTGTGTCGCGGTTTTGGGAGATATGCTGGAATTGGGAGAAGGGACAGCGGAATTCCATCGGCAGATCGGGGCCATGTGCGCCAAGTCCGGGATAGAAGTGCTAATCGGGGTAGGGGAGCTAAGCGGAAAATACATGGTTCCGGCGGCCCAAGAGTCTGGCGTATTATTGGCGTATAGCGTTAAAGATCGCCGGGAAGCCTGGGAAAAGCTGCAGGAGGTCCTTGAGCCTGGTGATGTTGTGTTAATTAAAGCTTCGCATAGCCTTGGCCTTGAGTATCTCAGCGAAAAGCTGTTGGCTGAACAGGCCTAGCAAATTTAGTAAATTTAATAATCTCTAGGATTTGAGGCATTAGCAATGACGGAAACATGGCATTTGATGGCGCTGGCAGCTCTTACCGGCATAGGTTTAGCGGGAGCAGGTATGCCCGCCTATTTGACTTGGGCTAAAGGGCATGGCTGGGGCCAAGTTGTGCGCGAAGAGGGACCGCAGCAACATCTTTCTAAAGCGGGTACGCCCACCATGGGCGGTTTGGTGCTCATTCTTTCTGGCCTGCTGGCCAGTTTTTGGTGGCCAGTGTCCAGCGTAGAAATGTGGATATTCCGTTTAGTAGTGCTATCCGGTGCCGCGCTGGGCTTTGTCGATGACATCAGTAAAGTGCTGAAACGGCGCAATTTAGGGCTGAAAGCCCGTCATAAACTGGCTGTGCAAGGTTTTGTGGGGCTGCTTTTAGGAATTTATCTTGTGGCTACTCGCCAGCCAGCGGGAATCGCTCTCCCCTGGATAGGTTTTGTAGGCGGTGCCTGGCTGGTTATGGCAGTAACTTTGCTGGTGACGGCCGGTTCTATCAATGCCGTAAACCTGACCGATGGGCTTGACGGTTTGGCAGCGGGAACGAGTATTCCGGCTTTGCTGGCCATGGCTTTTATTTGCATTTCTTCTGGCCATCCAGAGCTGGCTGTGGGGGCTTGCGGTTTAGTGGGGGCTTGCCTAGGATTTCTGTGGTTTAACGCTTATCCAGCCCGCGTTTTTATGGGCGATACAGGGTCGCTTAGCTTAGGCGCAGCTTTGGCCTGCATGGCGCTGCTCAGCGGCAGCGAGTTTTGGCTTGTGCTGGTCGGCGGCGTATTCGTCATAGAAACGCTTTCCGTGATAATTCAAGTTGTGTATTTTAAGCTGACCGGCGGCAAACGCGTGTTCCGCATGAGCCCTATTCATCACCATTTTGAGCTGGGCGGCTTGCACGAAGTGCAGGTTACCGCGCGATTCACGGTTTGTGGTGTAGTTTTGGCTATAGTGTCGGTTTTGCTGTATTGCGGGGTTTTATAAGTTATGAATTTTCAGAATACTCGTATTGCGGTTTTAGGCTTGGGCAAAAGCGGCGTAGCTTTGGCCAAGCAGCTGAGTGCCCGCGGGGCTGCGGTGCTGCTCAGCGATTCGAATACTCCCGCCAAAATTGCCGAGATTCGCAGTGAACTGGAACCTTTAGGTGTGGAAATAGAAGTCGGCGGCCATTCCCCACGTGTACTCAACAGCGATTTAATTGTGGTCAGCCCTGGGGTGTCGGTATTTAATCCTTTGCTTCAGGAAGCTCTGCACCGTGGTGTTAAGGTTATGGGTGAAGTGGAGATCGCTTGGCGTATCTCCCCAGCTCCCTTCGTAGCGGTGACGGGAACGAATGGGAAATCGACAACGGTGACGCTGATTGATCGCATGTTGGGAGAACGCTCAATTTTGGCGGGAAATATTGGCAACCCTTTGGTGGCTGAAGTGGGCGGTGCGCCTAAAGATGGTTACGTTGTGGCCGAGATATCCAGTTTTCAGTTGGAAACCGTTTATGACTTTGCGCCTCATGTGGCAGTGCTGACGAATTTTACCACCGATCATTTGGATCGCCACAAAGACATGCAGGAGTATTTTGCCGCTAAGGCCCGTTTATTTGCGCATATGGGGCCCAAAGACCTGGCGGTCTTTTCAGCTGATGATCCCGGTGCAGTCAGAATGTTCGAAGAGCTGTGCGCGGGACAGCTTCCCGCTTGGATCCCAGAATACCCTGCACCAGCCTGTCCTCCCTGTCCGCGGCTGATGACTTTTTCCGTGCGCGGTGAAGTTGAAAATGGCGCATGGTTCCAGGATGGCTGGCTGTATTATCGCAATGGCGGTTTGGCAGAACGCCTATTCCGCTGGGATTTCCCGGGGCTTCCTGGCCCACATAATTTAGCCAATGCTTTGGCCGCAGTAGCGGTAGCCCGTTCTTTAGGTGTCTCGGCCCTAGAATGTGAAGCAGCCCTGCGGGAGCACCAGCCCTTGCACCATCGTTTGCAGTTAGTGCGTGAACGTGAGGGGGTTGTCTATATCGACGATTCCAAAGGAACTAATCCCGATGCTGTGATCGCAGCTCTGCGCTCTTATGAGCGGCCAATAGTCTTGATCGCCGGTGGCAAAGATAAGGGCGTTGATGTGAGCGAGATGATGCGGGTAATAGCCGAGCGCGTGAAATATCTGATTTTGATCGGGGAAGCGTCTGAGCGTTTTGCTGCGGAAGCGCAAAAAGCCGGAGTGGTTTCTGTAGGACGCAGCGCTGATTTGCAGGCGGCGGTTCGTGAAGCTGCCCGTTTGGCCAAGCCCGGTGATGCTGTAATCCTTTCACCTGCGTGTTCTAGCTTTGATATGTTTAAGAATGCAGAAGAGCGCGGCGATTTATTCGTCAAATACGTACAGGAATTGTGAATAAGGCCTTGTCCTGTATGTTCTGTAGGGGGCTGCTAGCCCCTAGAGAACATCCTAGCTATCTTTCGACTATCTATACTTAAGGATTTATACTTAAGGATTTACATTTAAAAATGCCAGTGTCATCAAGCCCTAAGCGCATGACACTGGTACACGTTTTTGGAGGTGCAAGGGCGTGAAGTTTTTAGGCGACAGCGTGGGCCGTCCCATAGCAATAATAGCTATTGCGCTTAGCGCATTTGGACTAATAGCAGTTTTATCTGCTTCAGCCTCAACGGGCGCTTCTGACCCTGCTTGCGGCTTCAATTCCTTGTACTTTTTTATCAGGCAGTTTATCAGCTTTGGGCTGGGAATAGGCCTGCTGCTGACCGCCCGGCATTGGATCAATTTAGACAAGGCGCGCAAATGGCTAAGTTTGCCGGCTTTTTTAATTTGCTTAGCGCTGGCTGTGGCGGTTTTGTTTTTCCCTTCGCAAAATGGTGCCAAGCGCTGGATTCATTTGGGCTTCTTCAATGTCCAGGTAGGCGAGATTTGTAAAGTGATCTTCGTCTGTTTTTGGGCTGATCTACTGGCACGCCGCCGTACCCGCATAGGTGAGACTGACGATGTCAACCGTGAAGGCCTTCCCCAGTGGAAACGGTGGCTGCAAGAACTGCGCGAAGATGTGCGTCCTTTTTTGGGGCCTTTGCTTTTGTCTTTCTTTATGTTAGGCATTATTGAAATGGGCCGCGATCTGGGCACATTAATTTTAATAGCACTGACCATTGTGTCCATGCTGTTTGTGGCAGGGCTGTCGATGCGCTTGCTGTTCCGCGCCTTTGTGGTCATGACTGTTGTTTTACTGCCCTTACTTTTCTTTGTCAGCTATCGCTTTGAGCGTATGAAAGCTTGGGTTGCCCCAATGGATTACGCGAGCACAACGGCGTATCAGGCGGTAAATTCCTTTATGGCGATTGCCAGCGGAAAGGTTTGGGGGTGCGGCATGCCCTTCTCCGGGCAAAAATACGGCTTTTTGCCAGAGCAGCACACCGATTTTATTTATGCGGTGATTTGCGAAGAAATAGGATTCGTGGGCAGTATGGGTATTTTAACGCTGTTCGCTTTGCTCTGTTACTGCGGATTCCGTTTGGCTTCGCGCTGCAAAGACCCTTATAGAGCTTTGCTGGCGTTTGGGATTTCTTCCCAAATGGCTCTGCAGGTGCTGATCAATGTCTCGGTAGTTACGGGGCTGGCCCCGAATAAAGGTCTCCCGCTGCCTTTGATATCTTATGGGGGCAGCTCGATGTGTATTACGCTCTTCTCTATAGGCTTGCTTTTGAATATAGCTGATACCTATCGCCGCAGTGGGGCGGTTAAGAAGAAAACGGTGTATAAACGCCATTCAGTACGCCGTGGGCATACGCTTTCCAATTCTTTGCTGCCTTATCCTTCGGAATCTTCCGATGTGCGGACTTCGCCTATATCCAGCGGTGAATGGCGCAAAATTGTGGGCAGCGATCCCGAAAATCAAAAGCGCCATTTACCAGGGCCACGCGTAAAAGAGGGCTGGAAAGTTATCGATATCAACGAGAGCAGCCGCCAGCGCCGGGAGCGTCTTAAGAAAGTTCAGGATATTGTTTGATTTGAGGACATATAAGCTAGGGGCATTATTTATATGAATGGTGAAATTTCGCACGACAGTGATTTAGGACAAGACGAGCTGAAACTGCCATCCTTATGGGGATGCCGCGCTGTGCTGACCGGCGGCGGTACGGGTGGGCATTTGTATCCGCTTTTAGCTATAGCTGAGCAATGGCGCGATCAGTACGATGGCAATCTTCTGTTTATGGGAACAGAAAAGGGCATAGAGAATAAGATTGTTCCCGAAAAAGGTTACCGTTTTCAGAAAATATACGCCCGCGGCTTGAGTGGGGGCCTTATTGGCAAAGCCAAAGCCTTGCTGGCTTTAGGAATAGGAGTACTGCAAAGCTGGTCAGCCCTGCGCTCGTTTCAGCCTAGAGTGGTGGTAGGATCGGGCGGTTATGTCTGTGCGCCCGTACTCTTGGCAGCTAAGTTGCTGGGGATTCCTACTGTACTGCTGGAGCAAAATGCGCGGGCGGGCAAAACCGTGCGTTTGCTTTCTCGATTTGCTAACCGTATCTGTACTTGCTGGCCAGAAGCTGCCTCTACAGGTTTGCCAGCTGATAAAGTTGTGCTGACAGGCAATCCTGTGCGACGCGAGGTAATCCAGGCCGAGAGAGAAGCGGGCAGGCAAATGTATGACCTGCCTGCTGAACGTCCCTGTCTTCTAATAACTGGAGGCAGCCAGGGAGCGGCCAGTTTAGATAAAGCTGTGCTGCGCGCTTTGCCTTTATGGCGCGATTGCGCTTGGACGGTCATTCATATCACTGGTCCCAAACATTTGGATAAAGTAAAAGCTGAAGCTTCGCCTTTGTTGTCCGGTGGAAATCTCGACTATCGGCCTGTAGGATATTTGCAGGATATGGCCAGCGCCTATGCAGCCTGTGATTTGGTGGTCTGCCGCGCCGGAGCCACTACTCTTTGTGAAATTATGGCAGTGGGGCGGGCTTCTATAGTGGTGCCTTATCCTTATGCGGCGGAAAATCATCAGGAGGCTAATGCAGCTTCGCTGGTCGAAGCCGGAGGGGCTGTTCGTCTAGCTGATGACCAGGTTGAAGAAGAATTGGCCGAGAACGTTTTGCTGCTGATGAACGATGCCGAAAAACGTCAGGGGATGGCGGAAGCGAGCCGCCGCCAAGGACGTCCAGAGGCTGTGCAGGCTGTGCTACAGGCTGTTGCTGACAGCCTCTGCGGTTGCTAAAAATTAATTAAAGGTTCTTAGCTTATACATAGAATTATTATTAGTTTGTAACTAATTAAAAGGATGACGCACATAGTTAGTCATCCTTTGCGTTTTGGAGTATTTAACCATGGATAATGTTGACAATATTGAATTCAGGCATGTGCATTTTGTCGGTGTGGGGGGCATCGGTATGAGCGGCATCGCCAGAGTTCTGCTGCAGATGGGCTATCCAGTATCTGGGTCGGATTTGCGCACGAACGGGGTAACCGAGCGCCTCAAGGAACTGGGCGCTGAGATATACCACGGCCACGATCCGGCTAATGTCAAGGATGCGGATATATTAGTGGTGTCTTCGGCGGTTCCCGAGGATAACCCCGAGATTAAGGAAGCTATGCGCAGAGGGATTCGCATTATTCAGAGAGGGAAAATGCTGAGCTGGCTGATGAATGCGCGTGTGGGCATTGCTATTGCAGGTACGCATGGCAAAACCACCACAACCTCAATGATCGCTGGTATGCTTGAAGGTTATGGCCTAAAACCGACCGTGGTTGTAGGCGGAGAAATTAACGGTTTGGGCACCAATGCGAAACTTGGCAGCGGTGATTATTTGGTAGCTGAGGCGGATGAATCTGATGCTTCCTTTGTAGAACTAGCTCCTGAAATTGCTGTGGTTACCAGTGTAGACGCTGATGTAAACCTTTCTACTGAAGCATTCAGCGACTGCGGTTATGATCATGAGGCTACTAGCCAGCGCGTAGAGGAAATGTTTCTGCGCTTTATGCACCGTGTCAGCGATAACGGGCTGGTAGTCCTTTGCCAGGACCATCCTCGTCTGAAAGGTATGCGGGATCAGCTGAGCAGCCGCGTGATAACCTACGGTTTGGACCCCGAAGCTGATATAACGGCAGCTAACATAGTTTTAGAAAACTACACTTCCAAGTGCCGTGTCTTTTGGAGAGGGCGCGAACTCGGAGAGCTTAAATTGCAGATACCTGGAAAACATAACGTACAGAATGCTTTGGCGGCTGTGGCGGTGGGGCTGGAAGTCGGTATGGACTTCTCGGACATTTCGCGCCAGCTGGCGAGCTTTAGCGGCGTGCGCCGCCGTTTCCAGGTGCTGGGCCGTGGCAATGGTATTATCGTTGTGGACGATTACGCTCACAATCCCAGTAAGCTAAAAGCAGCTATCCATGCTGCTCATACAGGCTCTGCAAAACGCGTGATTGCGGTATTTCAGCCTCATCGTTATACTCGTACTAAATTCTTTAAGGATGAATATGCTCACTGCTTTGATGAAGCGGATCAGCTGCTAGTTACCGACATTTATGCCGCCAGTGAGGAGCCTATTCCCGGTATTTCGCTGGAGACGGTTATTGAATCGGTAAAGTCCAGCGAGCATGCGCCTGAAATTACGGCTACACCGACTCATGACGATATCATCGCTTATTTGCAAGCAAATTGCCAAGAGGGCGACATCGTTATGTTTTTAGGGGCAGGCGACATAACCAAGTGCGCTGCGCGAGCTGCTGCAATCTTAACGAAAACAGCGGAGCTTTGCCCGGCCTAAATATTCATAAGCGTTTTAGCTATATATGTTAGCAATCGCCGAGGAGGTAAGCTATGAGCGCACGTCAATTGCGCAGAATGGTGCTAATTGTGCTGTGGGGAATTGCTCAGTGCGTTTTTTTGCTTTCCTACGTATTTGTGGTGCGCTCAATTCAGGTAGAAGGCAATGTCTTTGTGCCAAAGGCAGCTATAGTCTCCAGCTCTTCATTGCGAATCGGCGATTATTATTGGAGTTATTGGCTGTTAGGGCTTCCTCAGCATGTGCAGAGCATGCCGCAGTTAAGCACAGCTTCGGTACGTTTTTGCCCTGGCGGTACGGTGATCATTACAGTGCAGGAGCGGGCTGCGGCAGCTCAGGTGGCTACCTCTAACCCCTCTTGCCCTTGGGTTAGCGTTACCGAAGAGGGCATTATTTTGGGGCCTGTTCAGCCCAAACAGGCTCAGCTGCCCAAAGTCCGTTTATTTAAAGGTGCTCCCTTGGAAGGGAGAATAGCCTCAGAGCCTATAGAGCGTTTTTTGCAGGTTCAGCCTGTTTGCGAAAAAGTTTTGGGAGCAGATTTAATCGAATATCGCTTTGACGGCTATCAGTCGTTGACGGTTGCAGCTAAATTGCTGGGGCGGGATATTCCTATTCTCGTCGGCGATAGCAAGACTTTTGCAACCAAAGATAAAACGCTGTACGCTCTCCTGGCTACTTTGCGCCGGGATGGCAAGCCTGTAAAGCAAATAGACGTGCGTTTTAACAATCCTGTAGTTACTTTGCTCAACCCGCCTAAGGTGGCATCAGCTGAGTCTCAGGAGAATTCATCAGGCGCTAACGATGCGGATATTGCGGAGCTGTCCGGAGATAGTTTCCCGTCAGATTCTGCGGTCTCGCCTGAGACAGTTGCTGAAGCCGAGGAAGTTAAGGCAACCGAAACAAATGCAGCCGGGGAAACTGCGTCCGTGGAGCATCAGGAGACTACGCCGCTTTCATCTGCTGAGACTCATTCCGCGGGCACTGAGGCAGCTGTGGAAACAAGTGCTAACAATAATGGAACGGATAATCAGGCCGCGCAGCTTCCGCATGTGGCGGATGCAGCAGCTGAAGCTGCTAATTCCGCTCCTTCAGTGCCTCAAGAGACTGTGACGGAACCCGACCCGCTGCCCGAACCGCTGCCAGCTGTGCCTTCCGAAGGGCCGGCGGTAGAAGAGCCTGAGGATGAGCAATAATATTAGGCTGTATAGGTTGCCTCTAAGCTTTAGCTGGGGTAAAATTGTAAGCGTCAAACATAGGTTTGGCGCTTACAATCAACTGCTGAATATGCTGGGAGAATCCGATATTAACTTGACCATTAGATTAGCTACAGCGCAAACATTAACGTATCGCAAAACACAGCAACAAGTATATGCGGCGGTTAAGTAAAATGTGTAGAAGCTACGAAGGGAGGCTGTTGCTCATGCGCTTTAAGGTTCTATTCTTGATTATAACGCTGGGTTTGTGGGGCGCTGCCAGTCAAAACGCAGCCGAAGGCTCTCCTTCGGTATCTGCAGCAGATGCTCAGAGGGGGAAAACAGCTACAGTGACAAACAGCAGAGATGCCGGAACTAATGCCGGCCAAACCAATGTTTTGCGTCAGCGCTATGCACCTATATCTACTATGAGCAGCACTTTGCTGCTGACCGTACAGGACGAAACAAGTGGGGAGCAGACTACTATTGTCGTAGATCACGCTTATTGGCAAAAATTTTATGCCAAAAGCAGCAAAGCGGTATTAACTCAGGGCGCTTATGAGGAGGTAATGATGGATCATCTCCTCAATCACAAACCTTTCATAGTAGACAGTATTTCTTACGGGCAACTGAAAAAATGCGCGGCTCCGGAACCCGACGCTGAATTGCAGGCGCTGAGTATGGAAGCTATATCGCAGCGCTTTCTGCGCCCTATTCCGCGCAGCCACCGCTATTGGACGGTTAAGCCGGGGGTAAAAATGGATCGCGCTTTTATTCGCCTCCTTTTAGAAAAAGGCTGTGTGCTCAATTCCAGCTGTTTGGATGGCAGCCCTCTGATTACCTGGTAGAAACTGTTGACTGCGGCAGAGGGGTGCAAGTCTGTTGGGAAATCGAGGTCTAGCGTGTATCAAATGCTAGTTGGTGCGCGGATATGACTGTAACGATAATTGTATATAAGTCAACATTTCCCATGTCATCGAGCCTTAGCTAAATGACATTGCCCAAAGGAGAGCTTGTGGACGAAGAAATTCTAGTCTTTTTGCTGGTGGCTACAGGCGCATGTGTGGGCCTGGCTTTGCCCATTGTGTTGCTGATTTGGCTGATTGTGCTTTCTAAACGGGTGAGCAGTCTCAAGGCTGAGGTGATCTCCTTGAAGCGCCGCCTCGCTCAGGGTGCGCCTGCTCTGCCAGTGATTGCTCCTGTTTCGCCAAATAGGGCGATGGCATTAGCAGATGCTGCTCCTGAACTGCCAGCGGCTGCGGCTTTAACGGCGTCAGTAGCTGGCAATGCCCCGTTTCAGACCGCAGAGAATATCGCTGCAGCTGTTTCGGTTTTTAAAACTCAGGATTTGCTTTCTATCGGCACTGAGGCCCCTGCAGTAAATAATGCGGAAACGCCAGCGGAAAGTAAGCCGGCTGGGCGGTTATCGGACGATAAGCTTTACAATCAGCCGCTGCAAAGTCAGGCTATAATTCAGGCAACGGATGGCGCATCCAAATCTAAGCCAGACCGTCCCGAACCCGTTTTGCCGGACGAAGGTGAGCAGGCGCAGGTCTCTCCGTCTCCTGCTGCTGCTTCTTCAGAGAATGACGGCGGTGTGGCCGGTTTTATGCTGGGCAATATTTTCAACAAGCTGGGCGCTTTGGTGGTCATCATTGCGGCGGGCATTTTTGTCAAGCTTATTGCTCCGTATGTGTTCTTTAATCCTTGGGTGAAACTTATATCTGGCTATCTGGCGGGCAGCGCTGTTCTGGGGGCTGGCTTGCTGATGCACAGCAAAGGCAAATACCGCAATTACGCGGAAGTCCTCATCGGTCTGGGGTTGGCCATCGATTTTGTGATGACCTATGCTTCGTGCACGGTTATTGAAGTCTTAAGCAGCCAAACTGCCTTGGTCATAGCCTGCGTTTTATTGGTGCTGGTGTACGGGCTGGCAGCTTATATGAAAAGGCCTTCAATGCTGGTCATTGGGCTGGTAGCTGGTTATGCCAATTTATTTATTGGCAGTAAGATCGGTCCTGTATTTGTGTCAGTCTATATGCTGCTGCTCAATGTCATGACCTTAACCTCTATTTATCGGGCCCGCATGTGGCTTTTGGTTGGCAATATCAATCTGGCACTTTCCCTGATCGTCCTGCTGGATTTTTTGTGTTCCTACTTCAATGGAAGTTCAGAGCAACTGGCGGTATTTACCTGTCTAAGTTTTTGGCTGCTGTATGTAGTTTTCGATGTCTTGCGTTATCGGCACGGTATTTGTGCCCGTTTTGCCAATTTTTCCAGCTATCTGAATTTTACATGCCTCAGCCTGTTCACTGGTATCATTTTATATGCTTGGGAACACTCTGCCTTTCAGATCGGTTTGGCCATGCTGGTGATCAGTGCGGGCTATGCCGCATTGTCGGCGTATTATAAGGCTATTGACGAAAAGATCGGCCACGCTCATCTGAATATGTGTCTTTTGGCTTTATTGGTCGGCGTGGAAGCCTTGGATCAGGGCGTAATTACTGCGGCTGTACTGGTGGGCATCGCTTTAGGCCTGGCTTTGTGGGCAACCATCAATAAGCGCAAAGCCTTGCTGAATTGGGTTTTGGTTTATCTATCTTCTTCGCTGTGGCCCTTGCTGTTTGGCCCGAGCGGCATAGCTTTATTGGAATTAAGCACAGCTGACAATATTTTGCAGGCTCTTATGCGCCTTTATCTGCTGGAACTCGGCCTGCCCGCGGCGGGCTTTATGCTGGCTGCTTATTTGCTGCAGGTGCGCGGCCATGACGAAGGGCTGTCCAGCTATTGCCTGACGTTTAAATTGCTGGGCTGGACGCTTCTCTATATTTTATTGAGCGTTGAGATCAATCCGCTGTTCGGTCAGGTTGTGGGCGGATGGTTCCGCCGTTTGGTCAACCAAGGCAGTATATATTGCGTTATAGCTTTCGTTTACAGTCTGCAGTGGTACAATATCGGTAAGTTCCAAAACAAACCGTTGGTGCGCGGTTTAGCTTATTTCGTCTATGCCTGGACCGTTTGCTGTTTAGGTGCGCTGCTGCTGATGTGCGCTGTCGATGGCGGTTCCACCTCGTTCGTGCCGTTTTTCGGCTTGCGTTTTTGCGCAGTCGTGGTCGGTTTGGTGACTACTTTTGTCTTATACCGAGGCACGCAGCTGCGCTTACTGGCGTATGTCGCTTTAGCTCTGGGATTTGGCGGCCTGCATGTGGAAGCCTGCAGTTTGGCGGAGCATACGGTATCTTATGTAATTACGGCCTGCTGGCTAGCTTATGCAGCGCTGACAGTGCTGGTGGGCATATACAAGCCCAATAAGGACTGCACCTATGGGGGGATATTCTTGGTGCTGCTGACCGTAGGGCGTCTTTTCGTGGTCGATACCAGTGATTTGGACGAGGTTTTTAAACTGCTGCTGTTCGTCGCTGTGGGCGGTGCTCTGCTGGCTCTGTCATTTCTCTATACGAAATGGTACAAGGCGGATAAGCACAATGCTGCGCTTCAGCCTCAGGCTGAGGAAACCAACAGCGCTGAGAATGCTTTACTGTAATGGTCTAAGGCCGCGTGTAGTTAGCGATCAGCTAACCTGCGAACTGCCTGAATCCCCATAATGGATTATAGTCGTCTCTGTCTGCCTAAGAGCTGGTGCAGTTGGCAGCTTTAACCCTGGTATTCGCTAGCATAGAGTCCTGTTTTTAAATGCTGTGATTAGAGTGTTTGTCAGGGTTACGGTATTGGGAATAGGAGGAAGATCTTGGCGCTTAAACCATTGGGCTTCGTCTAATTCAATACCGTCAATTTTTATAGTGTCCGGGCCGTCGAGTTCGGCAGCATACCCCAGCAGCAGCGATTGGGTAAAGGGCCAGGGCTGACTGCGCACATAGCGCAGATTTTTGACTTTTAGGCCTACTTCTTCGGAAACTTCGCGGTGAATGGTGTCTTCTGGAGTCTCTCCTATTTCTACATAGCCGGCTACCAAGGCCCAGCGCACTGAAGGAGGCAGGCCTGGGTTATGCGTTAGGAGCAGACGGCCCTCGCTCTGGATGGCTACGATAACGGCGGGGGAGATGCGCGGATAGACCGTGTAGCCGCAGGCCGAACAGATTAAGGCCCGTTCTTTTGGTGATGGCTGCATAGAGGCGGCACAGGCTCCGCAATAACGGTTGGTGCGATACCAGTGGGCCAAATGTGAAGCCGTGGCCACGGCAAAGGCCAGCCACTGGGGCTGATAGGTGCGGAGCTTGTTTAAGGGCAGGGCAACGGCATCAGGACGCAAAGACAGCAGAAGCTCAGCTTCACAGCAGTAAATGGCAATGCTGCCCACCGCAAACAGATGCGTAAAACCAGCTTGAGGAATACTGCCAAGATCGCTAAAACGGTAAAAATCGCCGTGCGGAGTTTTGAGCACTCCCTGTCTGGTGAAGGCTGTGATGATATCGCCGGGGTGGGGAGGGCGCTGATAATTATAGGTATTATCGAATTTATGGGGAGCTATTTCCTGAAACACTTGTGGTAATGAGCAGCTGGAGATAAATCTTTCCGCTGCTGGCTTTCCTTAGATTGGGCGCTGCTGTTTTGGGGAAAATGGACAGCAGCTTTATTATTATAAATCGGGGTTATTCTTTATATTGTCTATAGCTGTGGCTACGATTTTAGCGGCATCAAAACCTTCTACATCCAGCATTTCAGCTTTGACGAGAACTGTCTGGGGAATTCCGAAGTGCTGCTCTGCCAGGGCTTTAATATATCCGAATCCGTAATCGGTGAGGTAGGGGCCGCCTGCAGTTGTTACGTAAATCAGCCGTTTGGCGTGGCAAAGCCCGCGGGGCTGGCCGTTGGCATTGAATTCCGTGACCAGGCCTACGGCGTAAATATTTTCAATGTATATTTTCAGCAGAGCCGGAAAAGAAAGGTCCCAGTATGGGGCAGCAATAACTATTACATCGGCGGTGGCGAACTGTTTGGCATAATTGAACAGGGGATCGGAATAGTCTCCTTGCTGCACCAAGGCGCTGCGTTTGTTTAGGGTCTCTCTGGATAAGGGCTGCAGGTTTTCGCCAGGCAGGTACAGCTCTTGGTACTCTTCGCCTATTTTTTGGAGAACGGCTCTAGCGATAGTATCGGTGCGGGAATCTTCCCTGACACAGCTGTTGATGTATAAAACCACGATTTACTCTCTTTATTCTATAAGCAATGTCATTTAGTTAAGGCTCGATGACATTGAAATGTTTACTCATATACAATTATTGCCACGCTCAAGCCTGCGTATAAGCTAGAGCATAACACAAGCTACACCTCGATTCCCCAACAGTCGTGGGCACCCCCTCTGTCGCATTCGCGACTTCTCCCCCTCCCATCCTTTAGGGGGAGTCAGATAGTTCGCAAGTTAGCTGATCGCTAACTAAATGAT